>JADFGZ010000015.1 GCA_022567475.1 Acidobacteriota bacterium | reverse complement strand
AGCCCTGCTTGAGGTGTATGAAATTCGTTTCGAGGGGGTACAAGCGAAGCGTCTCTACTTCAACTGGTATGACTCGGGCAAGCTTATGATCCCTCTTGGTCTCACCGCGCGTAAGTGATACATGGCTAGAACGTTGCCTAACAAGCGGTTGGAGTGGACCGCTGAAAAGAGCGACCGCTCAACCTCAGGCCGTTCTGCATCTTTTCTACAAAAAGGAGCAATTGAATGAATCAGAAATCACTTTATGAGCGTCTTGGCGGTTATGACGGTATTACAGCTTTTGCCAACGACTTGCTGCCACGTTTACGAGCAGACCCTCAACTGGGCCGTTTCTGGCAGAATCGGGGGGCCGATGGTATTGCCAGAGAAAAGCAACTGCTGATTGATTTTTTGTGCTCAAGTGCCGGCGGCCCGATGTACTACACTGGCCGGGATATGAAGACATAACATCAAGGCATGAAAATCAGTGAAAAGGACTGGTCAGTATTTTTGCAGCATGCCGGCGCTACTATGGAAGCTTTACGGGTTCCTAAGCAAGAATGTGATGAGGTGGTTGCCTTCGTATTGAGCCTGAAAGAAGACATTGTCGAAGCATAGTCGGGCGCATAACACAGCAAATCCAGCAGACCGCTAACGCATCGGCATCATAATAAATAGGCTGGCGAAAGGGCGGTTGCTTCTGCGAAATCGAATATCGAGGTTGATGAGAGCTCTGGCCGCTAATTCTCTCCGCACAGCTCTATTAACCACTTTGACGATGATTTGCTTCGCGGCCAACTCCGTGTTGGCTCGCTTGGCGCTACGCGAGGAGGAGATCGACGGCGGCACTTTCACGGTGGTCCGAATCTTTTCAGGCGCTGTAGTACTGGCGCTGCTCGTGAGCTTGCGTGGAGAACGACTCTCCACACTAAGAGGGCACGGGTCTTGGAGCGCCGCGTTAGCATTGTTCGGATATGCTGTCGCGTTCTCCTTTGCCTATCTCTGGCTGGACGCGGGTGTGGGGGCGTTGATTCTGTTCGCCGCGGTACAGGTGACGATGATCGCCGTGGGCATGATTCGGGGTGAGCGGCTGCGGACGTCCGAATGGATCGGCCTGGCTCTGGCGCTCGTCGGATTAGTGTATCTCGTCTCACCCGGTTTGACTGCGCCGTCGCTGGCAGGCGCGACCTTTATGGCGATCTCCGGCGTGGCCTGGGGATTTTATTCGCTGGCCGCGAAGGGCGCTCGTTCCCCGATAGCAGCAACGGCCGCGAATTTCGGGCGCGCCGCTCCTATGGCCGCTGCGGTCCTGCTCGCGGTCTGGCTGGCGGATCGACTGCACGCGAGCCTGATCGGCATAGAACTGGCGATGATTTCGGGTGCGGTCACTTCCGGTCTCGGGTACTCGATGTGGTATATGGCCCTGAAGGGTCTGCGTACGAGTCGGGCCGCGATCGTCCAACTGACGGTGCCTGTGATTGCAGCCTTCGCTGGCGTCATGTTTCTGGACGAGCAGATGACTTGGCGACTTGCGCTGGCAGGCGCAGCCATTCTCGGCGGCGTGGCCTTGGCCCTGTTGGGAAGTCGACCAGCCACTCCACGCTCCTAGCGGACGAAAGAGTTTGAAGAAACCGTTTCAAACGCTTCTTCTCAGCGCGTACGGTTTAGGAATGGTCAGAGCGCCGGATCGGTGAACACTGCGGCGTTCCGGGATCGGACTTCCAGCCGCTGTGCATATGGAAACGCTGTGGACCCGTTTCCTGAATGTGGCTGGCGGCTGCGGAATTTTTGGGTTTCTACTGGTTCCATGTGATTCTTGTGGACAGGATTTGGGCTGTGCTATTTCCTCGTTTGCGTGTATCCTTTTCCGTGTATCCTGTTTTGTGTATCCTGTGCAGCGAGCGGCTTTATCTTTAATCATCGAGTAGTTGCGAATCATCGCGTAGTTGCGTCGGTCATCCGCTCTTTTGGGTGACCCATATTAACGGTCAGCTTGAGTGACGTTACCCCACAGGAGCAGATGGAGAGTGATGCTGGTGGCCTCGTCTCGATTTCGTGCGCAGCTCGCCCGGCAGTCAAGTTTCAGGCGCCTGGCAAAATCATCTCTGTCACTCGGCCCGCCACCCAATTCGTAAGGAGAATGGAGAATGAGCGACATCACATTGAAGGTAAACGGCAGAACGCACACCTTGGATATCGACCCTTCGACTCCGCTGCTCTATATCCTGCGCAATGATCTCGGCTTGCTAGGACCGCGTTTTGGTTGCGGGCTGGGGCAGTGCGGGGCGTGCACAGTGATCATCAAGGGCGCGGCGGTTCGGTCGTGCATCACGCCGACTTCCACCGTGCAAGGAGCCGAGATCACCACGCTCGAAGGACTGGCCCAAGACGGCACGCTACACCCCATACAACAGGCATGGATTGACGAGCAGGCCCTGCAGTGCGGCTTCTGCCAGAACGGGCAAATTATGAATGCTAAGGCGCTGCTGGACCGGAATCCGGATCCGACCGATGCGGAGATCCGGGAGGGGATGGTTGGGAACCTGTGCCGCTGCATGACGTATTACCGCATCCAGGCCGCCATCAAGCGTGCCGCAAACGTGATATCGGCTGCCCGGTCGGCGTCGGGCAAGGAGGTAGTGGGATGACAGTCTTCACAAAGATTCCGAAACAGGTCGAAGAAGTGATGGAGAAATGGAACGGGAGCACCTCCCGCAGGAACTTTCTCAAGGGCTCGGGCCTGCTCGTCGTAAGCTTCGGCGCGGCGATGGCCAGCGTCAATCCGCTCAGTTCATGGGCGCAGTCAGAAACTGCCGCGGCAGCCCAGGCTGCGGGCCCCTATCCCGACCCCGACTTCAGGCAAATTGACTCGTGGATCGTCATCCATGAGGACAGTACGGCGACCTTCTACGTCGGGAAGACGGACGGTGGCCAGGGCACCGGAACGGCCTTCCGGCAGATGATGGCCGATGAACTGGACATCGCATTCAACAAAACCGACCTCATCATGGGCCGCACCGATATAACCGTCGATCAGGGCGGATCGGGCGCTTCGGATGGTATCGCGAGGGATGGCCAGGCCATGCGGCGCGTGGCTGCTGAGGCACGGCGAGTCCTGCTGGAGATGGCGTCCACACGGTTTGGGGTGCCCGTCGATCAACTCGCCGTCAGCGAGGGCGTGATCACCGTCAAAGCAGATCCTTCCAAGAAAGTAGCTTACGGAGAACTGATCGGCGGAAGCCGGTTCAATGTCACGCTGACGGGCAACAACATCAATGCTACCACCGGTGTGGCAAAGGTGAAGGCGGTAGGAGACCTCAAGATCGTCGGCCAGCCGATTCAGCGCTATGACATTCCTCCCAAGGTGGACGGCTCGTTGCAATGGGCCGTGGACGCCAAGGTTCCCGGCATGGTTCATGCGCGCAACGTGAGGCCGCCGGTGGCGGGCGCCAAGCTGATCAGCATAGACGAATCTTCCGTCCGAGGCATCCCCGGATTCATCCAGGTGGTGAGCAAGGGCAACTACGTCGCGGTTGTATGCGAGCGAGAAGAGCAGGCGATCAAGGCGGCCAGACAGCTCAAGGTCAACTGGCAGAAGCCGGCGACAGAGTCCTTCCCGACATCGGAAGACCTGTACAAATACATGCGCAACGCCACGCCCACGTCCCTCACCCGGGACCGGCCCGGGGTCCGCCTCCCGAGCGTGGTTGGGAACCCCGACGCGGCACTGGCGAGCGCGGCGAAGGTCATCGAAGCCGAATACGATTTCCCGTTCCAGGGGCACACGGCCATCGGTCCGGCCCATGCCATGGCCGATCCGTCGAACGGTCAGATGACGATTTGGTCCAATGACATGAAAGCCTATGGTCTACGAACAGGCGTCGCTGATTTTCTTGGGATGCCACGGGATCGGGTGCGCGTCATCTGGCTGGATGGACCCCAGTTGTGGGGCCGCACGGCCGCCGATGACGCGGGCTTCGAGGCCGCCTTCCTGGCCAAAGAGGTCGGCCGGCCGGTCAGAATGCAGTGGATGAGGCACGAGGAGACGGCTTGGGATACCAAGGGCCCAGCGTTTACATTCAAGTTGCGCGGGGGGTTGGATGCCCAGGGCAACCTCATCGCATTGGAATACAATGCTCGAACCGTTGACTATAATCACCTGGGTTATAACGACCCCGATACCGTGCTGATCGCTCAGCTCATGGGAAGGAGGCCCTCCGCGCCTGCCAGTGGCGGCGCGTCCTCGCCTTCGGAGATGTACGACATCCCGAACCGGCGCAAGACCACCCATGTCGTGCGCCTGCCCCTCGTTTGGGAGACGCCGCTTCGCACCGGAAACTTGCGGGATCCCAATGGTCCACAGATAACCTTCGCCGGCGAATCGTTCATCGACGAGCTGGCGGCGGCGGCGAAAGCCGACCCGGTCGAGTTCCGCTTGAGGCTCCTCACCGCCAGCACCGACGACGACAACCAGTTCAAGCGGGCCCGCGCCATCGCCGCAGTCAAGGCGGCAGCAGCGGCTTATGGTTGGGACACCCGTCCTTCGCCGAAACCGCTCGGCGCCGGAACCATTCTCACCGGGCGCGGTATCTCGTACTGCGACCGTAACAGTACGGTCGTCGTAGAGATCGCTGAGGTCGAGGTGAATCGCGAAACCGGCCACGTTTGGGTGAAGCGGCTCGTCTGCGCGCACGACTGCGGTCTGGTGATCAACCCCGATGGGCTGCGCGGCACCATCGAGGGCAACATGCTCCACGGGATGAGCCGCGCGCTCCACGAGGAAGTGCAGTTCGACACCGAGAAGGTAACCAGCGTGGATTGGATCTCTCATCCGACCCTCACGCACGCCGACGCGCCGGCCAGGATTGACATCGTGCTGGTGAACGGAGATCCCAATCCGAACCGGCCCGATCTTCCTGCCTATGGAGCTGGCGAGGCGGCAATCAAACCGATGGTTGCGGCGGTCGCCAACGCGATCTACGATGCGACCGGCGTTCGCATCCGTCGGGTTCCATTCAGAGACAAGCGCGTGCTGGCAGCACTCCAGGCTGCACGCGTGTAACTAAGGATCGTAAGGGGATCGTAAGGGGATCGTAAAGGGAGCGGTTTGTTATTTCACCCTGTCGGAATCAAATTGCAGACCGACCCATGAGGGAGAAATCGCAGGTCTAGGGACGAATTACGCCCCTGACAATTCGCTTGACACCGCCCAAGGCGGTCAATAGCAGCATCCGCAGTAACGTTCGCAGTAACGTGAGCCCGGTCCCAATAGGCGGAAGCTTTGCTTTAGAGGGGACAGTGAGAGGAGCGTCTGATGAAGACGACACGCCGCCGTTTCTTGCAAACTGCCGCGACAGCCGCTGGAGCCGCGGCGACGCAGGAACTGGCTCACGGTCAGGAACAGGACCCTGATCACGAGCATCAGGCGGCGCCTTCGGACATGACGCTCCGTGTCAAGGCGCTCGAATCGCTGCTGGTCGAAAAGGGATTCGTGGACCCGCAAGCCCTCGACGCAGTGGTGGACACCTACGAGAACAGGCTCGGTCCGCACATCGGCGCGCGCGTCATTGCGAGAGCGTGGTCCGACCCTGCCTTCAAGCAGCGCTTGCTCGCCGACACCGACGCCGCGATCGAAGAGATGGGTTTCGGCGGCCAGCAGGGCCAGCGCATGGTGGCCGTTGAAAACACACCACAAGTGCACAACGTCATCGTCTGCACGCTGTGCTCGTGTTACCCCTGGTCGGTGCTCGGTCTGCCGCCGATGTGGTACAAGTCGACGGCCTATCGCTCGCGCACCGTGATTGACCCGCGCGGCGTGCTCCAGGAACTCGGTCTCGAGTTGCCGGAAAGGGTCGAGGTGCGCGTCTGGGACAGCACCGCCGACCTGCGCTACATCGTCCTGCCCGAGCGTCCGCCGGGAACGGAAAACTTGAGCGAGGAAGAACTGGCCGCCCTCGTCTCTCGCGACGCCATGATCGGAGTGGCCAAAGCCCAGCCGTCGCGGGAGGGAGGCCAGGCATGAACGGGCCGCACGACATCGGCGGGATGCAGAACTTTGGGCCGGTCCCTTATTACAGAACCGGGCCGGTTTTCCATGAAGTGTGGGAGGGGCGCATTTACGCGCTCAACCGCGCGCTGGCGCCGTTCCGCAAAGTGACCGGCTATATCGCCCGCGCGCAGAGCGAGCAGTGGTCCTCCGCCGACTACTACCGCATGAGCTACTACGAGCGATGGTACCTGCGGATGGTCCAGCTCCTGGTCAAGACCGGCATGGTGACGCAGGAAGAAGTTGACAGCGGCCAACCGGCTCCTGGCTCTGCGAAAGAGACCCCGCCGCTCACCGCCGCCATGGTTGTGCCGATGTACACGCAGGGCCGCTTCGCGGGCCGGAACCGCGTGGGAGCCCCGGCGCGCTTCCAGGTCGGCCAGCGCGTCCGAACCAGAAACATGAACCCGACCGGTCTCACGCGCCTGCCGCGCTACGCCCGCGGACGCTTCGGAATGATCACGCGCGATTACGGCGTCACCCCGTTGCCGGATGCCATTGCGCACGAGTTGCCCGACAGGCCGCAGCACGTTTATTCCGTGCGCTTCGATGCGCGCGAGCTGTGGGGCGAGCAGTCGAAGCCTCAAGATAAAGTCTATCTCGACCTCTGGGACGAGTACCTTGAGTCAGCCTGATCCAATTCGGGAGCCAATTCAGGAGAAAGAACGTCTCGCTGCGCTGCCGCGCTTGCCGCGCGACGAGGGAGGCCCTGTGTTTGCCGAGCCATGGCAGGCCCAGGCGTTCGCGCTGGCCGTTAAGCTTTCCGAGCAAGGCCATTTCACCTGGAAGGAATGGGCCGCGGCGCTGGCTGACGAACTCAAGGCCGCGGCGGATCGCGGCGAGCCCGACGACGGCTCGCATTACTATGAGCATTGGCTGGCCGCGCTGGAGCGCTTGGTCACGGAAAAGGGTCTTACCGATCCGGCGGCTCTGCTCAAGCGCAAGGAAGCCTGGGCCGAAGCCTACCGGCACACTCCGCACGGCAAGCCCGTCGAGTTGAGCGCCGCCCTATCCTAAGGGCTGGATGCGCACGATATACCCATTGTTATCGACACACCAAACTGTGACCGGATCGGTAGAATTGTCAATCCAGGTCCGTCGATTGCGGGAATACGGTTCCGGCATATGGAGGACAGACTCTTTGCAGCGTGTCCTCCATTTTTTTATGCCCAACGGGAGGACCATGCGGCTCCTTAGGGGATATCCACAATACTTCGGGCAGCTCCCGTTAGTTCCAGGATATGCATGCCCGTGTTGGCCCGATCCACAATATAAATGTATCCCCGGTCGTCCACCTCGACGTTGTTGGTCTGGTTGACGACCTTGCATCTCTCCTGCCCATCAATCGTCACGCAACTCCGAGACGTAAAGGCGGTGGTCGCAGGGATATAGTAGGCGACCTCCAGGGGCTTGAAAGGGTCCCGCATGTCGATGGCACGAACCCCCGCATTGAACCAGGAAACGAAAACAATCTTCTTATAGTAGATGGGGGTAAATGATTCGTTGGTGGCGTGAGGGCCAAACCGCCCGCCCCGCTCGCAGAAGTTGCCGGGGGACTCCGGCACCTGGAAATTCGACACCGGTGTCGGCCTCGTTGGATCTGTAATATCGACGAATAACACCAGGTGTCCGAACCCTTGGCAGTTGTTACCTGCAACTTCCGAGACCGCAACGACAAAGTCCCGCACCCTCCCGTCCCGGTTCTTCCTGAAATTGGGAATCTCGATGCCCAGCACGGGGAAGGCGGTATGCACTCCCCAGCCGGGATGAATGTCCAACCGGCCAATCTCCGGATACAGAAGGTTTGCGGGCGTGGGTTCCGGATTTCCCTGCAGAAGTTTTTCCCGGTCGACAATCTGGAGAATCCCCTCGCGCTGCGGCCCATGGGCGAAATAGACACGGCCGTTCAGAACGATGGGTCCATGCATTCCGGCTCCGCCTTCTCCTCCGGCAGGAACGTGCTCCATTTGCGAACCGGGCTCCTGACCGACAAGCCCAAAATCCCGTATGTATTTGGGATTTTCAGGATCACTCAGGTCAAAAATCCTCGCGGTCCGGCGCGTCCGCCACGATGGGTCCGCGCCGACGACGTATGCAATTCCCGTGTCGCACTCCCACCAGCTTTTATGCGTATCTTCCAGGCCGTCCACTACATTGCCGATAAACTGGGGTTCGGAGGGAGCCGTCACATTCCAGATTTCGTGCCGAGTTACGCCAGCGCTCCTGAGCAGGTACGACTTGCCTCCCATCGTGCAGGCACGGCTCATCTGCGAACCGCGGGGATGTGTGGAAGCCGGATCAGCGCGGTTCCACGGTATGTGCGAAAGGGAGACGGGATGCGCGGGATCGGTTACGTCAACGATCATGGTCCCGCTCCCCTCCACCCTTCCCGTGATCGGATTGAAGGATGTGCCCCCATGCAGGCCCACGTAAGCGATCCAACGGTCCCCTTGCCGGTGGATGACGGGTTGGTAAGCGGAGCGATTCTGGAGATCATGAAATCCCACCAGCCTCATGTTCCGGCTTTCCGACGGGTGGCCCGGCATTGCTTCCTGCGTTGGCTGTTGTGCTCCCAAACGAACAGGGTTCCATCCGAACAAACCGAAAACGAGGGCTATGAGGGCTATGTTGAGAACAAATCTCGCAACCGTTTCTATCGTCATCGTCGCTTTCCTCCTATGCTCCTACCAGCAGCTATGAGTGACACACTCATGGATAAAGATGTCCAAGGATTGCCTGCCCCGTAGAATACGTTTGGGACCGTCGTTGTTTACCTGAGCCAAGCTCACCGGCACGCGCGGGAGGGCTGGAGAAATGCCGCCGGACTCTGGCCGCGTTTGCAATTGTCCTTGACCGGCGCAAAAGGTCGGCATAGTCCCATCGGAAACGGCTGCCTGCGTTCGACGACGGCTAGCCCATTTTCGGCGTTGCATATAGCCCGCAGGTAGGGCAGGCATTTCCCTCGGCTCCGCTCGGGACAAGCTTGCCTGCCCTGGAGAGGACAGGCCTGGAGGCCTGTCCCTACTTTGGCGGCTGCGCTGCACCAAGCCTGAAAATGGCTAGCTGGCGGCTCCCTTCTGTTTCCGCTCGATCTTCGCCCACGTATCCCGCAGCGTCGCGGTGCGATTAAACACCAGCTTCTCGGGTGTCGAGTCTGGGTCCACACAAAAGTAACCGAGCCGCTCAAACTGATACAGAGCCCCGACGGGAGCAGAACGCAGGCCCGGTTCAATCCGGCAGCGCTCGACCACCTCCAGCGAGTTTGGATTCAGATTGGCGGTGAAATCCTCCCCTTCTCCGACCTCATTCGGATCTTCCTTCGCAAACAAGGTATCGTACAGCCGCGCCTCAGCCTCGAGCGAGTGCGCTGCCGAAACCCAGTGGATGGTCGACTTCACCTTCCGTCCATCGGGCGTATTGCCGCCGCGCGTCTCCGGGTCGTAGGTGCAGCGCAGCTCCACAATATCCCCGCTCGCGTCCTTGATCACATCCCGGCAAGTCACCAGATATGCATACCGCAAGCGAACTTCACGCCCAGGCGAAAGCCGGTAGAATTTTTTCGGAGGATCCTCCCGAAAGTCCTCGCGCTCGATATACAACACGCGAGAAAAGGGCACTTTCCGCGTGCCCGCATTCACGTCTTCCGGGTTGTTCACCGCATCGAGTTCTTCCACGAGATCGTCGGGATAGTTTTCGATGACCACGCGGAGAGGACGAAGGACCGCCATCACACGATTCACCCGCCTGTTCAAATCTTCCCGCACATAGTGCTCCAGCAAGGGCAACTCGACGACGCCGGTAGTTTTCGACACGCCGATCCGGCTGCAGAAGTTACCGAATGCCTCCGGCGTATACCCCCGGCGCCGGGCGCCGCAGATGGTCGGCATGCGGGGATCGTCCCAACCCCGCACATGGCCGTCGCGGACGAGCTGGAGCAGCTTCCGCTTGCTCAGTATCGTGTAGGTCAGGTTCAGCCGGTCAAACTCAATCTGCTGCGGATGATGGATTCCGAGCTGTTCGAGAAACCAATCATACAGCGGACGATGGTCCTCGAACTCCAGCGTGCAGATGGAGTGCGTGACGCCTTCGAGCGAGTCGCACTGTCCATGAGCGTAGTCGTAGGTCGGATAGATGCACCATTTGTTTCCGGTCCGATGGTGCTCGGCATGCAAGATGCGATACATGATCGGGTCCCGCAGATTCAGGTTCGGCGACGCCATATCGATCTTCGCCCGGAGTGTCCGCGAGCCGTCGGGGAAATCGCCCGCGCGCATCCGTGCGAACAAGGCAAGGTTCTCTTCCACGCTGCGTCCCCGGAAGGGGCTTTCCCGGCCCGGCTGGCTAAAAGTGCCGCGATACTCCCGCACCTGTTCGGCTGTCAGGTCGCACACATAAGCCTTGCCCGCCTCGATGAGCTGGACAGCCCATGCGTGCAATTGATCGAAGTAGTCGGAGGCGTAGAAAAGACGGTCTGCCCAATCGGCTCCCAGCCAGCGAAGGTCTTCGATGATCGCGGCAACATATTCTGTTTCTTCCTTGCATGGGTTTGTGTCGTCAAATCGAAGATTGCATTTTCCTCCAAACTCCTGAGCCAGGCCGAAACTGAGATGGATTGCTTTCGAGTGCCCGAAGTGCAGATAGCCGTTCGGTTCCGGGGGAAACCGGGTCTGCACGCGGCCTCCATTTTTATTGCTCTGCACATCCTGAACAATGATGTCGCGAATGAAGTGTGATTTCGGCGGCGGCGAATCCGGAGTGCCTGGTGTGGATGCCGGAGTTTCTCTTGGTGTGCTCATGCTGCTGCGGATGCTCCCCCTTCTGCGGATGCGCCCCTATGATGTCCCGTGTACGCTCGTCTGGCTCTCGTCGTTTGTACGGTCGTTTGTACGGTCGTTAGCAAGGCCGTTAGCAAGAGCGAAGCGGCTGGTATTCGCTGACCTGTATTCGCTGACCTTTATTCGCTGACCTTCATTCGCTGACCTTTATTCGCTGACCTGTATTCGCTGACATAGGCCGATGTTTTGCGCCTATCCCAGTGAGAGAGTTTACATCACTGCCTGAGGCTGGGAAACTGATTTGGCGGCAGGAATGGGCCATAGGTCCCCGGCGTCGCGGCGGCTGATCACCAAGCGCCCTCGGTGATTGGTTGGTCGGCTGGCCCGGCAAGTGGCCGCATGGCGCCAACTGCCCCTGAAAAAGGCCCTTCTGAAATTTAACCCCTCCCTTGCCGCCTACTGTTTCGTAATGGTCAGACCGGCTCTGTTGAACGGAAGGAGTGGTGTATAATTCGTTTCAGATCGCAAGCAAGAACGCTAATCCTAACCGGTGATGAAGGAGGACAGTATGCGTCGATGGATCGGATTGGTTTTCCTCTCGGTTTTTGTTGTCTCAATTTGTGCTGCCCAGGAGAAGAAACGAGTCGCGGTTTTGGACTTTGACTATGCAACCGTCCAGAATTCCGTCTCTGCGCTGTTTGGAGCAAACGTCGATGTTGGAAAGGGGATCAGCGACTTGGTGGTCAATAACCTGGTCAAAAGCGGCGTGTACTCGGTCATCGAACGAGCGGCGCTGGAGAAAGTTCTGGCGGAACAAAATTTCTCGAACAGTGACCGGGCGGACTCCACCACGGCGGCCCAGTTGGGGCGCATATTGGGAGTGGACGCCATCATCATTGGCAGCATTACGCAGTTTGGCAGAGATGATAAAACCACCAACGTGGGTGGCGGAATGCTTGGGGGAATCACAGGGCGTTTTGGCATTGGAGGGGTCTCCAAGCGAGAGAGCAAGGCCGTCGTGGCCATTTCTGCAAGGCTGGTCAGCACGGAGACGGCGGAGATCCTTACCGTCGCCAGCGGAAAGGGAGAATCCAACCGCTCAGGAACCTCATTGCTCGGCGCAGGCGGCAGCAGCGGTGCGTCGGGTAATGCTGCATACGACATGAGCAGTTCAAACTTTGCCCAGACCATTTTGGGCGAAGCCGTGCACGAGGCTGTTAACTCGCTCAGTCGGGAACTAGATCAGAATGTGGATCGCGTACCCGCCAAAGAGCTGAAAATTGAGGGGCTGGTTGCCGACGCGACCGAAGGCACGCTGATCTTGAACGTGGGCACGGGCGCCGGCGTGAAAGTGGGGGACCGTCTGGAGATTCGCCGGGCGGTGCGGGAAATAAAGGATCCGGCCACGGGCCGAGTCCTGCGAAGAATCGAAGACACGATTGGGGAAGTGGTGATCACGGAGGCGGATGACATATCCTCCGTCGGGACATTTACCGGCAGCTCTCCGGCCCAGGTTGGGGACACGGTAAGGAATGCCCGGTAGAAGGCTGCGGAGAACACCGCCCTGGACCTGGCGCTTCCTTGGCGCTTCCTTGGCGGTTCAGGCGGCGGTCCAGGCGCAGGAAGTTGACCGGTCGCAGCGGATAATATCTCGCATCATACAATAAACCCAAAATCGCTTACGAGTCTGTTGAGACGCGATGATGGACTTCAAACTTGGAGACACAGTTGGTGATTACGAAATTGTAAGCGTGCTCGGTGCCGGGGGCATGGGGCGGGTTTACAAGGTTCGCAATATCCTCTCAGACCGTCTCGAAGCGATGAAGGTCTTGTTGCCGCATTTGCTGGAGGCGCCGGAGCAGGCCGAACGCTTCCTCCGGGAAATCCGGCTGCAGGCCAGCCTGGATCACGCCAATATCGCCGCCCTGCGAACGGCCCTCCGTCATGGCGACCAGATGGTGATGGTCATGGAGTTGGTGGACGGGACTGCCTTGCAATCCCTGCTCGGGGGGCGTCCTCTCCCGGTGCAAGAGGCCATCTCCTATATGGTCCAAGTCCTGGCGGCGCTCTCTTATGCGCACGGCCGTGGGGTGATCCATCGTGACATCAAGCCAGCCAACATCATGGTGACCCACAAGGGAATGATTAAGCTGACTGACTTCGGACTTGCCAAGCTGCTCCATGATCGGAAGCTCACCGCAACGGGCGCCACGATGGGCTCGCTCTATTACATGTCTCCCGAACAGGTAAAGGGGGATACCGACGTGGACACCCGGTCGGACCTGTATTCCTTGGGTGTGACTTTCTACGAAGCCGTCGCAGGGCAGCGCCCCTTCCAGGGCGAAACTGATTACGCCGTTATGTCGGCGCATCTCAACCAATCGCCTGTTCCTCCGGTGGATCTGAACCCCGGCATCCCGCCCGAGTTGAACCGGATCATTCTGAAGGCGCTGGCGAAGGAACCCTCGGAGCGTTTCCAATCGGCAGATGAGTTTCTTACGGCGATCCAGGGTGTTCCCGGTTACGCAGAGGAGCAAACGGTTGAGAAAACTCTGGCGGTTTCAAGCGTTCCTGCTCCCAAACCAGCGCCAGAAGTCTTGTCCCGGCCCACGACGCCCGGTTCGGTTGCTCCCGCGCCAAGCACTTCGGCCAACATGGAAATGGCTTTCGTGCTGTTTATGGACCTGGTCAGCTACTCGACTCTGCATATGGATCGCCAAAGCCAGCGGATTCAACAACTCCAGGAGGTTGTGCGGAACACAAAAGAGTTTCAGCGCGCCCAGGAAAGCGGCCAGTTGATATCCTTACCCACCGGCGACGGCATGGCACTGGTATTTTTCCAAAATCCGGTTGCTCCGGTGCAATGCGCAACGGAGATCTCTCGCGCTCTGCAGAGTTATCCGGAATTGAAGCTACGCATGGGCGTGCATACCGGTCCCGTCTACCGCATCGCCGATATTAACGCCAATTGGAATGTTGCCGGCGGCGGGATCAATCTGGCGCAGCGGGTGATGGATTGCGGAGATGCAGGGCATATCCTGGTTTCCAAGACCGTTGCGGATATCCTCAGCCAGCTCAGCGATTGGTCGGATCATCTTCACGACTTTGGAGAACACGAAGTCAAGCACGGCGTGAAGGTTCAGCTGGTGAATTTTTGTACGGGTGCGGTTGGCAATCCGAACCTCCCGCAAAAGATCAGCCAGAAATTGCCGGTGATTACGGCCACACCGCCGCCACCGGTCTCACATCTGCTTCCGGCTGCGGCCTCCAACCGCAAACTGTACTGGTTGGGGGGAGGCCTCGCAGCAGTTGCAATCGTCGTTTTTGGGGTTCTTCAATTCGCCCGAAGGGACACAGTCCCTGAAAGTCGTATTCCCGCGCCTCCGGCGGCGGTGACCCCCGCAGAACCTTCTGCTTCTGCTCCCCCTCCGCCACCCACACCCACCGGCACAACCACCCCGGCCCCGCCGTCTGGTTCCACGCCCATGCCAGCAACCGCCGCTGCCTTCCCTCAGCAACTCCCGGTGGATGTGGCTCCACAAGCGTCGGATCAAGAAGCTCCGCGCCAGCCCTCCCCGCCAGCGGCGGTGGTTCCTCCGCAGAACAGGACGGAATCACAACCGGTCCAGCAGCCGCCTGCAACCACGGCAGCAACCACTCCAGCACAAGCATCGCCTAGCTCAGTCGATCGGGCATTGCTTCAGGAACTACGGGAAAGGATGATTTTCCTTGCGGCACGGGCGAGCGCCGTTCGCGGCAGCGTGGAGACCTTGGAAAACCAGCAACGACAGGCCGGTCTCTCGCTGCGAGTGGACATGGCTGCTGCCAAGCAAAGCGTGGAATATCTGATGGGGGAAGCCGACGCTTCTCTGGCAGCGGGAGATGCCGCCACCGCCAAAAGAAACCTCGACCTAGCCGAACAAAACGTGGAAAAGCTGGAACGTTTCCTGGGCCTGTAGCCAGGCTCCGAGTGCGGTCGAGGCGTCCGCATAACATTCCGGAGGCAAATTGCCGCATGCAGTGGAAGTTGTTACACACAGGCGGTTACGGCTAGAATGAGGCAATGGCGTTTTCGCGTTAGGCCGACCGGGACTGGGGTTTATGCAGGTCAGCCTAAACAAGAGTTATGTGTCTCTGAAATTATATGGCTAAAGAATATCTTGAAAAACTGTCCAGCCTAATCTTTGAGTTAAAGATAGAGAATGAGGTTGGTCTGCCAATGGAAACCAAGCACTTTTTTAGTGGTGCAGCGCTCTATGTCAATAACACAATATGCGCCTCATGGTCTCCTGTAGGTTTAGCATTCAAATTGCCAGAGCCAGAAGTCCAGAAGCTAATAAATAGTGGCAAGGCAAAACCGTTAAAGTATTTCCCTAAAGGTCATATAAAAAAAGGCTATGCTCTTTTTGGAAACCCAAGTGATGAAAAAACAAATCAATGGAAAAAATACTTTATAGCAGCAGCTCAGCAGGTGTAATGTATGTCAACACATAACAAGTCGTTCGAGAAAGGACGCCGCAAAAACCGTGGCGCCTCTCAACTCTAACGTTAGGCAGATCACTCCTCCCTCGTCGCCAAGGGTTTAGGAACCTCTCTCCGGCGCAACACACCGCTCAGTTCTCCCTATATCGCTCCGCCCGGAAACTAAGCCATTTTCAGGGTTGGTGTTAGCACAGCCGCCAAAGTAGGGACAGGCCTCCAGGACTGTCCTCTCAAGGGCAGGCAAGCTTGTCCCGAGCGGAGCCGAGGGAAATGCCTGCCCCTACCTGCGGGCTATACAGCAACACCGAAAATGACATAGCCTACTGCCAACCGTTGCAATGCTTTTCGGGAGTTGGAGCTTTCCCGGTAGAATACTTCTGCTAAGAAAATGGTCCAAACGTAAAAGAGGTGTCCATGCATCCGAATATTGAGAACAAAGTAGCGGTGGTTACGGGCGGAAGCCGGGGGATCGGATTCCGAATTGCCGAGGCGCTGCTCGAACAGGGCTCGAGCGTCGTTATTTGCTCGCGGGAGGAAGCCGGCCTGCGGCAGGCGTTGGACCTCTTGCAGGAGACGGCAGGGCCGCGCGCCGAAGCAATGGTGGCCGACGTCCGGGATTATCAGCAGGTCGAGAAGCTGATGGCGCGGGCCGAAGAACGCTTCGGCGGCATGGACATCCTGGTCAACAACGCCGGCATTGGGCTCTTCCGGCCCATCGAACAGTTGACTCCGGAAGAGTGGGACGAGGTGATCGGCACGAACCTGACCGGCGTTTTCTATTGCAGCCGCGCCGCCGTCGGACGGATGAAGCGCCGGGGCGGCGGTTATATTTTTAATATCGGCAGTCTGGCCGGAAAGAACCCCTTCGCGGGCGGGATCGCCTACAACGCCTCCAAGTTTGGATTGAACGGCATGAGCGAGGCGATGATGCTGGACCTGCGGTATGAAAACATCCGGGTCAGCCAAATCATGCCGGGCAGCGTGGAGACCTCCTTCGGCCGTTCCTCGTCCAAGGGACCGCGCTCGTCATCTGCAAGCTGGAGAATAGCCGCAGAGGACGTGGCGCAGGTGGTGCTGGACTTGCTGCGCTCCGATCCGCGGACGATGCTGAGCCGCGTAGAGATGAGGCCCAGCAAGCCTCCCCGGAAATGAATTCGGGCGGATCATGAATGATGTTGACAGTTACACACCTTCTTGGATAACCTGACGGTCAAGGAGAAACTTATGCGCCGTCAGTTTGTACTGGATGCTCGCAGCGAGCAATTGCTGGACCGGTTGGCCGCAGCACGCGCTGGGAATCGCAGCTTTGTAGTGCGCGAGGCGATTGCTTTGTACGCCAGCCTGGAAGAACGGCTGGACAAGATTGAGTCCCAGCCCGGATTCGGGCGGCAGATGCGGAAATCTGCTGCGGATATCCAGGCGGGCCGGGTATCGACGCACGCTCAACTGAAAAAGCGCCTCAGGAAACGCCGCTGATGGCCGAGGTCGTTTGGCCGCAGAACCTCATTTCCCACATCATTGACCACATGCTGGAAATGCCGGACCCGGAGTGCCGGCAAATTCTCGATAAGGTAACGCGTCTGGAGGCCTTTCCGGAAATGTATCCCGTCAGGACCAGCGGACCCTTTCGCGGGCATCGCTGGTTTATTGCTGGTCCCTGGGTGGTCTATTACCGCGTCGTGGAAGATAAGGTGTACATGCGAGCGCTTTGGCCCGCGCGCTTTCCGTAAGGAATGACTGGGAGATGTGGAGCTTCCGGAACGCTGACCGGCTATGGTCCGCTTGGATTCCATGCCGAACGCTGCAATCGGTAGAGCACGTGGCGGCACAACGGATGGCCTTCCGAGAGCCTGGGGTGATTAAAATCCTCCACCGGGTCGCGAGTCATGCCAACTTTTTCTATCACGCGCCGGGACTTGGCGTTGACAGAAGCCGTGAATGAGACCAGAGTTTCCAGCCCGAGCACCTCGAATGCGTAGCGGACGACTTCCCGCCCGCCTTCCGTCGCCAGTCCCTGACCCCACACATCGGCCGTGAGCCTCCATCCAATCTCGACGCAAGGCGTAAAGGCAGCCTGGAACGTCGGGACAGACAGGCCGATAAAACCGATGAAACGGTGATCGTGGCGCAACTCCGCGGCATACAGACCGAAGCCGCGTTGCCGAATATGGGCTTCGATGTAGTCCGCAAACCTATCGCTCTCCTCCAAGGAAAGAACGCCTGGCTGAAATTCCATGACGCGTGCGTCCGCATTAAGCCGCGCAAACGGCTCGCGATCCTGCAACAGCCAGTTCCTTAGAATGAGCCGCTCTGTCGTAGTCACCACGATAATCGCTCCTTCCATATCATCTCGCTTTCGTTCTGCGAAAAAGAGCGATCAAAACAGCGGCTTGAGTTTGCGGTAGGTATCGGCGAGAGCCTCTGGGAGGACGCGCGTTTCTCCGATGACAGTGACGAAATTGGAGTCGGCGTGCCAGCGCGGGAGCACGTGCATGTGGATATGCTCGGCAATTCCCGCCCCCGCACTCTTGCCGAGGTTCATCCCCAGGTTGATTCCATCGGGCCGGTAGGATTGCTGGAGAGCCTGCTCCGCCTTGCGGGTCAGCGCCATCATCTCCGCCCAGGTGGCGTCGTCGGCAGCCGAGAGCTGGCCGATGTGGCTGTAGGGCACGACCATCAGATGGCCGCTGGTGTAGGGAAACAGATTCAGGATGACGAAGTTGTTCCGCCCCCGGTGGAGCACAAAATTCTCTTCGTCGTTCTCCTGCTGCGGCTTGTCCTGTATTTTAGCGCAAAAGACGCATCCCTCCGGGGGGGCTTGCTGCGTCACATACTGATAGCGCCAGGGACTCCAGAGGTAATCCATGTTGGAGATTTCACGCTTCCGCCGGTGGCGTGCGGCGATGGGACGGGAGATTACGTTTGAGACGGCGTTACGCTCGGCTCCGGCTGCGGTTCCGGTTTGGTCGCGTTGATCATATCCTTGAGTTCTTTGCTCGGCTTGAAATAGGGAACTGTTTTGGCGGGGACATCCACCCGAGCGCCGGTCTTCGGATTCCGTCCCACGCGGGGCTTGCGTTGCCGCGTGCGAAAGCTTCCGAAGCCGCGAATTTCGATCTTTTCCGATGACTTCAAGGCCCTCACTATGCTTTCAAAAATCGTCTCCACAATAACTTCTGAATCCTTCCGGGTCATCTCCACCACGCGCGAGACTCCCTCAATTAAATCGGCCTTTGTCATAGGAATATTTCGTCTCCTTCGCAAACGATGAATCGATCTTGCAGTTGAACTTAAGGTCTATCAGCAGCGGGAAGTTTTCCGGAGGCTGGCAACGCCGCGGGCAGCCGGTGTGGTGACCGCGATGGCAACGCACAACGGGCTCGCTTGCTTCATCTCTTTTTCCGCCCAATCTCCCTCAAAACACGTAGTATGCCTCTGTCGCCGCATGGATGCAATAGATTATCCATCATTTCCGGCAAAGAATTTTGAGGCCTGTCGGAAAAAAGCAGTTCTGCGCCTTTCCCACAATCTTGCTTCCCCCGGCAAATTCAGTTCCCGGCAAGGAAACTGCCCACAGCAAAGAGCATCATCACGCCGGGCAATGCGCAATCAGCGCTGAGCAATAGGCGCCGGGGGGGTGACGGCTCCGAGGCGCTAATTCTTGGGGGAATTCCGTTCCTTGACGGCGACCATCTCCTCGATGGTGCTGGTAGCGCTTCCACCCGAGTGGGACTGTGTGAACTTTTCCCTTTCCGGCCGCTCCTGGCCAGCCATCAAAGCTCTCAGGCTCAGGCCGACCTTTTTTTCTCCGGGATTCAACTTGATGATCTTGAATTCGTATTCCTGGCCAACCTCCAGGGGAATCGAGTGCTTGTCCACCTGCTCATCGGAAACTTCCGAGATGTGGCACAGCCCTTCAATGCCTTCGGCCAATTCGATAAAGGCGCCGAAGGTAGCCAGCCGAACCACTTTACCGCGAACCGTAGCGCCCACTTGGTTGCCGGAGTAGAATAACTCCCAAGTATCCGGCTGCAACTGTTTGACGCCGAGCGACAGACGCCGGTTCTCAGGGTCAATACTCAGGATAACGGCTTGCACCTGATCGCCCTTCTTCAGAACCTCGGAAGGATGCTTGATGCGGCGAGTCCAGGAAAGGTCCGAGACGTGGACCAAGCCGTCGATGCCTTCCTCCACCTCCACAAAAGCCCCGAAATCGGTGAGGTTCCGCACGCGTCCTTCAATCTGAGACCCCACCGCGTAGCGTTCCGCCAATGTGATCCAGGGGTTCGGCTCGGTTTGCTTCAGTCCCAGTGAGATGCGCCGCTCTTGCGGGTTGACGTCCAAGATCACCGTCTCCACGACATCCCCGGAAGAAAGGATTTTGGAAGGATGCTTGATGCGCTTGCTCCAGCTCATTTCGGAAACGTGAATGAGGCCTTCCACCCCTTGCTCCAACTCCACGAAAGCTCCGTAGTCGGTCAGGTTCAGCACTTTTCCTTTTACCCGGTCGCCGACGGAAAATTTCCCGGCCACAGACAGCCAGGGATCTTCGCTGAGTTGCTTCAACCCCAGGGAAACCCGCTCCTTTTCCCGGTCAAACCTCAGCACCTTGACCTCGATTTCATCTCCAACCGAGACAATTTCTGAGGGGTGGCTGACCCGGCCCCAGGTAAGGTCGGTGATATGCAACAGACCGTCGAGCCCGCCCAGGTCTACAAAGACCCCGTAATCGGTTATGTTCTTCACTGTCCCCTTCAGCACTGCGCCTTCGGACAGTTCGCTCAGGGTCCGTGCTTTGCGGGAAGAGTTTTCCTCTTCCAGCACAGCCTTGCGGGAGACGACGATGTTGCCTCGTTTTTTGTTGAGCTTAATGATCTTGCAGGAGATTTCCTGCCCTTTCAGCGCATCCAGGTCGCGGACAGGTTTGATATCCACCTGCGAACCCGGCAAAAAGGCTCGCACTCCAATGTCCACCGCCAAACCACCTTTGATTCTTTCTTCAATCCGCGCGGGAATGACTTTCTGGCCCTCATAAACCGCCTCGATCTCGTCCCAAAGCTTGAGGCGCTTGGCTCTTTCCCGAGAGAGGACAACGTATCCGTCCCGTTCCTCGGTGGACTCCAGCATCACTTCGATTTCGTCCCCTGGCGCGACGTGAAGATTCCCCTCCTCATCCTGGAACTCTGTCGCGGAAATCACACCCTCGCATTTGTAGCCGACATCGACGATCACCTCCGTGCCGGCTATCTTTACCACGCGCCCCTTCAGCAGAGATCCAGCGGCAGGTTGGGATAACTGGCCGTAGGAGTCTAGCAGACGGTCAAATTCCTCCAACTCCGATTGCGTAGTATCTCCCTGCTCCGAATCCAAGCTCTCATCTTGATCCAGCGGAGGGTTTTCTGGGTTTGACATTGACAGAGTCCCCTGGGACGAACAGGGCCAGCAGAATAGCCGTAGGGTAACTGTGCAAGCGGCTTCCAGATCGCCGAAGATGCCACTCCGCCGCATAGCGGGGTATGCACTGGAACGACGCGGCTATTAGCGAGCCGATAATCTACCCTATTCTTCTGCTGCTTTCTCCTGTGCGTGCCAGTCAATTCTACTGGAGCAAACTATACAAAAACCACCCTCGGATGTCAACCAAACCAAAAGAAAACCAGGGGATATCTATCAACAAAACCGACTCTGTCATAGATGATCCTCCAGCGATCGGGAGGCAGATGGTTGCCGAATGGGAACGAAATCAGGTCAACGAGCCGCAGAAGCGCACCCTGGCGGTATCAGAAGGGAGAAGTAGGATTGATTTGTGCTGAAAACCCCAGGCAGCCGGGACTGAGTCCCTTTTTAGGGCTCCCAGCGCCGGGTTGGGCCAGTTGCAGAACGGCTCCACGTTTTTTAGGGGGTTGCGGCTGGCGGATTCTCAGGCGTCTCGGCAGATGTCTCCGCTGCGTCGCTGGCAGCAGCTTCTTTGTCAACAGCCTCTTTGTCGGCAACGGCAGCAGCAGCCTCAGCAGCGGCAGCCTCGGCAGCGGCAGCAGCCGCATCATATTGCTCAATGATTGCTTGCGTAATGTCGATCGTCGCGTTCGCATACAGGACAGGATTCTGCGGAGAGGAGATGTCTAAGACGAGGCTGAACCCGTTTTCCTGGGCATGCTCGGAAATGACCCCCAGTATTTTCCTGCCGATCCCGTTGATCACATCCTGCTGGGCCTGCTGAAATTCGGCGGTGGCATCTTCATTGTCGCGATTCAGCCTGCGGGTTTTGTCGTCCAAGGTGCGCAGCAGTCTGGTTCTGGCTTCGTCGCTGAGCGTCTTTTCCTGATTTCTCAACTGGTTTTGCAGGTCGCTGATCTCTCGCTGCTGATCTTCCAGCTCCACGCGCTTCGGTGCAAACTTATCTTGCAGGTCCCGGATTGCCGCCTGGCCGTCTTTGCTCCGGGCTATGGCGGCTTGAATGTCGATGATGGCCACATGCTGGGCTGTATCCCGGGCTTTTTCCTGGGCAAAGCCGCTCGCAGAAAAAACCACGAGCACAGCCGCGAGAATTGCCGGCATTTTTATTCTCATCCGATCTCCCATTTGCTCATTCACTTCCTGTTGGATAGCGTACGATACGAACTGAGCTTACGTTCAAAGCCTCGCATTGTCAAGAGGTTGCGGAGCAGCCAGGGCTTTATCCCAGGCCGCTCGCGCACCTGTTTCCAATGGTGGTCTGATTATTTTAGCTCCAGCATACTATCCATCTCCTTGAGATACAGGTCCTGCAAACGGGCTTTCATCTTCCGGACTTCCGCATCGGCGGGATTCGCCGCTATTGACTTATCGATGAACTCCAGCGCTTGCTGGTAATCCTTCTTACGGCCATGAGCCAGCGCGATGTTGTAGTAAGCATTGGCGTCGTTGGGGGAAATCTGCAGTATCTCCTCATACTTGCCGATGGCCGCGTCGAAATCGCCATTGCTCTCGGCCTGGTTGGCCTGAACCCCGATGGCCGTCACCAGGATCGTGGTAACCAGCTTCTGGAAATTTTCCGGATCAATTTCGGCGGCCTTGGTGACGGCCTCTTCCGCCTCGGTCCTCATGCCCTGGGCGGCATAGCCGATGGAAACGACGTAGTACCCTTGAGCCGTATCCGGGCTCAAGACGACGGCTTCTTTTCCCTTGTCAACAGCGATTTCGTAATTTTTCTCCCGCACCGCCTGGAGGCCGGACTGCAGGAGCCCGTTCATGTAGTCCAGGCTGACAAAGGTGAGGTTGCAGGGGTGGGTGACGTTTCCGGAAAGCTCTACCGGATCGGAGGGTTTGGCGAAATAGTCCTGCAACTCATGCCCTTCGATCTGGTAGGTGCCGTCGTTCAGCCCCTTAAATTGCACCTCGCCCTTTTTGTTTGTCTTCCGTTTCCACTCCTTCCCCGTCTGCGTCAGAGTGACCCGGAGTTCCTGCTTCTCCAGTAGATTGCCGGCCTCATCGACCACCGTGCAGCGCAGAGTGTTCTTGGCTTGCGCCACGGGAACCATAGCCAGCGCCAGAAAAGACAGCACAACCAGCCCGCCGATTTTGTGATTGGTTAAAGATTTCAACTCTCATCCCTCCCTATTTTGAGTTGCCCCGGAATCCGTTTTAGTTTCACAGAACAGCGCGGCTGCGGAGCCCGGCCTCAACATGGTCCCGGTCAGGGACATGATTAGAGTCCCGGGCAGCATTCGCCGCCCGAAGCAGTTGCTGAGCTTGTTCCAAAGCCCCGATGGCGCTTTGCACCTGCGGGTCCCCGCGGACGTCCACTTCATTTCCCCGCGGAATCCCGTATACCAGATTAAATAATTCCGTCTTGATGCGCACCTTCACAAACGGCAAAGAGCGCTCCCAAGATGAAGGCGGCACGCGCACGCCAGCCCCATCCAGGAAGTTCTTGAATTCGCCCAGGACAGATTCATCCACCTCGAAGTCCTCGCTCACGTGGATGATGCCATCCCGGTAAGCTTGCGCAAAGTTCATGAAGGCCGTACTCTCTTCAAGGAATTCTGCCCACGGACCCAACTGCCAGGAGCCGGCCTGCGTGTCCGGGTGTACCCCTCCCTCTGCCGGTAATGGCCGTCCATTGTCCGTGTAAAACTCCTCCATCTGTTCTTGTTGTAAGATACCAGCCAACGCCGTCCCCGGCAAGGGTCGTTGAATCGACCGGCTGCTGGAAGTGAAATAGCGCGCCGTGGTAAGAACCAGCGCCGTGCCTTCGCTGAGGGGCAAAACGGACTCGACCACTCCCTTTCCGAAGCTCACCTCGCCTACCACCCAGGCGCGGTCATGTTCCTGCAGAGCCGCCGCAATAATTTCCGCTGCGCTTGCCGTCCTCCCGTTCAGGATGACTACCAGGGGCAACTCCGGGCGGAAGGGCACCGACTCGGTCACATACTTCCTTTCCGGGATCACCCGGCCCCGCAAGCTTATTACAGCCTGGCCCTGCCGCAGAAACAGTCCTGCCGTGGCCACCGCCGGTTCCAGCGCTCCGCCGGGATTGTCGCGCAGGTCCAGAATCAGGCCTCGCAGGTTGCTGGCCGCCCACTCCTGCAAGATCGAGCGGAGCTCGCCGGGGGTGCTTTCCTCCACCCGCGCCACATGCACGTAGCCGAGCGACGGCTCCAGCAGAAACTTCTTGTCCACGGTAGGCGAGGGAACTTCGGCCGGGTCCAGCGAAAAATCCCGCGACACCAGCTTGCCGCCCTGCACCACGGAAAGCTCCACGCGCTTGGACTTTGCTTCCTGCAACACTTCCACCAACTCCCGCAAGTCCATACGGTCCACGCGATGGTCATTGATCTCGACGATCCGGTCCCCAGGACTCAGCCCCGCTCTTCCAAAGGGAGACCCCGGCAGGGAGTGCAGAACCATAACGCGCCCGGCCTGCACGTTGAGAATAGCGCCAAAGCCTTGCTGAACGCCGCGCTGCTGCTGCTGCAACATCTGAAATTGGTCGGCGTCCAAAAAAACCGAAAAGGGATCGAGGCTGGAAAGGGCGCCCCGAATGGCTCCTTCATACAGAGCCTGCTCGGGCTGGAGCGGGTCCGCCAAGTGCTTTTCGAGCAGCCGGTATGCTTGGGTTATTTTCGCCAGACTCCGGCGTATCGCTTCATCCCTATCCTCTCCCGAAGACTGCGAATACGCTCCCGGCGGCAACATGATCCACAAAAGCACTACTGCCTGCAAAAAGAATTGCTGCACTATGGTGACTGCGGCCTTCCTGGGCTCTCTGCCCAACCGGTTTCTAGTGTTTCGGACCGGCACCAGATTTCCCCCTCTCGTCGCCAGCAATGATTCTTAGCTGGAAGAACTTTTCAGCTTAGCACATTGCCTAAAAGCCCGGATGTAGCCCTTCTCTTAGAAAGGCGAGTGTGTCTGTATCCGTCCACTGTCAACGCCGTATTAAGGAATTTCTTGGATCGCTGCATTCAGCCCATTTGCTTGGAACCCCATCCCTGCTCAAAGGTTGTAACCTGCATTGGCAATTCAGCCGCACCGTCCACAAAATACGATAATACGATTGTTACATGAAACAGGCCTGCCAGCAAAGCTTGACGAGCATACGGCATAACTAACAACCCGCTTATTATCATTAAGATACTAAAACTTCAATACTGTCAATCACAAGTCGGTTTCTTCCAGCCTCCCACAAATTGAGAACCTTTCCGGGATACCGGGCGTTTTCCCTGAAGTCAAAGGACTTTGCCTAAAAATCCCCATTTGTTTCACTTTAGGGAATGTGCAGCAATCGTCCTGATGAGGAACATTCCCCTTTTCAATGGATTGCAGGTCTATTCGGGCCAGAGTTTTGGCACTCCAAATGCTTCAATCCTAATGTGATTTTAGGCGTAAAAAGGCTTATATGGGGCTAGGTTCTTTAGCGAAGCAATACTACAAGGCGTTGATCATCGGCGCGGGTGTGGCCGTTCTCTATAGCGAGGTGCTTCGGGAATTGGCCTTTGATTGGTGGAACAATCCTGATTACAGCCATGGCCTGCTGCTTCCCTTCGTCACCCTATACCTGATCTGGCAGAAAAAAGGGAAGTTAGCCGGCAGCCCTGCCGCTCCCAGCAAGTTCGGGCTCATGGTGATGCTGGGATCGCTGGGACTTCTGTTCGCCGGCCACTTGGGCGCGGAATTCTTTATCAGCCGGGTTTCCTTGTTGCTATTTTTGGGTGGGCTGGTCTTGTTCTTCTTCGGGTGGAAGCATCTTCGCATGGTCAGCTTTCCCCTGGGCCTGCTCTTCCTCGCCATTCCCCTCCCGGCAGTCATTTTCTATCAGCTAACGTTCCCACTCCAACTGATCGCTTCGCAACTGGCCACATTCTTTTTGGAAACCTCCATGGTGCCTGTATTGCGCGAGGGGAACGTAATTGTGCTGCCCAATATCACCATGGAAGTGGCGGAGGCTTGCAGCGGGATTCGTTCCCTGTTCTCCTTGATGACACTCACAATCTTGTACGGCTACTTCTTGGAGGGCAGAACCTCCTTCCGATTGATCCTGATCGGCATGACCGTTCCGCTGGCTTTGTTTACCAATGGACTGCGCATTACGGGGACGGGCATCTTGACTCAGTATGTGAATCCGGCAGCGGCCGAGGGATTTTTCCACTCTTTCTCCGGATGGATTGTTTTCCTGATCGCGTTCGCATTGCTGTTCGTGATTCACAGAGGCTTGCACTTATTCAAAAGTCCGGAACGTAAGGAGGATGAAGCTCTTGCAAGCTAATCGAGACTGGCGGCTTTTGCTTACCATCGCTCTGTTGCTTTCTGCCACCCTTGGGCTCCAGGCGTTGTCGCATGGTTCGCCCACAGTGTTGCGGCAGAAGTTGGACAACTTCCCGCGGCAAGTGGGTGCGTGGGACAGCGTGGACGTAGCCATCGACGAGGACGTCCAGGAAGTGCTGGGCGCCTCCGACCTGCTGAATCGAGTCTACTTCGACCCGCAGAACAATATCAGCATCGGGTTGTTTATCGGCTATTTTGGCAGCCAGCAGAGGGGCGGAGCCATTCATTCTCCCAAAAACTGCCTGCCAGGAGCCGGATGGTCAGCCCTGGAAAGCGGGCTG
>JADFGZ010000203.1 GCA_022567475.1 Acidobacteriota bacterium | reverse complement strand
GTCCATCGCCACTCCGGTAGGATTCTTGACCATGGTTTTGGCGCCCTTGATCACGCGAATGGGCGCGGTGTCCCCGCCCGCGTCCGTCCGGAAGACGACTACGGAGTCTCCCGTGTCATTCGCGACAAACAGCTCGCCGCGGTCCGGGTGCACAGCCAGCGCCGTGGGCCAGCTCAACTGGGTCTTCGGGCCTTGGATGATCCGCAGCGGGGGAGTGTCTCCCTGGGCGTCCTTGGGGTACACCGTGATCGAGGCAGGCTGAATCTTGCCCGAGCCGGGGAACGCGCGACGGCGACCCACGGGGAAATCCGGGCGGTCGACATTCCCCCCTCCTCCCCCTTCCGAAAGAGGCGGCCGCTCATTGCTCGTGCCCCAATTGGAGACGAAGAGCAGACCCGCTTGGGAGTCCACTGCGATCCCATGAGGATCGGCCAGCTGAGTCCGGCTTCCCTGAAGAATCCGAACGGGACTATCCTCGTCCTTGGCTTCCTTTTTAAATACTACAACGGCATGATCGTCCTGGATGGTGAAGAACAGTTCCTGTTCCTGCTCGTCCGCGACGATGCCGAAGGTCGTATGGGGAGTCCTGAGCTTCCGTTTCGGCGCTACGTTCCCCCTGGCGTCGCGGCCAAAAACGGGCGTCCAGTTCATCGTGTCATTGTTGACGCCGTAAATGTCGCCGGTCGCCGGATCAATATACACGCTGCAAGCATACTCAAGAAACGTGTGCTCTCCCCCGATGATGCGCTTGGGCTCGCTCATCGCGGCATTGGGAGGGGTATTCTCGAGCCGGTCATAGACGAGGAGCCTGGACAGGTTCTCCTCCGCAAGGACGACTTCGTTCCGGATGGGGTCCACCGCGATGCCGGCGAAAGCAAAATGCGGGTCCGTAATATGGAAGAGGGGTTCCCTTGCTGCTACCTCCGCTCTTGCTGCATCACTTGGGCGGGGCGGCGGTCCTGCGGACTGTGTTGCGCTACCGGCCGATCCAGACATCTGTAGCAGCGATGCGAACAACTCCTCGCTCGCGCTGGCCGGCGCCAACTGACTCATCGGGCCGTTCGCCTCCGGCAACGGTTTCCAGGAAACGAGCCGGTCGTAGCCAAAGGCTCCTGTCCTCACCTTTCCGTCCTGGCTGCCGCTGGAAAGAACAAACCCTGCGGCTGCTGCCAGAAAGGCAAGCAAGACTAGCAGACCTGCCTTACGCTTGGAATTCGATGATCGAACTCTGTTGGGGGGCATGAGTATCTCTCCTGTGAACTGGAATTTCCGATTAGCCATTTTCACTTTGCCCAGAATTGTATGCCCATCCGCCCTGACGATACAATCTCAGATCGGCAGGGTCTCTTGGGGGGATCCCGCTGCCCTCTGCCTATCACGGCCTGCGGGTCTCGTAAGAGCCGAGACGGACACCTGAAAAAAGAGCCTCGCCCGTGCCCCCGCCTGATTTGAATTGTTGGTTAGAGATTACACGAGGTAAGAGGGCAAAGCAATTGTCCCTAATTTCGGCCGTGATGTCCACGGCCATCTTCCGAAACGCCTTCGGATACTTATTGACTCACTTCTTCGCCACTCGCAGGCCCCTTTCCCTGCAAAGTGTAGCAAGTTCGTCTGTCTCACTTTAGGGGTCAGTCCAGGACGTTCTGGATTCGGAAGGCGATTGGAGGGCAGTTAGGGCTGGCTTCTTAGTGTCGACGGTCTTGATATATTCCGGAGCCACAACCGTATATGGATGAAATGGTCAGGGACTCCCGCTGACTTCGGAGAAGACGCCAAGATCACCCGATACCGTACGCACGGTTCGAACCCGTGGGGATGAATCCAAACCCGTCGGTTTGCAGCTCAGTCAGAGACCTTGTTTCGGTTTGACGATGTACATATGTGTCTGGACCGGAGCTTTGCCTTTTCCAAAACAATAACCAGACAGATGGCAGCCGCAGAGAGCACATTCGCCCACGCAGCGTGGACAATGCACTTCCCACACCCCGGGCTCCAGACGAAGGCAGGGGACGTGCTCCTGGCACTCGTCACAAAAGATGTAATCCATTCGGGGCCGTAGCTCCTGCAAAGTCATAGAAACCTCCTCATCCCAGCCCGGCGGATTACCATCCCTCTTCTTCCTCTTCCGCATCCTCCAGTGCTTCCTCGCCTGCTGCCACCAAGAAACGGCCCCGTAGGTGGCCATGTTCCGGGCTGCACACCTGCCAGCATAAAAAGGTCAACGCGCCGGCGCGGTCGGCGTCGAATTCCAGCTCTACGGTGTGCCCGGCAGGTACGTCCACCGGCCCGAGCCGCAGAAGCGGAATGGCGAAAGTATGCAGGACGTCGGCGCTGCGCAGGCGCAGGGCCACATGGTCTCCCTGCTTCAGAGGGATTTCCTCCGTCCGGGTTCGTTTCCCTCTCCAGTAGTTGTAGCCGAGGACTTCTTCCTGGGTCCAATAGCCGCCGTCGGCAACAGCAGTCAGAGTAATGATTTTTGTTCCGGGGGGATAATGATCTACAACAACAACCGCCCGCCAGTACCACAGCAGCAGCGGCACGCTGACGAACACCAGTATCACTGCCAGAACTGCGGCTGCTTCCTTCCAAATCATTTTTCGTGTCATGGCATCACCCGATAAAGAGTTTCAAAAAAACCAGTGTCACCCCCACCAGTAGAACCGCCGGGGGAATCAGACTCCGATGGAGCTGAACCGGATCGGAGAAAAGTTGCCGTCCCACTTTGTGCAGGCCGCGCAGCCCATAGTAGAAGCCGGCCAACAGAATGGGAACTTGCATGTATGGGACCCACTCGGGCCAGAGCGGTGTCCAGGGGAATTCCGCGGTGCCGAACAAATCCATCCCCCAACCCAGCGGGTCGGAGCTGACCGAGATGATATAGGAACCGTTGACCATGAGCAGCGGCACACTGAAGGCAATCCAAGCCAGCAGCCCCATCGGCACCAACATGTAGGAGTACTTCAGAAAGAGCTCCTTGGTGGAGATGGCGTCGGCCCGCGCGTACCACTTCGCCAAGCGAATGGACAGGTAGTACAGAGCGGGGAAGATCACCAGCGCCAGCAGCGCCTGGCCCCCTGCATAGATCCCGAAGCCACCCCAGTCGCCCACTTCCGAGATGTTGGCCCAGTCTTTGAACTGGCCCCACGGGCCTAAAAGCACCACCGAGTAGCTGAGGGCCAGGACCAGCATGATCGAGGCCTTCCAGACCTCGTCGTAGCCCTTGATCAAGACATCGCTGGTAGCAAACGGCCGGGCAAACAAGGAGATGTTGTCGTTGGGACAGCTCTTGACGCATTCAAAGCACAGCCCGCAGTAATTGTTGCGGTCGAGTTTGCCCATGTAAACATTCCAAGGGCACGCCCATCCTTTGTCGCTCCCACGGATGCAGGACTTGGACTTGCACCTCAGACATTCGTCCTTGTCGACGGAGCGCAGTTCCACCGTAGAGGTCATCGCATACAGACTCAGGAACCCGCTGATGGGGCAGACGTAGTTGCAGAAGGTCCGCAGGCGATACACCAGCGCCAGGCCCGCTGCCAGAACAATCATGATGCCGAACAGAATCATGCTCACCATGGGACGCGTCACTAACAGGGCGCTGAAGGTGGCCAGGAAGAGAAACCCAAAGTTCTGCAGCCAGATGTTGCTGAGCCGTTTGGGCCAGCGTTTATTCAGGCCGAAGAACCGATTTTGGGTCCCGGGACTCTTGCCCTCCCGCACCCGGATCAAGGCCCGGCGTTGCAACCAATCGCCGAAGAACGGGAGGGGGCATACTGTGCACCAAACCCGGGAACCAAACGGCACCAGCACCGCGATCAGCACGAACCACCATAGGATCCACACGAACACGATGATGATGTTCCGGTTGCCGATGGGCGTACCAAACAAGGCGGTAATCAGAAAGAAATAAAACATGAATAGGTTTGGCAGGATGACCAGGAACTGGAAGCTGCGCATTCGCACCAGCCGCTTCAGCCAGGGCCAGCGGGCAAACAGGTCGAAACGCCAGGGTCTTTCCACGGTTTCTTCCGGCGCGATTGTTGGGGCTATTCGGTCTGGTGTTGCCATCTCTCACCTCGAAGCGGAATCAATGGGACGCTGCTTCTCCGCCAGCTTTTTTTGCAATTGGCGCACGTGTGTGTCTTCAAATTCAGCCAGTTCCCGGTATGCCTGTTGCAACTCCGGGTCGGAAGTCCGTACCGCCTCCCTGCGATAGAATGTCCTTGCGCTCACCTCGGCATGCAAACCGGCTTCCAGGGCCTTTTCGATGGTCATGGAGTCGAAGACGAAAGTTTCGGCATCCTCCAAATCGGGTGCTTCAATCACCTCTTTCGGTTCGCTGGCCGCCGGGGGGATGGAACCAAATCGTTCGCGGTAGCGCCGCTCCAGCTCCGCGCCGTGCTGCCGCTCCTCGGCTGCCATCTCGCGGAAGATGGCGATAATGGAGTCGTCATAGCCCTCGAACAGTTGCGACAGGGAGTCGTAGAGGCCGCCGTTGCGGGCCTCGATTTGAATGGCGCGCAGCAGCGTTGCGCGCATGGCACCCGAATGGTCAGCGCTCATGATCGTCCTCCCGGCGGCGTGCGGCGGAAGATCCACAGCATACCGACCAGCAACCCCAGCGACATTCCTATGGAAGAGGGATAGAGGTAATTCGGGCTGACAATCAACTCTCCCTGCATGAAGGGATGCATGTAGCCGCAGGTATTGGAGCAGCGGTAGCGAAACTTTCCGGTACGGTTAGCCACAAAGCTGATTTCTTCCACTTCCTCGAATTCATCTCCCTGCGACGGGTGCCGCACCCAGAAAGTGGGATTCTCCGGTCGCACCTTGGCATCCAGGTCGTACCCCTCCAGGTAGAACCCGTGGGTTACGTCCTCGGCCACGAGCCGGATGGTCACCCGGTCGCCCCGGTTGACCCGCAAGATGGGCGGATCGTAGGCATACTGATGGGCGGTGATGGTCAGGGTGCGCTCCTGAGGAGGTGGCTGCCCGAAATGGACAGAGAAAAAGCCGGCTACCCCGCCCAGCAGCAGGAGCAACCCCACGATTAGGTAATTGGGAATCCGAATCCGCCTCATATCTCCTCCCGTAGTGGCCCGGTCGCCGAGCAGTCCGGGTCTAGAAATTCGCTGCAACGCTGCCGCTGGCCGGTACCTGCACCGTCTGTTTTTTGGTCTTGCCGCGGTACCAGGCTTTGATCACATACTCGCCCGCCGGTACGTCCGTGATGCGAAACTTCCCATCGCTGTCAGGCTGGACAAAATATGGGTTCTGGAGCACCAGGACGGTGGCTTCCATCTCTTGGTGGACGTTGCAGAGAAGGGTGACCTCGCCGGGCTTGTTGAAGGTGTGTTCGCGGACGATGCCTTTCGTCCAGTTGCCCAGGTCGAACTCGTCATCACCTACGCCGAAGACGTTGTGTTGCAGGGTGTCGCTGTTGTGGAACTCCACGGTGGTTCCTTGCACCACGGGAAGAACGTAGGGCATGAATACTTTGTTTTGCTGGTCCACCTTAACCTTCTGTGCCTCGTAGGTGCCGGGAACCTTCTCCACATAGACCACTGCCTCGGTTGGTTTCGGTGCGCTGATCGTCCCCTCAATCTGCCCGGCGTCACTGGCACTGAGCCTAATTCCTGGTCCAATTCCTAGAGCTACTAACAGTAGATACACCGCATACCGTTTCATCGTTTTCTCCTTTCTTTTTGCCCCGGCGGTTCCGGTCCTTGCAAGGACCGGGGCGTCCGAAGCGGATCATCAGGGCCGCAGCAACGGAGAGGCTTCCCCCGGAAACAGCTCCGTATTTCGCGCGGACCCTTTCAATGACCTATCAATACTGAATCGTTGCCTCTGTTGTCTCCCCACCCTTGATGGTGATTTCCGTCTCCTTCTCTTTTAATTTTCCTCTCACATCTCGGACAGCCACCAGGGTATAGGTTCCCTCAGGAATGCCCTCGATTTTGAATTCGGAAGAGTCTACCGAAGCAAAGAAAGGATGATCGAAGACCAGGAGAGCAGCCATCATCTCTTGGTGGATATTGCACAAGATGAGATGCTCCCCTTTTCTCTTAGGAGTCCAGTCGTCATAGCTATTCGGCGCTTGAGACTTGTTGAGCATGCTCCGCTTTCCCCAATAAAGGTGTACGTTATGGGTGAGGGTGTCGCTGTTCTTAAAACGGACTGCTTGACCCCTTTGGAGCGGCAGCAAGTGGGGAATGAACACTTTATTCTTTTGGTTCAGCACTGCTGGTTCTGACGGGGGGGTATATTCGCCCTGGACCCCTTTGAGATAGACGACCGTATTTTCACCCTTTTTCCCTTTGGCCACCTCCACCTTCCCGGCAAGCGTCCCATTCGCTGCAGCACCTGCTACCGAACCTAGTAACGCCGCAACACTGACCGCGATCAACAATTGGATCAATTTTTTCATTGTTTTTTCCTCCCGTTAAATGAAAGCAATCAAGCTCGAAAAGAGAAACTGGAGTGGACATCCGAAACCCGGATATCCACTCGCTTCTTTACAACTAGAAGAAAAGCCTCAGCCCCACCCGGAACTTGTCGTCATAGCGACTGGGGGCGTTGCTCAAGAATCCCTGGATATCCAACATGATGTTCGCCCGCAGCATCATTACAGCGGCTATCGTTGTCCGGGTGAAATTATTCCCGTAGTTGGGATTCACAGCTTCGAATCGAACGTAGGGTACGAGCCAGGGATAAGGAAGCACATAGCGGGCTTCCGCCGTCAGGATGTTTGCGGTATACCGCCGGATGTCATGGCCTGCCTCCACTTCCACTTCATCACGGTTGAATTGATATCCACCCTTCAGCGCGAAGTCGCGGATCCACCAATCGAAGAAGCCCCCGGTTCGGATGAAGCGATTGGCACTCGGCAGGAAAACCTCTTCGACTTCCGCAGGCCCCCTTCCGCGATAGAAGTAACCGCCGATGGTCAGATGGTTGTCGCGCCAGTTTTGCGTCTGCTCCAACGTATCCGGAGTCCCTCCGCCGAAGATGCCCATTCCGCCGATCTTGTACGAAGCCAGAAAATAGAAGTCCTTGTCGGAGTTGTTGTCAAAGCCTCCACCATGGCCTCCTTCCATTCCTTCCATCGTTTCTCCCGCATGCTCATCGGCTGCGAGTCTCACGAAGCTCAGCGCTCTTTCCATATGTCCGGGTTCTTCACCGTGTCCCGGTTCTTCGGCGTGTTCTCCGGCTAATCCAGCCGGCGTAAAATTCCCATTGACGACGCCGAAGTTCCAGAAGAAGCCTCCCTTTTGCCCTGGTCCTTCCACGCCACCCCACAGCTCTATGCCATCTTGCTTGGGCAGAAAGGCGGTGCCAGCCGGAGAAGATAAATTGTTTGCCAAATAATTACCTTGATGGACGAAGGTCCTGTGCATGGAAAACGGTATCCCGCGGGGCTCAAAGTTACCCACTGTGACGTTGAAAAGGTGGGATGAATGATTGTATTGAGCAAAGATCCTTTCAAACGCTGTCTCCAAGGGTCCTCCCCCGTGCGACTCCAAAGCCATGTTTCCAAAGAAGGAGAAGCTCTCACCCCCGGTTCCGCCCATAAGCAAGTTAAAAGCATGGAGCCCCTCAAAATCTGTTTTGACATTGGAACTCGGGTTCCAATTAAAGCCAGTCGTGAAACCCATGGCAAAGAAGTTCCCTCCTGGGATGTCCGATGGCCAGATGGCC
>JADFGZ010000202.1 GCA_022567475.1 Acidobacteriota bacterium | reverse complement strand
TCCAGTGGAAAACCTCATCCCAGAAGTGGCTTTCCGCTTCCTGGCCTGCGTCACCCTGCTCGGCTTCGGCGGCATGTTCGGAAGATGCAGCTTCTGAAGTTGCTGGCGGGGAAGCCGTCTCTTGCTGTTCGGACTGGAAAAATGCTCCTCCCCGCAGGCCGAAACCAATCAGCACAACAATCGTGATGATTGAGGCGAGGACATTCCAGCGAAGATATTTGCCAGCAAGCATCATTTACCGGGGTAGCTCCAATCTGCCGCCGTGGCCCGCAGGCGAAGCAGCCGGACCGGACTTCAAGATCGCTTGAACAATCGAGAGGGCGATCTGGTCGCTTTCCGTCTCCAGCCGCTTTTTCGCCTGCTCCGCCTCAGCCCGAATCTCTTGCTGCGCGCGCTTTACCATCTCCTCGGCTTGCTGGCGGGACTGCCGGAGAATTTCCGCCCGCCGGTCGAGCGCCTGTTGCCGCTCCTGCTCTTGCTGGCGGTAAAGCTCCGTCCGCGCCGATTGCAAGGCCTCCTGGTATTGGGAGGTTTTTTGCTCCGCCAGGGCTATATTCGCTTCCGCCGCTTGCCGCAGCCCGGCAGTGGAGGCGTGCCGCTCTTGCAGGGTTTTCTGCAGCGGGCGGAAGAAGATTCGTGAAATATAAAAATAAAGAATCCACACCAGAACAAAGGTGGGAATCGCCTGGAGCAGAATGTTCCTGAGTTCTATCAATACATCCATAAGGCTAGCTTAATCAGCGCATTAAGAGCGGATTGCGAATCCGGAAAAATACCATGCCTGCTGCCATCTGTCAAGGAACAGGAGTTGAGTGGAGCTAACTTGAAGCATCTTCGCCTTTCATTCATCCGTTACTGAAACGGTCAGCGATTCGGCAGGTCGCATGCTCCCCGTGATATGATTTCATAGTTAGAAATAGTTAGAAGATGACTGCTCCCGCGCAGAACGCAGAACAAGGAGCAATCCTTTCGTTGATCGCTGCTATGGTCCGGAAAAACGAAGCCGCAAACAAGCCAGACTATACTGCCTCGATGGAGCGGTTAAAAAATGCCGGCTTTGCCGTGACCGAGCGCGGCGAGAACCGCGTGTTGATCGGCAAAAATGGCTGCGGTGCAATGCTCGAAAGGAGTGCGTCGGGCGAGACCCGGCTGATTACGCAGCCTGGACTGCTGCTGGGAGACCGGATTGCGCATCTGCTGGACCGAGGCTTTCAAAAGTTCTGGCAGGATGAAGGGCGCAGTGTCCCGGCCCTGGCCGGGCAGTTGAAGGCGCTCCATGATTTCAGCGAGGAACTGAATGCGGCAATCGGGCTGACGACACTCTACAACCAAGCATTGGGCTCCGTCTCGGCCCGTTATGTGTACGACCGGATGGAAGGCCGCGAGGGGCCGAAGCGGCATAAATCGTTGGATTGAAATTTTCCTGACGTCTCGATGAGCGTCAGGGCCTTCTCGTCTTTCCCGGACTCACCACCGTAATCTTGGCAAATCCCTCTTCCAGCGCAGGCGGGCACAGCCGCTGAGCCAGCCGCAGCATCGCCTCTTTTGGCACTTGACGGTTCCTCCGCCGGTTGGGCACTTGGCAGATATCCAGGGGAACGTCGAAGAACAGAGCACGGAGTTCGTAGCCGTAACGCTCGCCCATGCGGATGTAGAAACGCCTTTCCTTGCGGGTCAAGTTGGTGGCATCGACGTAATTCAGCGGACGGCCCAGCAGTAGGCGGAGCCGCAACAGGTAACGGAGCGCTAGGAAAATCCAACGCTGGTGGAGTTGGTTGTTGGCGTTGTCCAGCAGCCACAACCGCAGCGTGTCGCTCGAAAGCGGATGGATTCCCCGGCGGGCAAAGTAAGTGGATTTGCCCGATCCCGGCAACCCTACGGCCAGCACGATCTGCCCTTTCGGTTTTTTCTGTTGGGGTGCTCGCGTCGCCGGCGATTTCTGCATGGACGCTAATTAGCATTCCCTGCCGTCGAAGTCAATTCCGCTGTTGCCCGCAATAGATTGCTCAGCAAAACGGATTCGCCGCCTTGAAAAGGCAGTCAGGGGAACGCCGGTCAGGATGGCGACGCGCCCCCAGAAGACCATGCTGCGCGCAAACCGGCGGCGGGCAGGCGCGGCAACATCATAATGCAGTGGGCGGCAGCAGGGATTTATCAGAAAGGAGTTGCTGCCGGGGCAGCAACCAGGCGAGCAACACCCGCGCATAAAAGCTTCACGCCAATTGCTTCGACTCTGCAGGGCTTTCTTTCATTGCTGTTTCTTTGTGGGCGGTTTCCGCAACCAGATTGGATGCCAGGCGCAAGGACTCGAAGGTTCCGGCATCGGTCCACCAGCCGTCCAGTATGCTGTGGGAGAGTTTTCCTTCCGCCAGATAACTGTTGTTGAGGTCGGTGATCTCCAGTTCATTCCGCCCCGAAGGAACCAGCCGGGAGACGCGCTGAAAAACAGTGCTGTCGTAGAAGTAAATGCCGATGACTGCGAAGTTGGAGGCCGGGGCGGCCGGTTTCTCTTCCACGCGCACGATCCTGCCGTTCTCGAAGACGGGCACCCCGAATCGATTCGGGTCCGGCACTTCTTTCAAGACGATATGAGCGCCTTCTTCTTGCTGGCGGAAGGCCTCAACGATTCCGGCAATGCCTTTTTCGATGATGTTATCGCCCAGGATCACGCAGAGGGGGGAACCCTCCGCGAAAGGCTCGGCCAGGCGGAGCGCGTCGGCAATGCCGCCCTCTCCATCCTGATAAGCATAATTGAGCTGGCGCAGCCCGAAGGCTTCCCCGTTGCCGAGCAGGCGCAGGAAATCTCCCGCGTGTTGTCCGCCGGTGACCAACTGAATGTCGCGGATGCCTGCCTGAACCAAGGTCCGGATCGGATGGTAAATCATCGGCTCGTTGTAGATCGGCAGCAGGTGTTTGTTTGTAACCTTGGTCAGCGGATGGAGCCTGGACCCAAGACCTCCGGCCAGAACAACGCCTTTCATGGAACCTTTTGTCTTCATCCGTTTTTGAGACCCCGTGAAGTTGCCGCAATCGGCGTCCTTGATTATACGGTTTGCATCAAAAAGTGCAAGACTGCCCCGCCGGGATGGCCTCCCATTCAGAAGAGCGTCTTTTCATAAAGATTGCAGAAAGGCCAGCAACACCTCCGCTTCCTCCTTGGACAGGGCCAGGAACTGTTCGCGGGAGAAAGCCGCTTCGTTTCCGTGCCGAAGGATGGCGTCGGTGATTGTGGCGGCGCTGCCGTCGTGCAGCAGCCCCCGGCGGACGCGCAATCCCCATAAGGCGGGCGTACGAATCTCCTCGCCCAGGGCATCGCCTTGCGGGATGCCGTCGCCGGTTCCGATGTCGTGCAGCAAAAGATCGGAATAAAGCGGCACGAGACGCCGGTCGAAGACCGGATGCGCGCTGGCCCCGGTGAACAGCACCGGCACATGACAGGCGTCGCAGCCGGTTCGCGCAAAGACCTGCTCGCCTTGGCGCGCGGTGTCGGTGATCTCGCCTCGGGGCGGGGGAGCCAGAAAGCGCAAGAAGGCTTCGAAGTTGTCGATTCCGCGCAGGCCCGTGGACAGATCCGGAACGTCCTCGAGGGCCCGAGTCGGGTCGCAGAAGCGCAGGCGCTCTGCATCGCCGTTGGGGGCGTTCTCCAGGGGAAACAGTTCGTTCGTGATGCCCATCTCTTCCAGATAGGCCTCCGCGCCAAACGTGAGCAGTGTGGCCTGCTGCGCTTTCCAGCCGAAGCGGCCTGCGCGGGTGGTTTGTGTGCCCACGTCGAGTAACCAATGGACTCGTCCGGAAACGCCATCCCCATCGCGGTCGTCCGGATCGGCTAATCCTGAAAGCGTCTCATCGGGAATGGCCTCCACCAAGCCGGCCCCGAACAGCGGAATTGCTTTGCGGGTCGCTATCACGTTCGCCTCGGGAGGGGGCGATTCCTGGCAGTTGTGCGGCGGGATGGAAAATAGTTGGAACAGCGAGCCGCCCGGCAGGGGGTCGAAACTTCCGTCGGGGTTACGGCGTCCAGCCCGTATTTCCGTGATGGAGCCTCCTCCTCCGATGGCCGGGATGCTGTGGCACTCGGCGCAAGAGCGGCCATTGAATACCGGCCCCAGACCTTCTTCGGGGTCCTCTACTTCCAGGAAGTCTTCCAGGCCTATCCGGAAACGCTCGAAGTCCTGTGCCGAGATGCCGGGCAGCGGATCGCCGAAGAACAGGGGTTGCTGTCCGGCCGATTGCGTGGAAAACAGAGCCAGCGCCAGCAATCCGCAGCAGGCCGCCGGAATCCGCATAATTTTTCCGCCCACGATGCCTCCTAGTCTTCCACGATCAGAACGCCGCGCATGGTGTTGTGGCCCGCCCCGCAGGGACGGGAGCACTCGAAGATGTAAGTGCCGGACTCAACCGCCTTAAAGCGCAGCCGCATCTCTCCCTTTCCGCGCGCGGGGATAATGCCCTCGATGCCCGCTTCCGGAATGCGAAAGCCATGCGAGGTGTCTTCACTTTCGGCGATGATCTCGACGATGCTGCCCTTCTTGATCCGGATCTGAGCAGGGGTATAGCTGAAGCGCTCCGCTGTGATGTAGATTTGCTGGACGGGTGCAGGCGCCTGCGCTTCTTGACTCGGCGCTGCCAGCAAAGCCGCCGCGAGGATTGCTAAAACGATCTGTAAGGATGCATGCTGCATGTTTTTCCTCAGAACCACCATCCGAGCCCCAGGTTGAACTGGTTGGCGGCTTTTACCACTTGGCTTTCATTGCGGTGGATTTGATAGTCGGCCTTCAAGGCGATGTCGGGATGAGGATAATAGGTTGCTCCCAAGGTCCAGAGGGAGCGGTCAAATTGCTTCAAGGGCAAAAAGCCGCGCGGCATGCGATGCTGAGTGTCGAAATTTTCGTAGCGCACAAAACCCACCAAGTCATGTTCGCTGTGCTGAGGCAGCAGGTGCGCCGCCCCCTCAAGATAAAACCCGCGAGCTTGTTTGGCTACGTTCGGGCTGATTCCCGTGCGGCGTTGCAGGGCGCGGTTCAACTCGCCCGCCTGGGTAGTAAACGACGAAGCGAATTGCCCGCGAAATTCGAAAGGGTTCCACCGGTAGCGTCCGTCGAACTCGTATAGCCGGACAACCGGGTTGACGTTGGGCAGGTCAAAGCCGGTCTTTCCGTTCCAGAAACTCGATCCCAGCACCAGCCGCCGGATGCCTCGATATTCCAGGCGCAGGGCCTGCGCCCAGTTTTGCAGCAAAGATCGCGAACCCTTTTGGCGGCCTCCCCGCAGACCCTCTGCAGCGCTGAATCCGGCGGCGTCCAGCGGCGCCATGCCATAGAACTTGTAGGAAAGACCATTCCCTAAATCACCGAAGATGCCGATTCCCGTGTCAAACCATGTGGAAGGGATGATGACGGTGTCCACTTGCGGGCGCAGCACGCCGTAGAACGATGGCGGCTCATGCCGCTCGTTGAGGATGCCCATCGGGGTCAGCAGCATTCCGCCGCGGAAGTTCAGCGCCGGATGCACCAGGAAGTCCAAGTAGGCTTGCTCCAACTCCAACTCGCCCTTTTCTTCCAGCCCTTCGACGAAGGCGTGCTCGATCTCCAGCTCCGACCAGAATTTCAGCCGGTCCGAGAAGCTGTGTCCAAAGAGCAAAACAAACCGGCGAAAGTCCAGCGTGGCTGTTTGCTTCTCCCGTTTGGTGAAGTTCATCTCCATGTAACCGGCAACCGGCAATCGCGTCTCGGAGCCTTCCCGCTCGGCGGTCGTCAGCTTCCGCAGAACAGGCACAGCGGGCTCCTGAGGCGGCGCGATGTTCGAGACAGAGAGGTCCGATTCCGCAGCACCTTCCCCGTTGCCGGGAAACTCCGCGAGCAGTTGTGCCAGTTGTGCTTCGAGCAAGGCGACCCTTGTTTCCAGGGAGGCGCCATCCGCTGGTTGACTCTCCGCCGGTGTGATTCCCAACCGGCGGTTAAGATGGGTCACTTGCCGTTCCAACTCCTGGACGCGATCGGGCAGTCCGGCTGTAGCGCTTTGTGCGTGCAACTCAATTCCGCCCAACAATGCAAGAAACAGCCAGAGGCCGGACCAGAGGCTGGAATAGATGAGGCAGCTTGCCCCGCGAGTCCCGGCGGGCCTGGGATACGATGTGGCCGTGTTGCAAATGTCTCTTCTCTGAAGCATGGACACCACCTGCATGGAAAAAATATTGGAGAACTGCAAGGCTAATTTCTCCTGCGGGATTGCGCGTCAGCAGGTGAACATTAGAAAACTACGCCGATCTCTACACCGGTACCGAGGTTGTTCTTCTGTAAGCGTTGTTGCACTGTTAACAGAAATGTGTATTTTTTGTTTGGAAAACTGAAGTTGACATGAGGTGAGACCCCTGGCCGGAGACCCTGGGCCGACTGATGGTCGAAGAGGGCGCCAATGGCGACCCAGGGCCTGGGGACCCAGTTGTGGTCGATACTTAGCCTAAAGTCGTGCAGACCTGTGCGCCACTTCCCGGTTCCCGCACTGGCCATGAAATAGTGATCTCCTCTGTTGAGGACTCCGGTCAGATTCGTCAACCAGCGATCTCGGCCCACGAAGGCGCTGGCTCCAATCGAGTTCATGGACCTCCGGAAATACGTCTCATAAACAAAGCCTTTGGGACGAGCCTCCAGTTGAAAACTCGCGGTTTCCTCTGGTTCACTACCCAACGGCGCTGAAAACTCCCCGCCGAAAGGAACCGTGAATTCGTGGAACCAGCCATCGGATTCGAGGCTGCCCGGAGATGCAACCCAGGTGACCCGCACCGCAGGCGCGCGGCCAGCCCACGAGAACCCCCGAAGAGAGGTGAGCCGGGAGGAGGTTAAGCTTGGTTCGCCGTCCACCCCGGCCCCAAAGGCCCGGGGCGTCGACAGTGTGAGTCTTCTGGATACGTCCCACTGATTGATCATACGGAATTGTCCTACGGTTAGAGACACCCGCTTCGGGACGGCAAAAACCACAAACAGGTCTTCGAAACGGCCGCTACGGTTTCGGAGGCGACCGGCTGAGTTGGTCTGGTAGCTGAGTGTCCGCCACTCGACGAAGTAGGACAGCCACGGCGTCACTGCATCCGAGGAAATCAATTCGACCCGGTTCGGATAGCCCTTAGCCCACTCTGCTTCCTGGCTGGCGTCGACCCGGTAGCTGTTCCATGCGGCTATGGGCAGCGCCTCAGGGAACTTCGTCGTTTGTCGCTCCAACTCAGCAAGGCGATATCCGTTGGCCACAAAGCGCTGACCAAATTCGTTGAGCATGGGTGGCAGAACATGGCACCGGGTGCAGCGCACATTGTACTTGCGCGCGAAATAAGGGATTGCGCTTGCCGTGGAAGGCGCCAGTAGAAGTCCTAGCAGACACGTTAAACCGCATGCCGACCGGGCCCATGCCCGCTGGGATGTCAGTCGTGTCAATTGAACCATCGCCGTCTTGCGAATATCAGTCCTTTTAAACATTGGAATCACCGCCCTGGATAGTCTGGAAAACTGCGAATCTGGCTTCTATTGCCTCGCTTGGCCGACCTGGAAAAATCAGAATCCGCGCACCATACCCGGCAGAATTTTCGCTTATCCTGTGGATGCGGTTCCTGGAAACCAGGATGTGCTCTGCTTCTTTATCTACACTTAGAATAAATGTTAATGTAGATTAACAAAGTTGCTAATATAGGGTTTGCAAAATGAAATGTCAATAGGTTGCCGCAAATTTTCGCGGAATTCAATCAAATGGAGGTAGGCGGGCAAATGGAAGGAGGCGAGGGATTGAAGATTCGATTTTCGCAGCCCTCGACGCAGGGCAGGGGCGGGGCAGCTGCAGCGGAGGAAAG
>JADFGZ010000201.1 GCA_022567475.1 Acidobacteriota bacterium | reverse complement strand
GCTAACCCTCAGATTATCCTGATGTGCGGCGGGAACTGCAAGGGGTTTTGGCGGCGGAGGGCGGGAACATTATTAGGGAGGAAGCGGTTTCAACTGGTGAAGTCAGAGTTCTTCAACGCTGCCATTGGAGGAATGGTTATCAAGGCAAGCCTGCGGAAGGATTTTTCTTTTCCTTTGAAGCGGCATGCCGCAGGACGTTTGCTCCTCGGCTTTTACATGGGGACGCCGATGCGCGGCAGCAGCTTGTCGAGGTGCGGTGTGGAGGGCTCCGCAGTTCCATTCCCCCGTTCACTTTCCAACTGATCCATCTCCAGCCGCCGCGCTTCCAGCTCCCGGCGAATCTGTTCGCTCTCCAGCAGGTTTCTCTCCGCCCGTCCGATCACCTGATGCACGCTCTCCAGCAGCTTGACCTCTAACAGCTCCAACTCCCGCTCCCGCGCCTCCAGTTCCTGGCGAAGCTGGTCATTCTCCAGCCGCTCCTGTTGCAGCCGCTCGCCTTCTATCCTTACTTTCTCTACCAACTCTCTTTCCAAACGCAATTTTTCCAGATGCACCCTCTGGAGCATCTCGTTCTCCATCCGTTCCCTCACCCTCTGCCGCGCCTCCAGCACCCGGCGACGCCGGTAGCGTGCCAGCGAGAAAACGGGAAAGACCGCGACGATCCCAGCGACGAGGATGATCCAGTTGTCCGTAGTTAACCTCCACTCCACGTTCAGCGAACTGCGGCGAGCGCTTTCTGCTCCGGAACGGGCAGCGCGGCTGCGCCGTTGAACTGGACGGAGACGATCTTGGAGACGCCCGCCTCTTCCATGGTGACGCCGTAGAGAACCCGAGCGACGCGCATGGTTTTCCTGCTGTGGGTGATGATGAGGAACTGCGTCTCCCCGCTCATCTCCTCCAGCAGATTGGTGAAGCGACCGATATTGGCGTCGTCGAGCGGAGCATCGACCTCGTCCAGAATGCAAAACGGGCTGGGCCGGTAGCGAAAGACCCCCAGCAGCAGGGCCAGGGCCGTCAGAGCCTTTTCCCCGCCGGAGAGCAGCAGGACGTTTTGCAGCCGCTTTCCGGGCGGCTGCGCCACAATCTCGATTCCGCAATCGGCGATATTTTCCGCGTCCGTCAGGCGCAGAAAACCCTGGCCGCCGCTGAAGAGAATTTCAAAGGTTCGCTGGAAATTCGTGTTGATCTGCTCGAAGGCTTCCAAGAACTGTTTGCGGGAGATGGTGTCGATCTCCGCTATCGCCTGGGTGGTGTCGCGGATGGAGTCGAGCAAATCCTGCTTCTGGAGGTCCAGAAAATCGTGCCGCTGCTGGGACTCCTCCAACTCTTCCAGAGCCATCATGTTGATCGGCCCGAGCGCTTCGATCTTGCCCTTCAGTTGCCGGTAATTCTCATCGGCAGCGGCCAGCTCCTCCGCATTCAACCGTGGCAGCTCCTCCGCCGTCAGCTCCTCCACCTCCATCTGCAGCTCATTGCGGCAGGCTTCCTTCACGTGCGCCAGCTCCGATTCCACGCGGGCCAACTGGACCTCCGCCGCCGTCTTTTCGTTCCTGGCCTCCTCCAGCTTCCGGCGGAGCTGTTCGATCTCCTGCTCCAAAACCGCCAATTGCGACCGGTATTGTTCGCAATTTTTCTCAAGCTCCGCCAGCCGGACACCCCACTGCTCGGCGCGCTGCTCGGCCTCCGCGGCTTCCAGCTCCAGACGGCGATTCTCCCCGGAGGCACTGTCTCGTCGCTGCCGCCACTCCTCCCACTGCCGGCTGACTTCTTCGGCGCGACCGGAAATTTCCTTGAGGGTGCGCTCCACACGCTCCAACGCGTCGGCCGTCGCCCGGTGACGCTCCTGGAAGGCAGCCAGTTGGCTCTTGATCTCCATTGTGTTCGTGTTGGCCTGCTCCCGGGCAACCTCCAGATCGGCCATGGTCCGGGCTATGTGGCCGGTTTCGGTTTCAATCTCCACCCGCCTTTGCTCGCGAAGGGAAATTTCCTGCGCGTCCTGAGCATGCTGCTGGCGGGCGCGCTCCACTTCCCGGCGCAACCGTTCCACCTCCAGGGTGAACAGGGAAAGGCGCTCCGCGGCGCGCTCCATCTCTTCCCGTGTCTGTTTCCAATCCCGTTCCGCAACCACCACGCGCTTCTCCGCCTCGCCCTGTTCCTGGGCCAGCGACTGCACGGCGGCCTGCAACCGGTCGATCTCCTCCGTCGTCCGGGCCATCTCTTCGCTGGTCCGGGCCAGGGTCTGTTCGCGCTCCGCCAGGCTGCGCGTGATTTCGCGGAACTCCCGCTTCAGGGCCAGGGGGCCGCCGAGATCGGCTTTACCCGTCGTGACGAGGGCGCCATGGAACCAGTCTCCCTCAGGCGTCAAAAAATACGAGTCCTGGTGCTGCTGGGCCAGAGCCCGGCCAGCCTGCGCATCGGCGACCAAGTAGCTGTGGCGAAGCTTCGGCAGCAACGCGCTCACCTGTTCGGAAAGCCCGTTTGTGAAACGCAGGCGGGCTTCCAGCGGCCCCAGCACTCCGGGCAGGGACTCGCAGCTTTCCGCCACGGCGGTTCCGTTTCCGTTGGAAGGCGCAGACGATGATGCTGCCGAGTGCAGCAGAAAAGTGGCGCGTCCCGGAATCTCCGTCCGCAGAAGGTGCATGGCTTCGTTCACCGAGTCCCAATCCTTCACCACAATGTAGTCGAGCTCCTCCCGCAGGAATTCCTCTACGATGTGCTCATAGGCGGTTTCGACTTCGATGAAGTCCGCCAGGACCCCGATGGGCTCAAAGCGTCGACGTTGCGCTGCTTCGTTTTGTTCCCGGTTGTTTTGTTCCTGCATCGCCAGCGGCTGCCCGTCCGTGCCGTGGCCGTTTCCCGCCGAAGCCTGCTTCTCGAACAGGCGTCGCACCGTCTCGGTGCTGTAGGCGCGGCGGGCCAGAATCTCTTCCAGAGAGGAACGACGCGCGCGCTGGCCCGAAAGCTCCGCGCGCAGCTGTTCGAGTTCCGTTCTTTGCCGCGACTCTTGTTCCCTGGCGGCGCGCAAACCTTCCTCCAGCGAGGCGCGCCGGGCGGTGATCGATTCCAGTTCCGCTTGCTGGCGGCTCATGCCCGCGCTGAGGTCCCCCTGCCGGGAGGAGGCGGCTGCGCACTCCGCCTGCGCCGCCGAGCAATCGCTTTCCTCCTGCTGGATCCGCCGCTCGGTTTCGCCGAGGAATTTCTCCAGTTGCACAACTTGATTGCGGAGCGTGGCGCACTGGTCCACGGTTTCGAGCATTTCCTGACGCAACTGCCCGACCCTTTCCTGTTTTTCCTTCCACTCGTTCTGACAGGCTTGCGACTGGCTTTCATATTCCTGCAACCGGCCGGCGGAGGCCTCCGCCTCGGTGTCGATCTCGGTTAACGAGGCTGCGTGCAGGTCCCGCTCCGACTCCAAATGCTCCAGCCGGGAACGCAACTGGCCCTGCTCCTCCAGCGCCTCCTCCATCCTGCTCTCCAGGTGGGTGATCTCTTGTTTCTGCGAGGTGACCTGGCTGCGGGCCCGTTCGGCGGCCAGGCGCAGCCCGGACCGCTCCTCGACACCCCGGCGCAACTCGGTCTCATCGCGCTCGGCGATGTGATGCAGCTCCCGCTGCTGCGTCTCCCGGCTCTGGATCAGCTCGATCTGCTCCTGAAGGGAGCCGTTCCGCATGCTCAACTCCAGGGCAACCCGCACCGCCTCCTGCTCGCTTTCCTGGAAGCGCGTTGTAAGCAGAATCCGGAGCTGGCGCCGCATCTCCTCCTGCATCTCCCGGAAACGGCGCGCCCGGCTGGCTTGCCGCTTGAGCGAATTCACCTGCCGCGTGACCTCCTCCAGGATGTCCTGCACCCGCGCCAGGTTTTGCCGCGATGCTTCCAGCTTCGCCCATGCCAGCTTTCGCTTGGCCTTGAATTTAGTGACTCCCGCCGCCTCTTCAATCAAGGCTCGGCGCTCATACGGCTTGGAGCTGAGGATTTGCCCGATCCGGCCCTGCTCGATAATGGCATAGGAGTCCCCGCCCAGGCCGGTTCCCAGAAAAAGCTCCTGGATGTCGCGCAGCCGGCAGAGCCGTCCGTTCATCAAGTATTCACTCTCGCCCGAATGGAACAGACGGCGGGAGACCAAAATCTCGCCAGGCCGGGAAGCTCCCGAATGTCCATTCGTCGGGGACTGCTCGGCCGAGCTGGCGGCAGCCGCTGCGGAGGCTTCCGGGTCAACGATGGTCAGCCGAACTTCCGCCATGCCGGCGGCCTTGCGGCCAGGGGTCCCATTGAAGATGACATCCTGCATGCGGTCGCTGCGCAACTGTTTGGCGGATTGCTCCCCCAGCACCCAGCTGATGGCATCGCTGATGTTGCTCTTGCCACAGCCATTCGGGCCCACGATGGCTACGATGCCGGCACCGTCAAAACTGATCCGGGTGCGGTCCGCAAACGACTTAAATCCAAACAACTCTATTTGTTGGAGTCTTAACAACTTGCACCTCGCCTGGGATAATCCTGAAGTCCCAATCAACCAGAGGACGCCAGGAATCACCTGTCCTTTAGTACACCTAAATTAACCCGCTCCGAGCGGTCTGCTGTCAGAAAGAAACTACAGTATATAGATCAGCTACAAATAAATACACAACATTTTGGGGTTGTCTATCGGCTAAGACCCGCTTGAAGAGCAAGTCTGGGGAGCTGCTTTCATTATAGCTCACCTCCCGACCTCCCCTATTGCTTTCCTCTTCCACCATGCACCGAGTGAAAACGTACCATTATGGTCACCCCCTCCAGGCCAGTAAGCAAGAAGAAAAAACTTTCATTTCTGATCGCTTCTGCGGTCTAGCATAGGCTCATAGCTGGATCAGCATCGAGGAGAGGAATGCCCGCAACGATTTTGCTCGCCGACGACGATGTAGCCATTCGCGAACTGCTGGCTGAGCTATTGGCCGTGCAGGGAATGGAGGTAGTTACCGCGGGCGACGGCATTGCTGCCCTGGAAGCATTCACGTCCCACCAACCCGACCTGGTGTTGCTGGACATACGAATGCCCCGCCTGAATGGTCTCGAGGTTTGCCGGCGGCTCAAGTCCAATCCGGAAAGCCGCCTGACCCCGGTGGTATTGATCACCGCGCTGGTGGACAAAGAAGACCGGATTCGGGGAATCGAAGCCGGCGCCGACGATTTTTTAAGCAAACCCGTGGACCGGAATGAGCTCCTTGCCCGTGTGCGCTCCCTGCTCAAGCTGAAATCCTACACGGATGAGCTGGAGCGGGCCGAATCGGTCCTGTTTTCCCTGGCGCGCAGCATCGAAGGCAAAGACCCTTACACCGAGGGGCATTGTGAGCGGTTGTCGAATTACGCGGCCAGCCTGGGCGAACGCATGGGATTGCCGCCCGAGCAACTCACCGCCCTGCGCCGGGCCGGCATCGTGCACGACCTCGGCAAGGTGGCCGTCCCCGACGCGATTCTTCTGAAACAGGGACCGCTCTCGCCGGAGGAGTGGAAAATGATGCGGGAGCATCCTGCCGTAGGTGAGCGCATCTGCGCGCCGTTGAAATCGTTCCGCTTGGTGCTGCCCATTATTCGCCATCACCACGAACGGTTCGACGGGTCGGGCTATCCGGACGGACTCCAGGGGGAGGAGATTCCCCTGACGGCGCGCGTGCTGCAGCTGGTGGATATCTACGACGCGCTGACCACGGACCGCCCGTACCGGCGCGCTTTGTCGCTGGAGGCTGCGCTGGCGACGATGGAGCAGGAGGTCCAAAAAGGCTGGTGGGACCCGCGCACTTTTGCCGAGCTGCGGCAGATGTTCGCGCAGGCGCCCGGGCAGGCGTCCAGAGTGATGCGAGCGCCCACGCCGGCAGGGTCGAAATAGATTCGGCAAACCTTACCCGAATCGGTTTCGTTTCCGATAAGTATATTGACTGGGATCGGAGAAAAACATTGGAACAGGAGTCGCGTATAGAGGCCGCCGAAGCCGGCCTGCGGGAGATTCAAGAAAAGCTGCGGCAAGCGGAGCGGAGGGACTGGTGGCTCTGGCTGGCTGCCATCCTGGTGATCCTGCTGCTGACCCTGGCAGTCCTTTCCTTCTCCCTGCCCTCTCTGTCTGTGGGAGAGGACTCATTCTTTCGGTTCAACCTCCAGCAAGGCGCGCGCGGATTACTGGGCCTGATCCTGCTGTTCTGCATCTATACCATTTACCAGCAGACACTGGTCAAACGGCTTCGTGTCCAAACGGCCGAGCACGTTGCCGCACAGTCCCAGCTCGCAATCCAGGCGGAGCGGGCTCGCCGGCTGGCGATGCTCGATCCCCTCACCGGCATCTACAACCGGCGTTTTCTAGAGCAATACATGGAGACGGAGCTGGCCCGTTCGCAGCGGCAGGGCTATCAGCTTACCGTGCTGATGCTCGACCTCAACGACTTCAAGCGGATCAACGACCAGCATGGCCACCCTGCCGGAGACTTGGTGTTGCAGGAATTTACGAACCGGCTGAAAAAAGCGATCCGCAGCTCGGACATGCTGGTCCGCATGGGCGGCGATGAATTCCTCGTATTGCTTCCCGAATGCAGCCCCGAGCATGTGGGACATCTGCTGGCCCGCCTGACGGGACAGGAAGCGGAGTTCCGCGGACAGAAGATTCCGGTCACTTTCGCGGCCGGATGGACCTCCTACCAACCCGGGGATTCGCCCGCCCAACTGCTCGACCGGGCCGACCAGGCACTCTATTCAGACAAGCTGACCGGCAGAGCCAAAGACGCCGTCCGCGAGGTGCAGCTGCATGCCCAGCAGCTACAGAAGATGGAGACGGTAGGGCAACTGGCCGGGGGAATCGCTCACGACTTCAACAACTTATTGACGCTGGTCAAGGGTTACAGCGAGTTGATGCTGGATCGTCTCGGCGAGAGCGACCCGTTGCGGCGCTACGTGGAGCAAATCCACCAGACGGCGGAGCGCGCCGGGTCGCTGACCCGGCAACTGCTGGCCTTCAGCCGCAAACGGCAACTGGCTACTGAGGCGATCGATCTGAACGTGCTGATCGCCGAGATGGAGACGATGCTGCAGCGGCTGATCGGCGAGCAGATTAGCATCGTAAGCATTCCGGAAAAGGAACTGGGGCAGGTGGAGGCCCACCGGGGGCAGATCGAGCAGGTTATTTTGAATCTCGCAGTCAATGCCCGCGACTCCATGCCCCAGGGAGGCAAACTCACGCTGGAAACAGCCAACGTCGAGCCGTATGAGCTGGATCGCAGCCGGAGCATCGACGCCCAACCCGGGCCTTACGTCATGCTGGCGGTAACCGACACCGGGGTCGGCATGGACGAGAAGACGCTGGGACGCATCTTCGAACCCTTCTTCACCACAAAAGAGAAAGACAGAGGCACGGGGCTGGGGCTGGCGACCGTCTATGGGGTGGTCAAGCAGAGCGGCGGCTCCATCTGGGTGGACAGCACGCCGGGCCGGGGCACAACCTTCACAATCTACTGGCCGCGGGCGGAAAAGAAAACGGCGGCGGACGGACCGGGCGAAAGCGACGCTGCCCCTGCCGGGGCGGTTGACGCCGCTGCCGATACAATCCTGTTGGTGGAAGAAACCGAGAGCATCCGGCCATTAACTCGCGAGGTTCTGGAGGAGAGCGGCTATGGGGACAGACGTTCTTCCCCAACCGCTCACGCAGGACGCTCTGAGAAGCAAGGTGAGTGAGATGCTCGCCACGGCAAAGAAACAATAACAGCGCCACCGACCCGCAGTCTTCCTAAAGAGGTTGTTGAAAAACTGGTGTATGGGTCCGCTTGCTGATCCCTCGGCTTCGCTCGGGACATGGCTCGGGATATGGCTCAGGGCAGGCTGTGAGGGAGCGGACAAATGGTGTTTTTCAACAAACTGCTAGTGCAATTTCATA
>JADFGZ010000014.1 GCA_022567475.1 Acidobacteriota bacterium | reverse complement strand
AAGCACCACCGGGGGAGGATAGTCTCCGGGGAGGGACTTTCGGGGGTGGCATCGGAGAGCAATCGGGCGCCGGGAGCGCGGTTCAGCTTTTTCGAATCAGGCCTAGCCCGCTTCCGGGACCGGTTGTGCGGCTATGTACTGCTCGATCTGCTGGGTGGATTCCGGTGAAAGATTCACGAACTCCACGCCCATGAACGCTCCGGGCACTACATGCGCCACTCGCCCCTGCGCCTGGATTCCTTGCGTCATGCCGGGCACGGTGAAGAATAGATCAATCTCCTCACCCTGCGGAAGCGTCTTCGCCGTCCGGACCAGGATGCCGCTGATGCTAATATTTTCCGCCTTGCCTTCAATCAGTGTCTGGGCCGATTGGCAATGCAAAAGTATATCCAAAAGAACACGCTTTTGCCTGCGCCTATCGATGTTAGTGTCTGTGTCTGTCCGGCTGGGCTGTTCAGGTTGTTTTTTTTCCACGTGAAAAACCGCTTGTTGGAATTTTTCGCTCTGTGCTCTTAGGCGAAGTCAACGAAACCCTTCGCGGACCGGGCCAGCGGAAGCACGAGTATAACGCAGGAAGGCTAGCGTTCGCCACGGGAGATGGAACGGTAGTATTCCTCCAGGATGGGACGGTATCTTTCCGGAATCCGCTCCAGGCCGCTCAGCCGCACCGCGCCGGATTTTTCCAACTGGAGCTGGCGGCTGAGGCGCAACTCCAATTCCTTCCAACGGTCGATGAGGCCCGCCCGCAGGCGTTCCAGCTCCCCGGGATTGCCGGGGAATCTTCCCCTGTCCAGATTCCGCATGGAGCCGACCAACTCCCGGACCATGTCGTCGAACTCCGGGTCTTCGGAGAACAACCGGCTCAACTCGGAGGCTTGTTGGGTCAGTTGCTGGTACCGCCGGTCGAGTTGCCGTTGTTCCTGCGGGGACCATGGCCGGTAGTCCCCTCGGTTCCAAGCTTCTTCCCCGCCGCGGTAGCGTCCAGCCCCTCCGGCGGCTCGAGACCGGCTGTCTCTCCGGCCTCCCAAGGGGCTTCCGTCGGCCCGGCCCGTGGAACCTTCTCCGGCTTGCTGGCCTCCCCTGGCTTGTGAACCTTGTCCTTGCGATCCTTGACTGCCTTGCTGCCCTTCACGGTTTTCGGAGCCGCCGGGCGAGCGCCGTTGCTGCCTCTCCAGGGATTCCAACTCCTGCCGCAGTTGTTCGGCAGCCCGCAGAGCCTGTTTCAGATTCTCGTCCGATCCTGGCTGTTCCAGAGAATTCTGGGCATCGAGCACGCGATCCCGCAACTGCTCCGTGTTGGCCTGCAACTCCTTTTCCCGTGTGGCCGCCATCGGCCACATCCCCCGCCTTGCCAGCCATGCGCCCTGGCGGAGTTTGTCTCCCATGCGCTCCTCCTGAATCATGGAGGAGGCGCCGCGCAGTTTTTGGGCGGCCTTCCGCTGGCTGGCGGCCATGCGCTGGGCTGCTGCGTTGATTTGCCGTTCGATATTCCCGAGCGACTCCAGCAGTTCGACCTTGTCCTTCATCACCTCGCGCAGCGTTTCCAGTCCGGCCTCCACGCGCTCTTCATTGCCCAGCAGCCCGGCAGCGCGGTCGATATCCTCGGTGATCTTTGCTTGCTGGCGAACCACCTTGTCGGCGTTATCCGCCAGACGCTGCATCAATTGCTCGTCCCACTGCCGCTGCTGGCCGGAAAGCAGATCGTTCGCCTCGCGAATCCGTTCCAGGGCGCGAGCCGTTTCCGAGCGGCTGCCGGAGCCTTGCTGGCTTCCCGCCTGCTGCATATCCCGCGCAGCCTGCGAGAGCGCTCTGCTGGCCTGAGCCATCTGGGAAGAGTTGGACTCGCGGGATAACTGCTCCAGGCGGCGCGCCAATTCTTCGGCCTCCCGCCGCAGCATCTCCTGCTCCCAGCGGCTGGCAGCGCGCATGGAATCCTTGGGCTTCTCCGGTTCGCGCCGGGCCAGTTGCTCCTGGCGGCGGGCCAGCTCCTTCAGCTTCCGCATCACGTCATCCAGTTCCGCGTTGTTTTGGCTGCGCCCGCGTTCTTGCAGCATTTCATATTGGTTCTTGTCGGTGTCCAACTCCAAATCGAACAAGTCGGCCAGATCCCGCCCGGAGTTTCCGGCGCCTCCTCGGCCTCCGCCCTGGCTTCCAAAAGCAACCTGAATCTCGCGATACATGGCTTCGGCCCGCATCAGGTGCTGGAGAGCCGTTTGTTCCGGAGAAAGAGCCTCACGGAATTTCTGTTTCTCCAAATAGCCGGCGGCGGACGCCATCGACTCCGCCGCTTTCTTCAAGTTCTCAACCAGCTTGCCGAATTCCTCATTGACGCCGCCGAGCAGCCGCCGGCTCACCCGGGAGGCCAAAGTCTCGGCTTGTTCCTTCAGGGTGCGCTGGACGGAAGACAACAACTCGGCATCTTCCGTAGCCGCAGCCGCATCCGCCCGCTGCTGATTTTTCTTCCGGATCACGTTCCATGTGGCCGAGATCACTTCCTTCTGCCGCTCGGAAAGAAACGTGTTGTCCATTTCGCCGCCGCCCCCGCCGCCCCCTCCGCCTGCCTGAGCCTGCCGGTAGGATTTTTCAAAGGGGCGCACCTGCAGGAAGAACATCTCCGTCTGGGTGAGGTGGGCCGCCGCATCCTTGGCGACGCCATAGAAGGAAACTAAATCGCCGGGGATCAATTGGAAGTTCTCCAGGAACAGGGTGTGGTCCGCTGTAACTTGCCGGTTCCGGCCTCCCTGGCTGAGAATCGCGGTTTGTTCCGGGCCGCCGTTGACGAAATAGTGCAGTTCCATCGCGGCCAGCCGGACGTCATCTTCCGCTTCAAATTCCGTGACGACCTCCTCAATCGGATTCGGCTGCATGTCGCGTCCGGGGCGGCTGAGCCGCAGGGTGGGCGGAGAATCCTCGAGCGCCTGAATCAGGTACTCATGGGTGGCGCGCGCTTGCTTGCCCAGATGGTCCTGCAGACGGATGTGATACAGCGAGTCGCGGGAAACTTCCAGCGTTACCTCCAGCTCACGCTCCCCCAGCGATTTCATCTCCAGGCTGGTCCCGTCATCAAAGACCATCTGACCGCCTGTGGCCGGCACGTCCGTGTAGGCAACCAGGGTGACGGTGGTGCCGCGCAATGCGATGATGTCGCCGCCCTCGGTTTCCACCGTGTCCCGCATGCCCGTATAGGCCGGGTAGCGGTAGGTGATCTCCATGCGCTCGACGCGGGGCACGTCCGTAACGGAAATCGTGAATTGTGGCGAGCGAACCCCGTCGGATTCCACGTAGTATTGGACGGGCTCCCGAATATTCATCAGAAGGAACTGGAAGCCTCCGCCTTGTTCCTCCGGGAGCATCGTAGCGGAGTCCCAGTCGGCATCGCTTTCATAGAGGACGAAAAAGCGGGCCGTCTCGGGATGGAAGCCGACGGGAAAGGCGGTCACTTCCTGATCCGTGTTCCGTCCCACCACCAGGTCGCCGGGCAATATCTCCCATTCGTAGAGAGCTTGCACGTTGTCCTGAGCCCATCCCATCCACAGAATATTCGCGCCGTAGCGGAAAAAGCCCGGCCCAAAGAAAGAGAGCAGAAGCAGAACGGCTACAGAAGTTGCCGCAAAGAGCAGGGGCCGCAGAATCCGGCTGGTTTGAATCAGCCCGGACGGGGGCGCCGTGGCGGTCTCCGCCAGAGCGTCTTCCGCCACCAATTCCTGGAAGAGGCGGGAGCTGTTCTCTCGTGGCAGCTTGTCCTCCAGGTCCACAGCCGTGACGAGGCGGTCCTGGAACCGGGGCTGCTTCTCCTCGACGAAGCGCGCAATGCGGGCGTTACTGAGACGGCGCAGAAGCGGACGCACCAGAAAGAGCGCCAGCACCAGGCCGGTGCCCAGCAACAGAACGATCCTCGAAAAAGTGATGATGGCGTCCGAGAACCTCCAGGCGTCACTCAGCCAGACCGTCGCCACCGTCAGCAGCAAGGCCGCCAAGCCGCAGACAGCCAGCCCGCGGGCGACCGCCTCCAGCCGCAAACGGCGGCGCACCGTGCTCAGGTAGTCTCGGAGATGTTCTTTAGCCAGCATAGGATTCCCCCTGGGTTTTTCCCGGAGATATGGTCGTCCTCCGCGTGCCCAGATATTGGTTTGCCAGATAGGCTTCCGCCACCGCCACAAGAAGAGCCAGCAGCAGCACATACCACCAAACATTTTGCCGTTGGGCAACCTCGGGACCGGCCAAAGAGCCAGTCGCTTCTTGTCCCTCCTGGTAGCTGGCTGTCCAGAACGCCCGGTCTTCCGGGGAGAGCGGGGTCAAGTCCGACTCCCGCGGGTCTGTATTGGCGGCGATCAAATGCGAACTCGCCTCCCGGCGGACTTCATAGAATCCGGGCTGCCGCAAAACAAGGAAGTCCGGCCGCAACTCCTCCGCCAACGGCACCTCCCGTTTTCCATCCGGACCGATCACGTTCCATCTCCCCGCCCGGGCCGTCTCTTGCCGTCCCGCCGCATAGTCGTTGAGCGAGACGGTCGTCGGAATCGAATGGGCAGCCGGTTCATCCGGCAACTGCGTCGTGTAACGGACCAGTTGATGGACCAGCGGGATGAAGACCGGGTGCAGCGGGAAGTCGCTCCACACGTTGTCAAAGGAAGAGGTGAACAGCAAGACGCGCCCTCTGCCGTACTGTTTTTCGACCAGCGCCGGGTCGCCGTTGGCAAACCGAAGCAGCACCTCGCCCTGAGGTTGAACGCGGATGTAAGCGTATATTTCCGCCGACCGCAAAGATTCCGCCCCCGCCTGCTGAAATTCCCGGAACAACGGATGCTGCTCGTCAAATTCTCCGATCAGAATCAGCCTGTCGCCGTCCCGCGTCATCACCTGCTTCGCAATGCTTTTTCCCGGCCAGAGTTCGCTCAATTGGTTTTCGAGCGACGGAGCCGGAAAACGGGTGCCCATCGTAAAAAACGCTCCTCCGCCGGCTTGGACGAAGCTGGCCAGATTCGACGCCAGGGAGCCGGGAAGGTTTGCGACATTGCTGAGCATTACCATCGCATAGTTTCCTAAGTCCAGCGATGCTGCCTGCGTGGGAGTCCGGGCTTCAATCAGAAAAGGAGAATCCGGTTCCGCTGCCAGAGCCGTTCTGAAATAGTATAACTCACGGTTCTCTCTGCCGTCTTGAATAAAGAGAATGCGGTTGGGATTGCGGCGCTCCAGGGTAAAGTAAAAGGCATCATCCACGGCCAGATCGTCGGAAGGGGTGATGCGGATTTCTCCTCTGTTGTTCCCGGTGGGGACGTCGAACCCTTCAAAGGCCACCGTGGCAATGCCGGAAGCAGGGACGGGAACCGTCTTGCTTTGTATCAATTTTCCGCTCACCGACAAGGCCACTGTTTTGGATGCCGCGGGCGAATCGAATCCGCGAATCTGGACCAGGAGCCGGTCCGGATAGCTGCCCTGATAAATCACCCTGCGGCTGCGGATACCCTCCACGGTCCAGTTGGGAGAGGTCTCGCCGGCCACGTCCACCAGTTTCGGCGGCTCCGCCAAAGGAGCCTGCAGACGGTGCTGTTGCTGCCCCACCCCTGATTTTTGCAGGTCGGAGATGAGCACCACCGATAGGGGGCGTCCGGCATCTTCGGCGATTCTCTCCACGGCCCGGAAGGCTTGAGCGTAAGAAGTTGTGGATGCGGTGGGAGACTCGACGCCGTCCAAAACCGCCCGCAATGCCGCCTTGTCGGAAGAGGGCCTGTTTAAAATTTTGGAGTCGGAGGAAAAGGTGACGATCTGCGCCTGGTCCTGCTCGCCGAGCCCCGCGATCTCATCCCGGGCGGCAGCCAGCGCCCGTTGCCAGCGGTCCCCATGTTGCATGCTCAGCGAGGTGTCCAGCAAAACAACAACATACTTTCCATCCGGCCCCCCGGAAAACAATCGGGCGGCTCCCGGGAAATAAGGGTGCGCGAACGCCAGAACGATCAACAAAATAACCAGGATGCGGGCGGCCAGAAGCAGCAGGTATTTCAGCCGCTGCCGGGAGACGGATTTGCGGGGAATGCGGCGGAAAAACATCAGAGAGCTGAAAGGGATTCGAATCGCCTGCTCATGGCGAATCAGGTGCAGCCAGATGGGAACACCCACGGCCAGCGCGCCCAGCAAAAACCAGGGTGAAAGAAGTCCCACGGTTCACATCCTTCGCTGTCTCATCGAGAGGTAGGTGAACAAGGCGTGGTCCAGAGGACGGCCCGTGTTCATCAACTCGTAATCGATCCGGGCGGAGCGGCAAGCATGGCGAAGTTCCCGGATGTGCTCCTGGAGCAATTTCCGGTATTGCTCGGCCACGTACTCCGGAATCACCTCCAGCTTCTCGGAGGTCTCCATATCCTCCAGCAGGACCGCCGTGTCCAGCTCGAATTCCAGTTCCCCAGGGTCCAGAACATGGAAGAGGATGATGTCGTTTCCTTCAAATTGCAGTTCCCGCACGGCGCGGAGCACCTGCTCCGGGCTTTCCATGAAATCCGAGATCAGGACCACCACGCCGCGTTTCCGTATAAAGCGAGCGACCTCTTTGAGAGGCGCGGAGAACTCCGTGCCCTTCGCGGGCCGGGCGCGGTCGAGCTCATGGAGAATCCACGAAAGTTGTCCGGGACGGGCGCGGGCCGGGATGCGCTGCCTGATTTCCGTGTCGAAAAGCAGCAGTCCCACCGCGTCACGCTGGTGCGCGGCAAAAAACGCCAGGGAGGCCGCCAGATAGCAGCCGTACTCGAATTTCGTCAGATGGCCGGATTTGTCGCCCGACTTCCCCCCCCCTGATTTGTAACCCATGGACGCGCTGGAATCGAGCACGATATGGATCTCCGTGTTCGTCTCGCCGTGGTACTTCTTGATGTAGTAGCGGTCGGTCCGCGCATAGACGTTCCAGTCCACCGCCCGGGGGTCGTCCCCGTGGGTGTAAGGGCGGTACTCGGCGAAATCGATGCTGACGCCGTGATAAGGAGAGCGGTGCAGGCCCGTAAGGAATCCCGTAACCACGGTCTTGGCGACCAATTGCAGGTCCGAAATCCTTGCTAAGACTTTGGGGTCCAGGAACCGTTGTGCCGGTGTAGCCATAGTGAATTCCGAGTGAAACGAGCCGCCGTCATAGTCCCGACTTCGGTTGCGGTACGCTCTCGATCAATCGGCGGACAATCTCCTCTGAGTTGATGCCGTCCGACTCGGCATGAAAATTGGTCAGGATACGATGGCGCATGATGGGGAAGGCCAGCCGCTGCAGGTCCTCGCAGGAGACGTTGTAACGGCCTTCGAGCAGCGCCTGCGCTTTCCCCGCCAGAACCAGATACTGCGCGGCACGGACACTGACGCCGTAGTTGACATATTGCTTGATGAAGTCGGGCGCAGACGCGTTCCCGGGACGGGTGGCCCGCGCCAGTTGCACCGCGTAGCGGCTTACACTCTCCGCAATGGGAACCTTGCGGATGAGCTGCTGGAACAGCAAGACTTCGGCGGCGCTGGTGACGGCTTCCACCGAGGCCGTCTCGGTGGAAGTTGTGGTGTTGACCACTTGCAGCTCTTCCTCCTCGCTCATGTAATCAATAATGATGTTGAACATGAAGCGGTCGAGTTGCGCTTCCGGCAGCGGATAGGTTCCCTCCAGTTCAATGGGGTTCTGGGTGGCCAGCACGAAGAAGGGCGGCTCCAGCGGGTAGGTCTTGCCCAAAACCGTGACGTTCCCCTCCTGCATCGCCTCGAGCAGCGCCGCCTGGGTTTTCGGCGGCGTGCGGTTGATCTCGTCGGCCAGAATGACTTGGGCGAAGATCGGTCCGGGCACAAAGGTCCAGGCCCGGTGGCCGGTGCTCTTGTCTTCCTCGATGATGTCGGTGCCGGTAATGTCGGCGGGCATCAGGTCCGGCGTAAACTGGATTCTGTGGAAGCTCAAACCCAGGGCGCGAGCAACCGTTTTGACCAGCAGCGTCTTGGCCAGTCCCGGCAGGCCCGTGATTAAGGTGTGGCCTCCCACCAGCAGCACGATCAATACCTGATGGACCACCTCATCCTGACCGATGATGGTGCGGCGGACTTGGCTGAGGATCGAGTCCCGATATACCTGGAGCTTTTGCACATGCTCGCGAATGTTGCCTTCTTCGATTTTTGGTATGGATTGCAGCGACATGCTTGGGGTGTCCTTATTTTTAATTTTCTATTTGCCAACCACTTCCAAAAGAAGTTTCTGTGCCTCGCGATAGCCGGGCGCGATTTCGAGCGCTGCCAGCACCTCCTGCCGGGCATTCTGGCTGTCCCGCGCCGTCCAGTAGGCCTTGGCAAGGTAATAATGCGCCCCCGCTTTGTCCACCGGCTCCAGCGCCAGGACCGCCCGGTATTCTCGCACGGCCGATTCAGGATTCGCCGTCTCCAGATGCCACTCTCCCAGCCGGTTGTGAATCTCTACGTCCGACAGCGATATATAGAGCGCTTCTTCGAGAGTTTGGATCGCCTCGGCAGTGCGGCCCAGCTCCTTCAAAAGCGCGGCCAGTTCTTTTAACACTTCCGTGTTCCGGCCTCTGTTTTCTTTCCAACCCAGCAGTTCGGCAGCGGCCTTTTCCTTCTGCCCCAGCTCCGTGTAAATCTCCGCCAGAAGCTGGTAGGGATTTCCTGGGTCGACAAAAAGAGGAAACAGTTTTTTGGCCGCGTCCGCGTGGAGGGCGGCTTCTTCAAGCTTCGACTCCTTTTTCAAAGCTGCCGCCAGTTGCAGCCGGGTGAAGAAGTTGTCCGGATTTCGTTTCACTTCTTCGAGAAGCTGCTCCACTAATTGATCCACGGATTGGTTTGGTGATTGGTCCGGCGTTTGCCCGGGCGCGTGAACCGTTATTCGGTCCGGGTGAGACCTTTGCAGCTTAAAGGCCTGCGCCAGCCCGAAAGTGCGCTCGCTGGCATAGGCGAGAAAATCCGCGTCAAACTCGGTCAGGGTTGTTCCCAGCACCTCGCCGATGATCTCCGCATCCTTTTTCCCTTCGCCGTAGGAGTGCAGCATCGCCAGAATCTTGGGGAAACCGTATGTTTCGACGATGTACTCGCAGATCATCCCCGCCTGGAAATAGGCGAATTGCACCTGTCCCGGGTACTGGGGGCGGATAAAAGCGCCGTTGAGTTTTTCGAGCGGCATCAGCTTGTTTTGTTGCAGCGCCTGGGCAGTCGCCGGAGTCATGGGGTCGCCCCAGCCGGGGCGCGCCTGATTCTCTTCGTAAACCGAAAGCCCTTCGGTGAACCATCGCGGGACGCGGTTGGAGGTGAGGCCGAGCGTGATGACGTGGGCCATCTCATGCCAGAGCGTGCTTCCCCAGTGAAAGGTCCCCGCGGGCCGTGCCGAAGGGCTGTCCATGGCGACCACGGGCCCGAAGGAAGCCCCCAGGGCTCCCAGGCCGGGCAGTCCCAGGGTTCGGACGGCGAAGTCTTCGTGGTCGGGATACATCTCAAAGACGATCTTCTGGTCCGGCTTGTAACCGTACCGCGAGGATAAATCCTCCAGCGTTTCTTCCAGCAGATCCTCCACATAGGGACGGACGAGCGCCGTTTCTTTTTGGTGGAGCTTGACGGCAAAATGCTCGGTCTCAAAAATGTCAAAGCGGACGAAGCTGTCCATCAGGCGCAGCGTGTTGACGGTCCAAACGTTGTAGGGGTCCCGCCGGTATGACTCTTCCAGAACGTTTCGAGCTTCTTGTTCTTTTCCCAAACGGAACAGATTGATCCCCAGGCTTGCCCGCGCCGCCGACAGGTTCGGGTCAATCTCCAAGGCGCGGCGGTAAAAATCGACAGCCGTCGCAAACTGGCGCTGCAACAGGATGAAATCACCCAGGTCGGCGAAAACCTGCCCGTAGGCGGGGTTCTGGGAGAGGATACGGGGAATCGATTCCTGTTCCACCGTCGCCGCGTCGCCTTGGAGATACGCGGAGACCGCGCGCAGGGACCGCGCCTCGAGCGAAAGCGGGTTCACGCGCAAAGTTTTTTCCAATTCTTCCTTTGCGGCTCCATACTCTTCCCGCTCCATGTGCATCCGGGCCAGCAGCAGCCGTGCTTCGGCGAAATTCGGATTCACCTGCAAGGCGCGCTCCAGCATCTCCTGCGCCTTGCTTTCCCGGCGGCCCGCAGAGCGCTTCGCCATTCCCGCCAGCGCGCCGGGATGATTGGCGTTGCTCGCCAGAGCCTCTTCGTACAGCCCCCCGGCTTCTCCCGGATTGTGTTTTTGGAGGAACAGATCGCCCCAGGCGACTTTTAATCCGGCATGATCGGGCGCTATACGCACCGCCTCGCGGTAAACCTGGTTCGCCTCCTTAAACTGGCCGAGCTCAGCCAGAGCGGCGGCGATGGCGCCCATCTCCGCGCCGGAGAAAATGGCAGGGTCGGGCGCCATGGCGGCCAGGCGTCCCCAGGCGTCGCGCGCAGTCTCCCGCCGGCCTTTTCTGTCGGCCAGGAGTCCGCGCAGCCAATAGGCCTGGGGCGTGGAGACCGTCCGCAGCAAATCCGCAGCCCGTTCGTACTCTCCAATCCGCAGCGCGGCCTCGGCAGCTTTTTCGGCGACGGCTGTTGCTTCCCTGCGTTTCAGGAACTCCTCTCCCTGTTCGAGCGCCCGGCGATACTCGCCTGTCTCCAGACGCGCTTCCAACAGCAGCGCCGCCGCCTCGGAATTGTCCGGGTCGCGGGAGACCACCGCTTCCAGTTGGGTGATCGCCTCCTCGTACTGGCCCTTGGCAAGCAGAGACTTCTCGGCGTCGAGCGCTGCCCGCAACGGCGCTTGCAACGCCAGCAGACAGACCAGAGCAATCGCCGCCTGCCCGGTTCGGATTCGGAGCCGGCAGAGCGCGGTGTTTTTATTCCTGCGATAGGTTCGGGCCATTCCGATTTTCGTTTTCTCCTGAATTGTCTTGCGCCAAGTCTTCCAGGCTCTGTTCCGCTTCGGCCAGGTCGATCAATAACTTTTCCAGGCGTTCGAAATACTGTTTCGAGGTCAGAGAAGCCTTGCGGTACTTCAACTGTTCGATGGCCTCTTCGATCTTGCGTTTTTTGGTTTTGAGCGCGCGCGCCTGCGGATTGTCATCCGCGGCGGTGCGCCCTCCCAGGTCCACCAGCGGGATGGAGGAGGCCAGCAATCCCTGCCCGTTTTCCGGCGTCGCTTCCCGCACGCCTTCCCCGTCCCCTTGATCTTCCAGCAGCGCGTGTTCGGTGGCCAGCCGCGTCAATTCCTTGTAGTAGCGGGCCACCTCATGGCTGGCATACTGGAAGGCTTCCAGAACCGAAAGCTCCCGGTTCTTGTTCGTGTCGGCGGCAGGATCATCGAGCGCCTCGGTAAAATAGCGGGCGAACACGGAAAAATTCCGCTCCCTCCCGGCGCTGGTTGCGGTGATCACCACGCGGCCTTTGCGCTGCAGGGGTTCCAGGCTTGCCCCGCTCGAACTGGTCATGTTCACGACCACCTGCCTGCCGGCTCGGATGTCTCCCAGCAGGTCGCTCAACTGCGAGGCGGTGAGGTCCGGACCGGGGAGGTTCAAGCGGTAGTCATAGTCATCATAGCTGCCGTGGCCGATCAGGAACAACTCCAAGGTGTCCTCGGCAGTGAGGCGCGCAGCCAGTTCTTCCAGGAGTTTGACGATCTCCTCGCGGCTGGATTCGGCATAGACGTCCTCCATCTCTTTGTTCGCGGCCAGCCAGAAGACGCGATCCTCCGAGACTGCGTTTTTCCGCAACACGGCAGAGAGGTCTTTGCCCCATTGGTCGATCAGCTTCCCGTAGGCCGGCTCCCCTCCCAGCCCGGAGATGACCACGACATAGGCTCCGTTTCCCTGGCCTTGCGCGGCCATCGCAAAAACTGCGCCGAGGCTCAGGGCCAAACAAAGGACGCGAGCCGCCCGCATCCGGGCCGGGCGCGCTATACGCGGCTCACCCGCCGGGCGACGATGCTGAGTTGCTTTGGAACCCATCCGCTCAGTTGGCATCAAATCGACCGCCACCGTTTTCTCAGAATCCATTCCGTTCCCTTCAGCAGGAACAACAGCAAAATCCAAAACGGCATGTCCCAAAGGTCGCGCACCTCGGGAACCGTGATGCCCGCCGGGGAGTAGGTCAACTGTTCCGGCAACCGCCCGGCTTCCTCCAGCGGATAGTATCCCCCTCCGGTTTCCTCGGCCAGCCGCGTCAGCAAGGAGACATTCTGCTCGGCGGAGAAAAATTCCAGCGACCCGTCCGCCCGCTGAAAGTACGAACTGTTCCTGCCGATTTCCTTTTCGCCTGCCCGCGCCACCACATCCACACGGTAGACGCCGGGAGCCGAGGCCTCCCATTCTCCCCGAAAAACGCCGTCTTCCTCCACCGACAACTGCAAGGGCAGCTCCACGGTGGAGCCGTCCGGCAAGGAGATTGTAGCAATGGTCGAGGCGGCATTCACCGGCTGAAAATTTTCATCGTAAATCTCGGCCTGTATCCGGATGTGCTGGTCGTCCAAATACAGCGCCTTGTCGGTTGAGATGCTGACGGCCGGAGGCGTGTCGCTGACCAGGGAGTGCAGGATCTGCTGCCAGAAGGTCTTGTGGGAATTGTCGGTGTGGTCGAGTTCCATCTGCCAGCGCCAGGAGCCGTCGGTGGCAAACATCAGGGCTCGGCCCCGGCCAAACCGCTGCGAGGCCAGCAGCGTGTGCCGCTTCCCGTCGGGAGCCACCACCTCGGCCAGCACCACGGCGCCCGGCTTGGGCTCTCCGGTGACCTGGTAATTTCCCAAAAGAGGCAGGTTTTCCCAGCTCTCGCGGTTTGCCGCCTCGTCTTCGGAGAGTTGCAACCGGTCCCAGCCTCTCGGCGTCAGCAGGAATTGAACCGGGGTCCGCCGGAAGGTCGGCGAGCCGTCCGGCTGGTCCAACTGAACCGGGAGCAAGTCCGCGAGAGAGGAGCTTTGGTAGCCGCCGTCCCCGAGCGCGTAACGCCCGCCCAGGAAGAGTATGCCGCCGCCCCGTTGGCTGACAAAGGCGTAGATATCTTCCTGCTGCTCGGGCGAGAAGAAAGCAACCCCGATGCTGCCCAAAATCAGCCCGTCGTACCGGAACAGCTCTTCCCGGCCGGGGAAGCCGTCCATCAGTTCCTCTTCGTTCTCGATTCCCTGCCGGTAGAATTTGTTCTGCGAAGTCCGGAGCAAACTAACCAGCCGGAGATTGCGGTCTTCTTCCATGGCGCGGCGGATGAATTTGAACTCCCATCGCGGTTCCCCCTCGATGTAGAGAACTTTTGCGGTGCGGTTCTGGACTTCCACCACGCGGGATTGAGAGTTGTTTTCTTTCACAGCCTCTCCGGCGAGCGGCTCAATGGAGATTGTATACTCCGGAATGCCTTCGGATTTGGGGGTGAAACTCATTTGCACCGTCTCTACGGGCGAGCGGCCGAAGTGGATTTCGCGGGATTTCAGCACTTCCGTTCCGTCCCGGATTTCCAGCCGGGCGCTCTCCCCCACGTAGCCCTGCTGCCGCACGGTGATGCCGAACGAAACCACCGTGCCGGGCAGCGCGGTGCGCGGCGTCGAGACCTCGTCGATCTGCAAGTCGCGGTCAAACTCTTCTTCCCCCACGCCCAGCGCGTAGACGGGAATCTTCCGCGCTTTCCATTCCTCCATCAGTTCCCGGGGAGCCGCCGAGCCGTTCTCCGCGCCGTCGCTGATGATGATCACTCCGGCCAGAGGCAGGTGGCGCAGTTCCGAGTAAACCTGGGCCAAGGAGTCTTGCAGATGGGAAGAAGCGCCGGAAGCGGTCAGCTCGGCAGCGGAGTCGATCCGTACCGCCTCCTTGTCAAAACGGTACAGGCGGACTTGGAATTTCTCCCGGAGCTCGGTCAGCAAAGGACCCGAGTCTGCCAGGATTTCTTTGACCTGATCCACGCGGGGGATGCCCTGGTCGTCCATTGCCATGCTGGCCGAATCATCGACAAGCACGGCCAGCACATTCTGCTGGGGCACAAGCGTTGAAAGAATCAGGGAGGGTTTCCACAGCAGCACCAGGAGAATCGCCAGCGCAAGCGATTGCAAGCCCCAGACCAGAGCGCGAGCCCTGGCGGGCAAAGCCGACCGCAGCCTCCAAAGGTAAAGGCCCAGCAACACCGCGGCCAGAAGGATCGCCGCCAGCAGCACCCAGACCGGCCACGAGGAAGCCAGGGCAAGACGGCCTTGCGAGAAGGCGATCGGGGGATACTTGAAAAGAAATCGAAATATTGCTTCGCCCATGAAATCCAACCCGGTTCAGCACAGCCCCGGGAGTCCTCCCTGTTAGTGGGTCATGGAATAAACGATGTAGTTGACGCCCAGCCGGTACGCCAAAGAGGTGTAGAACTCCGGATACTCCGGAAGGTCGGCCCATTCCCAGGCGTCTCCCAGGTCCACGTTGAAATTGATCATCACCATGATGCGGCCGTTGTCGTCATAGATGGCCCGGTAATGGGGCGTGACGCCATCCTGCTCATAGGTGCGCCCGCTATAAAGATATTGCAGGCCGGGGATTTGTATCTTCTCCTCGATATCAAAAAAGCAATGGAAAATCGGGTCGGAAAGCTCCACCTCGCGGATGGGACGGTCCGGAAACACCTGCTGCATCTCCCGCAGGAAGCTCGCCCACTCCCAGGAGCCGTGGAAGTCGTCCACAATGAGAAACCCGCCCCGGAGCAAATACTCTCGTAACCGCGCGGCTTCTTCCTCGGAAAGGCGCATGTAGCCCACTTCCACGGCGTACAGGAAGGGAAAGGCGAACAGATTCGGGTCCATCGGCCGCAACACCTGCTCCCGCTCGCGCGCTTCGATATGGGTTAAGCGCAGGACTCCCTGCAAAAACTGCCGGTCCGCCTTGGGATAGTCGGTGTTCCAGGTGTGTCCCCTCGAGCTTCGCCCTCGCGGCGAGTAGTGAGCCAGCCGGGTAAATACGTATGCGTACTCCCCCGGAGGTCTGTCCCTGAGCTTGGCATGTTTTTTCTTCCCGAAACCGGGCAGGTCAGCCAAGTCCAGTTGCAGGGCAAAGCCAGCCCCCGCCAGGAGAACCGCCATCACGGGAAGACTTGCCAACAGATAGAGATGGGAACCAGACCGCCAAGGCATCGTCCACTCACACAAATAAGCTATTTCCAAACTATCACATCTGCGGGAGCGGGTACAGGTCCAAGAGCGTATCCTGAAAGTGCATTCTAGCGGCCTGAACAGCTTCCTCTGGCCGGTGGCTCGACGGTGTGCGGGAACCCTCGCGGAGCAACTTGCCACCCACCTATGCCGTATCTTCTCTGCGGGAGAAACGAGGAGAGGCCGAGCACGCCCCTCGACAGCCAATCAACTGTCTTTTATCATAAAAACTCAGCTGCATGAAGAAAAAAACCAGAAAGGAAAAAAACACGAAGAGAATACCCGCGAAGAAGATGCCCGTATTGCCGCGCATCTGTATCGCCGCCACCGGGGACACCCCGGAGACGCTGTTTGCTTGCGCCCGCAACGCGCTCCAGCATACTCCTCTGGTGGAGTTGCGTCTCGATTGGCTGCGCGATCCGAGGAAGGCTTTGCCGCGTATTTCCGGGCTGCTCCGAGCCGGGTCCCGGCTTCAGCGGGGAAGGCCTGTCGTGTTGCAAGCTACCTGCCGCCGGCGGGAAAACGGCGGGCGCTTCCGGGGCACGGTCGCCGAACAAATAGAAATCTTGCGGCGGGCGGCGGCAGCCGGTTGCCGCGTGCTGGACCTGGAGATTGAGTCCGCAGAGGCTGCCGGGCGCGAGGCGGTCGAGTCCTTGCGCCGTCGCGCGTTGCTGATCCTCTCATTTCACGATTTTCAGCGCACCCCGGCCCTCGCTGCCGCAGCCAGCCGCCTCCGCCGATTCCCGGCTGAGGTCTACAAGCTGGCGCCCACAGCCACGCGCCAATCCGACAATTGCCGTACCTTGGATTTTTTGAGCTCGGTCGCAACGAGAAATCCGAAGCGAGCATTGCAACGAGAAAAAGGGCCGCGAGAAAAACAGAAGCAAGAACAGTGGGTTGCCTTTTCGATGGGAGCAGCGGGGGTTCCCAGCCGCGTGCTGGCGCTTTCGAGAGGAAGCGCCTTCGTCTACGCCGCCTGCCCCCCACCGCCACGACGGTCGAGTTCGGTTCTTGGCCGGAACCGGGATAACAAGCCTCCTGCCTTTTCCGCGCCCTCTGCGCCGGGGCAGGTCGACTCGGAGGTCTTGCGCAACAGTTACCGCGCGGAAAAGTTGAGCCGCCGGTCGGCTCTCTATGGGCTGCTCGGAAATCCTGTGGGGCACTCGCTGGGCGCGGCCATCCACAACGCGGCTTTCCGGTCCGCCGGGGTGGACGCCGTCTATGTTCCGCTGCTTTCCTCCGACCTGAAAGATTTCCGCAGCGCGGCAGGCCGCTATCCGCTGGCCGGGTTCAGCGTGACTGTTCCTCACAAGCAAGGTATTCTGCGCTGGGTGGACCGGATGGATCGGACGGTCCAGGCGGCGGGGGCGGCCAACACCATCCGTGTGCGGCGGGGCAGATGGGAAGCCATCAATACGGATGTGGAGGGCATCATGGTTCCTTTGCGAAAAGCGCTGCGGCTGGGCAGCGGCGAGCATTTGCCGCGAGGTTTCCGGGCCTTGATTGTCGGCAACGGAGGCGCTGCCCGCGCCGCCTGGGTCGCACTCCGGGAACTCAAATGCCGGGACATCTCCGTCACGGGGAGAAGTCCCGCCAGGGTCCGCGCTTTTACAAGCACTTTGGGCGGCGAGGCCATCCCGATGGGAGCGCTCCGGCGAGAACAGTTCGACCTGCTGGTTCACGCCACCTCCGTGGGGATGTGGCCGAAAACGCAAGCCTGCCTCCTGCGGCCGGAGCAGGTCAACGCCAGGCTGGTGTTCGATCTGGTCTACAACCCCGCCGAAACCCGGCTGCTGGAAATCGCCCGCGCGCGCGGATGCCGCACGATCTCGGGCCTGGAGATGTTTCTGGCGCAGGCGGCGCGGCAGTTTGAATATTGGACCGGCAAGCAGGCTCCCCTTCGCCGGATGCGAGCGACGGCGCAGCAGGAGCTTTGCCGGCTCCAGCAACTCCGCAGAGGAAGCGGAGCGGAGGCATGATATTTCCCGGAATAGAGAAGTTTTCCAGCCTTGCTCGCCAAGGAAACCTGATCCCGGTGTGGAAGTCGGTCCCGGCGGATTTGGAAGTCTCGGCCAGCACAGCGGAGGGCGTCGTCATGGGCCTGCGGCACAGGCGCATGCTTGTGGAAGGCGTCCAGTTCCATCCGGAGTCGATCCTGACTAAGGTGGGACAGCAACTGTTGAAGAATTTTTTGGGGTTGATTTGGAGAGGCTAACGTTCATGTTTCCAGGAGGGAGAAGTGCATTTTGCAGTGTGCCAAAACCGCACTGTTTTGGAGGTTCGCAGCGACTTCTTGTCGAGTTGCTGATTGCCCAAACAATGGAACCCGTACACCGCTTGACATGGGCGGCAAGTCCGCGCTATGTTCCTCGCGAGATTTCGGCGGAGACCCGCCATGTGGGTGAAACAGCCGGAGAACTTCCCGAGCTGGAAGAAGAGACTTCTTCCCTTTATTTCTGACTCCGTATTTGAATGGATGTACTCCCGGAGCATTCTTCTTGGTCAAGGCGGAATGATGATAGGTGCTCTTGGATTGGACTAAGGATATCAGCTGTTTACCCGTTTGTTTCTAGGAGGACGCAATGCAGAGAATGCTACTGGCTGTAATGTGGAGTGTGTTTCTGTACACGGCTTCGGTGTGGGCTCAGAACGTAAATGCACCCGCGAAGCTGGTCAGTTACCCGCAGATGATCCTTTACAACGGAAAGATCGTCAGCATGGACGATACCTCGTTTACGTCGAATGTGGGGACCATCGCGCAAGCAATGGCCATTCGGGACGGGAAAGTTTTTGAGCTAGGAAACAACGCGGAAATGCGATCTCTCGCGGGACCACAGACCCGGCAGATTGACCTGCGGGGGCGGACGGTGTTGCCCAGCTTCATCATGACCCACGAGCACCCGGTGGATTGGATGTGGACGGAGCCTCGCGCCTTTCGGCATGTCTTCCCGAATGATAATGAAATTCTCGCACGCTGGCTGCCGGACCGGCCGGCGAAGGAACAGTTCGGTCTGTTTGAGACCACGATGCGGGAGTTGGTATCCAAGGCGAAACCGGGGCAATGGATTCGGGTGATCCCCAACTGGGGCCCGGACTACGAACGCGCTGCAGAATTTAGAGGGCCCATGAGCAGCAGAATCTGGGACATTTCTATCACGAAAGAATATTTGGATATATTGGCTCCCAACAACCCCGTCTGCATCAGCAACGGCTTTACCAGCGCTTGCCAGATGAACACTAAGGGCGTGGAAATTTATCGCAGTGTGCATGAAGACATCAGCGATCGGGAAATGCGAACGGGCAGGCTGGACCGGAACAGTCCTTCCGACGCAATACTCAAGGGCAAAGTGCCCGTGCTGGCGCAACTCTTGAAGGCAGAATTGGAGTTGTGGGCCAGCTACGGCATCACGGCGTATGCCTCCGCGCCTTATGCGTACACCAACATGCAAGCCATGAACCTTATGGATCGAAATGGTGAAATGCCGGCGCGGATTGGTTTTTCATGGCAGCACCAAATAACTGGAGATGGAGCATGGGAATTAGCTACATTGCGACATTTGTCTGGCTTCCTGGGAATGGGATCAGACTACTTGTGGTTTGTGGGAGCTTTCCCCGCTACTAGTCCCGGCTGCATGACAGTCCCGGAGATACCCAATTGGCTTGAGAAAATGGGGGCTCCTCCCCAAGGTGGAGGCAGAGGGGGAGAAGATGGAACGTGCAGTAACGACCCTGGCACGCCTGATTATGGAAAGCTTATGAGGACCGCCCAAGCCGGCCTCCGCATTGCCACAATGCATACAGGGGGGGACAAAGGGATTGACAATGTCATGGCCGCCATTGAAGAAGGAAGCAAGAAAGCTGGGATGACGCTGGATGAGATTCGCGCCAAGCGGCATGCGTTCGATCACAGTGCGGGTGCTCCCCGGCCCGGCCAGATTCCTCGCATCAAGAACCTGGGGATGATGGTAAGCATGCTCAATACCATCTTGTGGGAGAACTACCGAGGAGCCTGGGAGATTGCGCACCAATATGGGATTGAATACACAAACTGGGTGGTTCCCCGCAAGAGCATCAGCGATGCTGGGATCATGAACTCGTTTGAGATTGACCGGCCGCTACCGAACAAGGTGTTTTTCTTCGTCTTGCAGGGGATGACCCGGTACAATCCGGCCGACAAATTGGTGTACGGAGCGGGCGAAAGGACGGACCGGATTACCCAATTGAAGGCGCTGACGACCTGGGGCGGATACTACTTGCTGCGGGAGAAACGGTTAGGCATGTTAGCGCCGGGCGCGTATGCTGATTTCCTCGTGCTGGATCGGGACTTCCTGACGATTCCGGAGGCGGACATTCCGAAGATCGAAGTGTTGATGACGGTGGTTGGGGGCAAGACGATCCATTTGGGAGCGGCACTGGCCAGAGAGATCGGCATGCAACCGGCTGGCCCAAGCACGTGGCCAGAACCGATCCCGGAGGGATGGGTGCTAAAACGGTACTAGCACCGTCCCCGATACTTATCTAGGCTGCAACCTCGAGAGTCTACAGAAGAAGGGTGGCTTTTCGTTTTCTTGTAATCGTCCGCTGGAATTGTGCCTGAGCTTTCAAGAAAGATTCCTCTTGCTCTGTCGGCGGACGCGGTTTCCATGCTGTTCCAGACTTCCTTTAACGATGCGGCAGATGGGACCAAATCCTTACATATCGGCACAGGTGCGGCTTTTTCTGGGTTGCCATTGCGATCCGAACTATTTGTGCCTGTGCCCAAACCTTCATTTGGGATTTGAAAAACAAGCTGGCAGCCACGGCAAATTGGGGCTCCAATTTGCCGTGGGTTGGTAAATCCAATCTGAGCCTGCCTGCGGTCCAGAGGACCTTCGGTCCGGCGGGCCGCGCGAGCCTGTCCCGAACGAAGCCAAGGGATGAGGGATCAGCAAGCGGCTACAAACGCTAGAGCAAAGCCCACAGTCAGCATCCACTCAGATAGCGGCCTGAAGTATCAGCTCTTGAGATCCTTTTGGAAGTGAATCATCTGCCCCTGAGCAAATCCCAGCCGGGTAAAGAAGTGTTCCATCTCCGTGCTGCTCTTGCTGACCAGAGTGAGAATTTTTTTGATACCGTGGTCCTCGGCTGAGGAAGTGAACTCTTCGATCAGCTTGGCGGCGATTCCCTGACGCCGGTAGGCCGGGTCCACGCCGATGATCTCAATCCAGGCAATGGTGCCGGGAAGGCCGAACTCCAACTCTCCGGCGCGGCCAAAGACGAAACCGACAACGCGGTTGTCTGCCTCGGCAACCAGCGAGGCCCAGTGGGGACGTATGGCTTCCGAGATGTCGATTCTTGCCTCCCAGTAGGCGCGCCGGGCAACGCCGGTGGCACGGTCTTCAATATCTACGATTGCGGTCAGGTCCTCTTTGCGAAGGTTCCTAACGTAAATGGATTTTGCCATGGCAGGTTCTCCTCTTATCCTCTTATTATGCGGTTGAGCCTGAGTTAATTTGTGGCGTTCCTTTCTTGATAAAAAATACAGGGTAGTGCGGCGAAGAGCACGATGGCCGGCTGACCGTCCACACTGTGTTAACCGCCGAAGCTACGGTTGCTGAACTCGGCCAGCGCGCGCAGCTTGCCGAGGGCGGCGCGGGAATCGATGGATTCAGCAGCCATCCGCATACCGGCCTGGAGGTCGGGGGCGCGGCCGGAGGCGGCCAGGGCGGCGGCGGCATTCAAAAGAACCACGTCGCGCCGGGGGCCGGTTCGTCCTTCGAGGACGCCCTGGATGATCTGTACATTTTCGGCCACATCGCCGCCCTGCAAGTCGGAGAGGCTGCACCGGGGAATGTCCAGATCCTCCGGACGCAGCGTTTTCATCGTGACCTGACCCCGGTCCACTTCGGCGATCACCGTCTCCCCCGTGTTGGTGATCTCATCCAGGCCGTCGGCGCCATGCACCACAAAGCCGCGGCGCATTCCCAGCTCCACCAGGGCGTTGGCCAGCAACCCGGTCAGGCGTCCGTCATAAACGCCCACCACCTGCGCGGAGGCGCCCGCAGGATTGCACAGCGGTCCGAGCATGTTGAAGACCGTGCGAACCCGCAGTTCCCGGCGCACCGGCTGGGCGTATTTCCACGCGCCGTGCAGCGCCGGAGCGAACAGGAATCCGATACCCACCTCGTCGATGCACTCGGCGATCCGCTCCGGAGGAAGGCTGAGCTTCACCCCCAGGGCCTCCACCACGTCCGCGCTGCCGCAGCGGCTGGAGATCGCCCGGTTGCAATGCTTGGCCACCAACACTCCGCAACCGGCCGCCACGAATGCCGTTGCCGTGGAGATGTTGAAGGTCCCGCTGGCGTCCCCGCCGGTGCCGCAGGTGTCCACCAGAGCGTCGCGGTCCGTGCCGGACAGCTCCTCTTCCACGGGCAGATGAGGGCGCACGGCAAGCGCCCGGGCCCTGACAGCCTGGGCAAAACCGATCAGCTCCTCCACCGACTCGCCTTTCATGCGCAGCGCCATCAGAAACATTGCGATCTGCGGATTGCTGGCCGTGCCGGAGAGGATTTCCTCCATCGCCGCCCTGGCTTGCTGGCGGGTGAGGTCCTGCCGCGCCGCGCTTTGCCGAATGCCGGCAACAAGAGCGCCATTTTGTGAGGAGCTGTTTTGTGGAGCACTGCTTTGCGAAGCAGGGTTTTGTGAATCAGGGTTGCTAGGGGACACTTCCGGGGCTGGCGTGTTGCTTTTGCCGCGACCTTTCTTTATAGTACTTTTTCTTTCTGCTCGTTGTTTTGGCAGTGAGTGACGATGTGCTATTTTAGCCGACTTCCCGCTGCCTGTAAAACGGCAAGAACCGAACGCCTCACATGAAAATCCACGAATTTCAAGGCAAGCAAATCCTGAAGAGTTTCGGCGTGGCCGTCCCCCGTGGTGAAACCGCGCAGGATGGCGCCGGGGCTGCGGCGATAGCCCGCAAACTGGGCGGCGAGGTGATCGTCAAGGCGCAGATCCACGCCGGCGGACGCGGCAAAGCGGGCGGGGTGAAAATCGCCAAGACGCCGGAAGAGGCTCAGGCGGTGGCCGAGAAAATTCTGGGAAAGAAGCTGGTCACCATTCAGACCGGCCCCGAAGGACAAGTGGTGCGGCAGGTGCTGATCGAAGAGACCTTGCCGATTGAACGGGAACTCTACCTCGGCATCGTGATTGACCGCGTCACCGCTTCACCCGTCTTCATGGCGAGCGCCGCCGGGGGCGTGGAGATTGAGAAGGTGGCGGAAGAGACTCCCGAGCTGATTCTGCGCGAAACCATCCGTCCGGGCGCGGGCCTGGAGGCTTTTCAGGCGCGGAAGCTCGCCTTTGGCCTGGGACTGCCTGCGGGCTGCATCCAGCAGGCCACCGCGTTCATGATGTCTCTGTACCGCGCTTTTGAAGCCACCGACGCATCGCTTGCGGAGATCAACCCCTTCATACTGGCAAAGGACGGGCGGCTGCTGGCGCTCGACGCCAAGATGACCTTCGATGACAACGCTCTGTTCCGCCATGAGGAGATCGGGAAACTGCGCGACCTCGCTGAAGAGGACCCGCTCGAGATCGAAGCAACCAAATATGGGTTGAACTATATCAAACTGGATGGAACCGTAGGCTGCATGGTGAACGGGGCGGGACTGGCGATGGGCACCATGGACATCATCCAGTACGCAGGCGGGAGTCCGGCCAATTTTCTCGACGTAGGGGGAGGAGCCAGCGCCGAGCAGGTTCGCCACGCCTTTGAGATACTGCTCTCGGACCGCAACGTGCGCGCCGTGCTGATCAACATTTTCGGCGGGATCATGCGCTGCGACATTGTGGCCAGCGGCGTGGTGGAGGCAGCCAGGGCGCTGGACGTAAAAATCCCGGTCGTGGTTCGTCTCGAAGGCACAAATATGGAGCAGGGGCAGCAGATTCTGCAGGACTCCAAGTTGAATTTTACCGTCGCCAATGGGATGAAGGACGCCGCCGAGAAGGTGGTGCGACTAGCAGAAGAGGCATAGGAAGCAGAGGAGGCAGAGGAGACAAAGGAAGCAAGCGAGATGGCGGAACGAGAGCAGAAAGTCTCGGGTGGGGCGATAAAGCATTACAAGGACCTGCTGGTGTACCAGCAAGCCTACCGGGCAGCGTTGATGGTGTCGAAGTTGCCCCGAAGCTTTCCCCGCAGTGAGCAGTTCGAACTGGCGCACCAGATGCGCAGGGCGGCTCGCTCGATTCCCGCAAATATTGCCGAGGGTTGGGCGCGGCGAGAGTGCGGCGGAGTTCCGTCGGTTTCTGCAAATGTCGATCGGGTCCTGTGAGGAAATCAAGGTCTGGCTGGATTTTAGCCGTGACGAAGGCTACCTGAACGGCGAGATGTTAGAAGGCATGCAAAACGAGTATGCGAGGGTCGGAGCATTGCTGCAAAGGCTTTGGAAAGGATGGCGAAAGTTCTAGGAGGCAGAGGAAGTCGATTCTTGTAGTGAAACCCAACGAACAATACCAAGGGGAGATCCGAACTCTCTGAAAGGGGTTTTCCGATGCTTCTTCTGCCTCCTCTGCTTCCTTTGCTTCGGGTGTTTGAATGAGCATATTGGTTGACAAGAACACGCGGTTGTTGGTCCAAGGGCTGGGCCGGGAAGGCAGCTTCCACGCCCAGCAGGCGATCCAGTATGGGACCAATGTGGTTGGGGCCGTGAAGCCCGGCAAGGGCGGCACCGAGCAGGACGGCCTGCCGCTGTTTGATTCGGTGGCCGCGGCGAACAAAGCCGTGAACCCCAACGCCTCGGTCATCTTCGTTCCTGCCCCGTTTGCCGCCGACGCCATCATGGAGGCTGCCGATTCGGGCATCCCCCTGGTGATCTGCATTACCGAAGGGATTCCCACCTTCGACATGATTCGGGTCAACGCCTTTCTCAAGACCACGCAGACACGGCTGGTCGGCCCCAACTGTCCGGGCGTCATCTCGCCGGACAAGTGCAAGATCGGCATCATGCCGGGCCATATCCACCGGGCGGGGAACGTGGGGGTGGTCTCGCGCAGCGGGACGCTTACCTATGAGGCCGTAGGGCAGTTGACGGCGCTCGGCATCGGGCAATCCACATGCATCGGCATCGGGGGCGATCCCATCATCGGCACCAGCTTCCGGGACGCCATCGAACTGTTTAACGCCGACCCGGACACCCACGCCGTGGTCATGATCGGGGAGATCGGCGGGACGGCGGAAGAAACCGCCGCACTGTACGTCAAAGAGCACGTCAAGAAGCCGGTGGTCGGCTTCATCGCCGGACAGACGGCCCCTCCAGGCAGAAGGATGGGTCACGCCGGGGCCATCATCAGCGGAGGAAAAGGAACGGCCCGCGAGAAGATGGAGACGATGAAAGAGGCCGGAATCACCGTCGTCGACAGCCCGGCACAGATCGGCGAAGCGGTCGCCGCCCGGCTGGCTCCGGCAACTGGACGCTGAGAACGGCTTGGAAGCTATTGCAAAACCTGCCGGGAGCCACGTCAGGGCATGACTGAAGTCATGCCCTGACGTAAAAACCGAGTTTTCACACAGACTCTGAAGTCATGCCCTGACAACATCTGAAAATAGGTTTTGCAACAGCTTGCAGGCTTTCCCCCCCGCCGCGAGTTTACACTCTGCACGTTTAGCTTTAGAATTAAGCTATAGTTGCTGTAGCAACCTATTCCCATGAAGTGAGGGTGGCCCATGAAAAGGCTAATGATGAAAGAAACCGCAAACCGCGTCCATTACCGGAGAACCCGAATTCTTGCAGTCTTGTTCCTTTCCTGGTGCGTGGGGTACTCGCCCGGCGGGAAATCCGGCCTTTTGGAGGCTCAGGTCGCTCCTTCTTCAGACCCCGTTCCCCTGATGATCCTGCTGACGAAGCTGGACCAAGACGACGTGGCGGGCGCCGAACGGCTGATGGGAGAAAATCTTGAGGTTGTGAAGCAACGGCTCGAGGGCGTGCTGGGAGAACTGGACCAGAAGTTCGATCATCTGGGCCGCTACGGAGCCACCTCCGGGCACGAAGTCCATACTGAGGTCCTGGAAAATTTCCTGGAGGAGGTCGTCCGTTACGCGAAGCTGTTCGACGTTTATCGCGGCCTGAGCGGCGACGATGTCCTGTACAAACGGATCGAGGCTCGCAGGCTGCGCTTTGAAGGAGCCTTATATACCCATGCCGGGGAGGATGCCTGCGGCGATCATCTCGACTGGGAAGAAGCACAGGAGCTTTACAATCTGGCGCTGCAACGGTTGCAGGCCGGCTTTGTGCTGGCGGAAGAGGTGGACGAGCTGCGCGTGATGGTCTCGGCGAAGAACAACATGGGCTCCACTTATATCCGCATGGTCCAGCCCGATCGCGGGCTCGCGGCTTATCAAGAAGCGCTCCGTTTGGCCAACCAACTGGGCGGCGACATGTATCCCGGCATGATTCGGATGAACCTCGGCAACACCCACGTTTGGGTGGGGGAGCCCGACTTGTCGATGGCTTATTTGGAGCCCGCCCTGGCCGCCTTTAAGAGGATGGGTCGCGGGACCTGGCAAGCCAATGCGCTGCTGACCATCGGCAACGTCCAACTGCGGCAGGCAAAGTTTGCCAGCGCCTGGGAAACTTTCGGTGTAGCCCTGGAGTTGGCCAAGCAGAGCGGCGAAGACCGGGTTCGCGGCCGGCTGCTGATGAACATGGGAATGGCCGGCCTGCAATTGAAAAAGCCCGAAGCGATGGCTTTTATTCAGGAAGGCCTGGAGTGGTACGCTGGACCCAACGGGAAGGTCTACCCGGACATCGAGCGAGAGGTGATGCAGCAGGACGGCTTGCGCCTGCTCAGCCGGGTTGCGCGGGAGACCGGCGATGAGGCCCTGGCGGAGAAATACATGAAAGAGTTTTTTGAGTCGGTGGGGCCGGACCCGGACCGGTATGGAGTCGTGCGCGCCAGCCCTTGTTTCGCCATCTACAAGGCCATGCCGAAAAAGTAAGAATGCGATTCAGCAATCAGCCTGTCCCATACCGAGATCAACAAATCCAATAAAAGGGAGACCCTTGGCCCTGGAACGAACCCTGACCATTATCAAGCCGGACGGAGTCGAGCAGAACGTCATCGGCGACGTCATCCGGGCGTTTGAAAGCCAGAGCTTCCGGATCGTCGCCATGAAGATGCTGCACCTCAGCAAGCAGCAGGCGGAGGGCTTCTATGCGGTCCACCGCGACAAGAAGTTTTTCGGCAGCCTGACCGATTTTATGTGCTCGGGCCGGATTGTCGTGATGGCGCTGGAAGCCGAGAACGCCATCGAGCGCCTGCGAACGCTGATGGGAGCCACCAACCCCGCCGAGGCCCAGCCGGGCACCTTGCGGAAACAGTTCGCAACCTCCATTGAACGGAATATCATTCACGGCTCGGACGCCCCCGAGACGGCCGCCTTCGAGATTTCCTACTTCTTCGGCAAGATGGAGATTGTGGGCTAAAGGTTGCCGCTGGCGGCTGCCCTCGATCACGCAACTTGGAAAGCTTCCATGCTTCCCAGCCTGGGCAAGATTCTGATTACCCTCGGCGTCGTCTTTGTGGCGCTGGGACTGCTGTTCCTGTTGGCGGACCGCTTTCCCTTTTTCCGGTTTGGCCGTTTGCCGGGCGATATCGTTTATCGCCGTGGCAACTTCACCTTCTATTTTCCCATCGTCACCTCCGTCCTGATCAGCCTCTTTCTGACGGCACTGTTTTGGTTCCTGGGCCGCCGCTGAGTGTCTGGTAGGGTCGTTTCCGGCCACGCCTGACCCGTGGTAGCATATCGGCACCATTCAAAATGTTCTCTGAGAAGCTTCCGTGAACCAATTCCAACTGAACCTGATTCCAGAGCGGCGAATTTACAAGGTAAGCGAGCTCAGCCGCTTAGTCCGCGACCGGCTGGAAGCAGAGTTTGCCGACATCTGGGTGGAGGGGGAAATTTCGAATTTCCGCCCGGCCTCTTCCGGCCATCTGTATTTCACCCTGAAGGACGAAGCGTCGCAGTTGCGGTGCATCTGCATGCGGCAGCGGGCGCGGTATCTGCGGTTCCGGCCCGAGGACGGCCTCCTGGTGACGGCGCGCGGCAGGGTCACCGTCTATGAGCCGCGCGGCGAGTATCAGTTATATGTAGAGTCGC
>JADFGZ010000200.1 GCA_022567475.1 Acidobacteriota bacterium | reverse complement strand
TCGCTTGCGCGGGGTTTGTGGCATACGAATGGGTCACATTCCGGCGCACCATGACGAGCGAGCTCACAACCCTGGCAGCAATCATCGGCTCCAACAGCAAGGCTGCCCTGCTCTTCCAGGATCCAAATTCCGCCGGGGAGACGCTGTCGGTGCTGAGCGCCAAGCAGTACATTGTCTCCGGCTGTATTTATACGAGCGATGGGACGGAGTTCGCCAGATACTTGCGTGAGGACGGGAACGAGCGATGCCCTTCTGAAGCCGCCGAAGAGGGCCCTTGGTTTGAGGACGATCATTTGGTTCTGTTTCTGCCGATTGTTCTCGACGGCGAAAGGATTGGCACGATTTACCTCCAGGCTGACTTCCAGGAGATGGACTCTCGCCTGATCCAGTACGCTAACATCGTTGCCATCGTCATGCTGGCGTCTTCGTTGGTAGCCTTTCTGCTCTCGTCAACGCTCCAACGGGTGATCTCCAAACCGATTCTCCATTTGCTGCAAACAGTCAAGGCCATTTCTGCCGGGAAGGATTACTCCCTCCGGGCCGTCAAGCAAAGTCAGGATGAATTGGGCATGCTGATTGACGGGTTCAACGAAATGTTGGTGCGGGTGCAGGAGCGAGACACGGAACTCCAGCGGCACGGTGAGCGGCTGGAGCTGCAAGCCGTGGAGTTGCAGACCATGAATGAGGAACTGCAACTGAGCGCGTCTAAGTTCCGCAACCTGGTGGAATCGGCGCCCGACGCCATCGTAGGGATCAACAGCGATGGCATGATTGTGCTCGTCAACGCGCTGACGGAGCGATTGTTCGGCTACGGTCGCGAGGAATTGCTGGGACAGCCCATTGAAATCCTGGTGCCGGAACGCCTCCGGGAAGCGCATGTGGAGCACCGCAACCGCTTTCTTCTTCAGCCTCAGGCCCGCATGATGGGAGCTTGCCTGAGTCTGAACAGCCTCAGAGGCCTGCGCAAAGACGGGAGCGAATTCCCGGTTGACCTCAGCCTGAGTCCCCTCCGCACGGAAGAAGGACTGCTGGTCCTGAGCAGCGTCCGCGACACCACGGACCGCAAGCGAACCGAGGATGCGCTGATCGAGGCTACAAAAGCGGCCGAGGCCGCCACCCGCGCGAAAAGCGAATTTCTCGCCAACATGAGCCACGAAATTCGCACGCCGATGAACGGCGTCATCGGCATGGCGGGATTCCTGCTGGACACCAACCTCGACACCGAGCAGCGCGAGCATGCCGAAACGCTGCGCAACTCGGCGGAAGCCCTGCTGACTATTCTCAATGACATCCTGGACTTCTCCAAAATGGAAGCGGACAAATTGGTCATCGAGACGATCCCCTTCGACCTGCATCTGGCTGTTCACGAGATTTCTGAGCTGCTGGCACCCCACGCCCAGGAAAAAGGAATCGATCTGATGGTGCGGTATGCGCCGGACGCACCTCGTCATTTTCTCGGCGACATGGGCCGCATCCGCCAGGTGCTGTTTAATCTGGTGGGCAACGCCGTCAAGTTCACCGAGCATGGCTATGTTTTCCTCAACGTGACGTGCGAGCAACAAAGCTTGGAAAAGGCCACGCTCCGATTTTCGGTTGAAGATACAGGGATCGGCATCCCGGAGAGCAAGCGCAAACTGATCTTTAATAAGTTTACCCAGGCGGACGCATCGACGGCACGACGGTATGGCGGAACCGGGCTGGGGCTGGCTCTTTCGAGACGCTTGGCGGAGTTGATGGGCGGCAATATGGGTGTGAACAGCCGGGACGGGGAAGGTTCTACCTTCTGGTTCACCCTGCCCTTGAGTTTGGACGCAGACGCACCGGCGGCGGAGTATTCCATGGCTCAACTGGAAGGCGCCCGGGTGCTGCTTGCCGACGCCAATGAGATCAGCCGTTTTGTGATACGGGAGCAGCTCAGCGTCTGGGGGCTGCGCAACGACGGAGCTGCCTCGTCCGAGGAAGCAGTGGCAATGCTCCGCGAGGCCCACGCCGCCGGCGACCCTTACCAAATTGCCATTCTCGATCACAAGATGGACCCTGAGGCGTTAAAACAGGCACTGAAAGCCGATCCTGCGCTGGAAAAAATTGCGCTGGTCTTGCTTGCCTCGTTCGCACACCGGGGAGATGGGAAACATCCACAGGAGGCCGGATATGCGGCCTGCTTGCTCCAGCCGGCGCGCGAGTCACAGCTCTTCGACGCGCTCTCCACGGCTTGGGAGTCCCGCAACGGAGATGCGGGAACAAATCCTGTTCCGAGTCAGAAGCAAATGAAATCCAGTCTGGCGCAAGCGAACCTGCCGGGCACGGCCTCTGGAATTTCAGCGGCGCGGGTGCTGGTGGTGGAGGACAACGCGGTGAACCAGAAGGTGGCCACGCGGATGCTGGAGAAACTCGGCTGCCGTGTGGACATTGCCGCCAACGGCAAAGAGGCTGTCGAGATGGTCCACGCTTTTCCCTATGACCTGGTTTTCATGGACTGGCAGATGCCTGTGATGGACGGCCACGAAGCCACCGTCCAAATCCGTTTGCAGGAAAAGTCAGGGACCCGTCTTCCCATTGTCGCCATGACGGCGCATGCCAGGCCGGAGGACCGGGAACGCTGCCTGGCCGTGGGCATGGACGGCTATATTTCCAAGCCGATTCGGCCCCAGGAGCTTCTGGAAGTTCTGGAGCGTCATTTGCCCAAGCAATCCAGGGTTGAAAGTACTGCGGTGTCTGGAGAATTGCCCTCCGCTGAAGCTGCCAGCAGCACCGAGATACTGGCCCGCTTTGAGGGCGACCGGGAATTGTTCCGGGAAGTGGCCGGAGTCTTTCTGGATGACCATCCGAAGCTGCTTTCCGAGATCCGTAGCGCAGTGGGGAGGCGGGATAGCGAAGCCCTGGTTCGCGCCGCCCACACTTTAAAAGGCGCGGTGGGAAATTTTGCCGCGAAATCCGCTTTCGAGGCGGCGCAGAAGCTGGAAACCATAGGCCGCGAAAGGGACTGGGCTGCGGCGGAACAATCCTGTGCCGAGTTGGAAAAAGAAATCGAACGCCTCGAACCAACGCTCGTCGCTCTGGGAAAGGAGGATTCGTTGTGAGAATCCTGGTGGCAGAAGATGAGCGGGTTTGCCGCCGAATGCTCGAAGCCACTCTGACCAAGTGGGGCTACGACGTCGTTGTAGCTTGCGACGGTGACGAGGCATGGCAGGTGTTGCAACAGGAGGACGCGCCCAAGTTCGCCCTTCTGGATTGGATGATGCCCGGCATGGATGGTCCCGAGGTTTGCCGGAAGGTCCGGGAGCGCGCGACCGGACCTTACGTTTATATAATCCTGCTGACCGCCAAAAACCAGAAGGACGAACTCATCCAGGGCATGGAGGCCGGCGCCGACGACTACGTGACCAAACCTTTTGACGCCGATGAACTCAGAGCGCGCCTGCGTGCGGGAAAACGCATCCTGGAATTGCAGGAGCAACGCCGCGCCTTGCGCGAAGCGTTGGAGGTCCAGGCTACCCACGATTCTTTGACCGGGCTGTGGAACCGTGCAGCCATCCTGGACATTTTGCAGCGGGAACTGGACCGGGCCAAGCGTGAGGGAACCCCGGTGGGCGTGATTCTGGCTGACCTGGACCATTTCAAGTGGATCAACGATAGTTTCGGCCACCTGGCCGGCGATGCGGTGCTGCGGGAAGCCGCCCAAAGAATGAATTCTGCCATGCGAGGCTACGACGCGGTCGGCCGGTACGGGGGAGAGGAATTTTTGATTGTCGCGCCGGGGTGCGACGCAGACAACGCCATGCAAGCAGCCGAAAGGGTCAGGGAATGCATCAGCCGGGAGCCCATCCATACGGCGGATGGTCTGATTGGTCCTGTCACCCTCAGCCTGGGCGTGGCTGCGAGCGCCGGTTTGGCGGAAGAGGAAACAGGTTCACTCCTCCGCGCAGCAGATATGGCGCTCTACCGCGCCAAGGGCGAGGGACGAAACCGCGCCGCGATGGCAACCGTGACGGCTGTGATGGAACCTTCCTGCTCTCAGGATAAGGGTGCTGTCCCTGCAATCCCTGGCCGCAATACAGGAACCAAATAGGTTCCTTCCCGCGATTAACTTTCCCCGCGCCCTGCCGCTTCCCGCCCTGCCCAGATGTCTGTGCCCAACTGGTAGCCCACGCCGCGAACCGTGCGAATCAGCTTGCGGTTGTGCCCCGCGTCTACTCTCTTGCGCAAGTAGTTGATGTAGACGTCCACCACGTTGGTCATGGTGTCGAACGAGAGGTTCCAAACATGGTCGAGAATCATTGCGCGGGTCACTCGCCGGTTGGAGTGCAGCATCAGGTGGCGTTCAGGGCACAGGCTTATGAGGCCTGAAAACAGGGGCCAGAAGACTCTCGGAGCGCCTTTCCTCGCGGCTGAATTGAGGCTGGAATGATTTCCCCTGCTAGGGCTCGAAAGCATTCCGGGATTGCACGGGCTGGTTGGCGGAGCCGGCGCCCGTAACTCCGGCTCATGATTTGGGCTTTCTTTGCCGATAAATATAGGGAACAGAGGGTGTTAGGAAGGAGCGTCGAGTGGCTGTCATTCCCGTGAAGCAAATCACAGAGCAAGGGCCTCGCATTTCTGGGGAAACATCCGCAGAAAAATTCATTGCCCGGCAGCCGATTTTCGACAGCCGTGAAAAGGTCTATGGTTACGAGCTGTTGTTCCGCTCCGGCATAAAAAACTACTTCGATGGTTCGGATCCGAACCGGGCCACCTACAGCGTGATTGTGGACAGCCTGCTTCTGCACGGTCTCGAAAGGCTGACGGGGCGCCGGAAAGCGTTCATCAACTACCCCCGCGAAGCGCTCCTCAACGGCTACGCTGAGGTTATTCCAAACAACCTTGCAGTGGTTGAAATCCTGGAAACGGTGGAGCCCGACGCCGAAGTGCTGGCCGCCTGCCGTCACCTCAAAGACCTGGGGTATTGCCTGGTGCTGGATGATGTCTTTTCCTCCGAACGCCCCGAGGCTTTCCAGGGTCTGGTGGACATCATCAAGGTAGACCTCTCCCTCAGCACCCCGGTGCAAAGGGAGCAAATTGTTCGCCGTTTCGCTCCCCGCGGAATCGCCCTGCTGGGGGAAAAGGTGGAAACCCATGAGGAGTTCCAGCAGTTGAAGACCCTGGGTTTCCAATACTTCCAGGGCTATTTCTTCAGCAAACCGCAGATCATCTCCAGCCGGGACATCCCGGCCTTCAAATTGAACTACCTGCGCATCCTGCAAGCCATCAACCGTCCGGAGATCAACCTGGAAGAAATCGAGCGGATTATCAAGGGCGAGCCTTCGCTTTGTTACAAGCTTTTGCGCTACCTCAATTCCTCCTTTTTCGGCCTGCGCAGCGACATCCGCTCGATCCGGCATGCTGTTTTTCTGCTGGGCGAGAGGGAAGTCAGGCTCTGGGTGTCCTTGCTGGTGCTGACTTCGATGGGCGAAGACAAGCCGCAGGAACTGGTGGTCACTTCGCTCGTTCGAGCTTCCTGGTGCGAATCGCTGGCAGGGAAAATTGGCATGCGAGGGAGAGAAGGGGATTTGTTCCTGCTCGGGCTGTTTAGCATGATTGACGCCATACTGGACCGGCCCCTGCCGGAGATTCTGGCGCAGCTGCCGGTCCCCGAAGACACCAGAACAGCTTTGCTGCACCGCAATACTCGTCTCGCGCAAGTGCTCGCTTTGGTGGAAGCATATGAACAGGGTGACTGGGAAAAGCTCACGGGCCTGGCGGCTTCCTTGCAGATAGACGAAGCGAGCATCCCGGAAATGTACCTGACCGCGGTGGAGTGGGCCCGCCAGGTATTCCAATTGGCCTGATGCGGAAACAGGATGCGAAGGAAACAGATCGCAGGCCGCTTGGCCTCAGACGCCGCCGCCGCAGACACCACCGATAACGCTTGTATGTGAGTGGGCAGGAATAACAGGAATAAATGGAGAAGGTGAAGAAAAGGTAAAAGTGCATGACGAAGGACCAGCAATCAACAAGTATTTCCAATCAATTCGCTCAACGCTCTGCATTGCCTGCGGCGCCCAGGCGTGGCCCGGTGGTGCATGCCGAGTTTCTTTATAACCCTCCCGAATTAGGGCTATATTGCCATTGCCCGTCGCTGGTATACACCACGGGCGGCGATCTGCTCGCCGTCTGGTACGCTTATCCGGAGCAGGAATGTGTCGAAGGCTCACTGGTGCTGGCCCGCCGGCTGGCCGGCGAATCCCGCTGGATACGCGGCAGGAAGCTTTTCGACCATTTGAAGTCCTCCGCCGGCAACCCCGTGTTGCTGGAAGAGCCTGGGGGGGCGATCCGGCTCCTGTTCGTGCTGCTGAAAGGAAAGTATTGGAATGATGCCGAGCTGCAAAGCTCCGTCTCTCACGATGGCGGGGTGACCTGGACCATGCCGGCTGCGTTGCTGCCCGATCGCGGATTGATGGCGCGGCATCCTCCCGTGGCGCTCGCTGACGGGTCCCTGCTGTTGCCTGCCTACAACGAGGTCAGCCGCCAGTCGATGCTTCTCAAAAGCGCTCCGCCCCATGAAGAGTGGGAGCGATCCTATCTCTTTAAGCCTTCGGGGCTGATCCAGCCTGCATTAGTTCGTCTGGGACCCAAGCAACTGGCCATTTTCTTCCGCCCGTCCTCAGACCCCCGGCTCACATGGCGCAGCCACTCCCGCGACGACGGCGCTACCTGGTCTCCCCCGATGCAAACCTCCCTTCCCAACCCGTTGAGCGGCCTGTCGGCCTTCACCACGCAGAACCGCGTTACCCTGGTCTATAACCACACGGAGAAGCATCAACGGTACCCGCTGAGCCTGTCCCATTCCAGCGACGAAGGGATCACCTGGGAGGGCCCCTGGCATATTGAAGTCCTGCCGATAGAGGTTTCCTACCCGAGTTTTCTGGCTGACGACAAGGGGAGCGTTCACGGTGTCTATACCTATAACCGGCGAATGATCAAATACGTCAGCTACAAAACAGAAAGGAATGGAGAGTTGCTATGGTAAGCATCCGGGACTTCCGGAATTTGCACGAAGGGAAACGGGTCTTCCTGATGGCTTCCGGTCCCTCGCTGTCTTGCCTGGACCTGACGCCCCTGAGCCGACGCATCGTCATCGGCATGAATCGCACGTCGCTGCTGTTCCCGAACACTCATTATCATTGCACGATGGATCTGCGGCTCTTTGATGCATATCCCGACCTGCTGCGCGGTTCCCGCTATCTGTTTACCTTTGAAGGCAGGCCTTTCGGCATCCCTCTCCGGTTGCTCGGCTCGGAAGGATTCAGCTGGGATCTCGAAAAGGGCATCTATTCCGGCTATACCGTCGCTTATTACTCATTGCAACTCGCGGTCTATATGGGATTCAAAGAGATTTTCTATCTGGGCCTCGATTTGAAACACGAAGGAACCAAAACGCACTTTTTCGGAGCGGACTTCCGCTCACGCCAGCACGAGCAGACGGAGTTTCCTCACATGCGCAAGATGCTGAATTATGGGGCGAGGCAATTGGAGGGGGCCGGCGTGAAAGTGTTCAACTGCAGCCCGGATTCGGACCTGGCATGCTTCCCGAAAGTAACCTACGAATATGCGCTGTCTCTCTAGGGCGCTTCCTGAGCTGTTATAGAGCGTATCCGAGCCGCGACCCCTTCGGCAGGCTGTGAAGGAGCGGTTTCAAAAATGAATCAATCGACCAGTATGTGGTAAACCGCTTGCTGATCCTTCGGCTTTTCCCTCGGCTTCGCTCGGGACATGGCTCGGGACAGGCGCGCGCGGCTCTGACTATGCACTCACTGTGAAAGTGTGCTAGAGAAAAGCAAACAGCCGGGTTTGGAGGTTTTCTCCAAAACCGGCTGTTCCTTATTCGGTCCCTTGTATCAGATACTCGGGACGCTCGCCTGTGCTGGGAATCCCGGCAGGGGTCTGGGCGGCGGGATTCCAGTTTGGCTATCCGTTTAGAATTGATACGAAATGCCCATGGCGAACTGGGCCCGCGCTTTGAGC
>JADFGZ010000013.1 GCA_022567475.1 Acidobacteriota bacterium | reverse complement strand
CGGTTGAATTCGGTGTGGAATATGGAAAGGGCGCGCTGCAACATCCCGGTATGCCGCTGGAGAGCCATCATGCTGATGGTTCCCGACACCGGATTGATGTTGGAGGCTTCGAGCACCCCCTGGCGCACACTGGAGTCCACGGCTTGTTGTGCTGTGCCTGCCGGGGCCGCGTAAGTGGAGTTTCCTTCCGGAGTCAACTGTGTGCCCGGAGCGAACTCTACTAAGCGCAACCGCGCCGCCACAGCTCCGGCGACCGACAGTGTCCCGTCGGAGCTGATCGACACCAGCCCTGTGGGAACTTGGATGGGACCTTGGTCCCCCATCACCGGATTCCCTGTCTGCGAGACCAACTGCCCCGAGGCATCCAGGCGGAAATCTCCGTTGCGCGTATAACGCTCGCCGGCGGCCGTCTGGACCACGAAGAAACCCCGGCCTTCCACGGCCAGGTCCAGGTCGTTGCCCGTGCGCTCCATGTTTCCGGGTTGCAGATCGACGACCCCGCCGCCCAGAACTCCAAAGTTGTTGATGGCTTGATTGAGCGGGCTCAGCGGCCTGCCGGATTGGTTGGCCAGAAGGGTGCGGTAAAACTCATGCTGCGCCTTGTAGCCGGTGGTGTTGATGTTAGCCAGATTGTTGGCTGCCAGTTCGAAGGCCTGTGTTTTGGCGAGCAAGCCGGTAAAGGCTGCGTAATATCCACTGTTCACGGCTTCTTCTCCTGCAGCGAATAAAGCACGCAGGAGGCCAAAGCGCGTTCTGCATCTGACGGCGGAATCTTGCTGAGCGGTTTAGAGTTCGGGGAGGCTTCGTGAAAATGAAAAACGGACGCTTGGCGAGCGCGGAACTTTCTTGCCGGGAGCGAGCGCATAGGTAGGCAATATCTGCCAGCCCTCGCCGCTGGGGAGGATGGCAGAAAAGTTTCCGCAACCAGCGGCAACGCTGCCGCTTCCGGGGCCGCTTCCGGGAGAGACGCTCTCCCGGCTCGTTGTTTTCCATCGGCGGGGAACGAAAGCAACTTGAATCGATGAGGAACTGCCTGGCGGGCCATTTGCTGCGAGGACGGTTTAGTTCACATTCGACGCGAGGCGGAACAAAAGATTGGTTGTCTGGCTGGGGGATTGCAGACGAACCCAGAGATGCTCCCAGCAGGTCACCATACGGACTTCCGGAACTCCCAATTTGGTGACGTAGCTGCGCGTCGTATGAGCGATCTCCTGAGGGTTACTCATGCTGTCAAAAATGACTTCGGGAGGACGCGGCTGACTGCGGATCTCTTCCAGTGCGCTCTCCAAGGCCGTCTGTTTGGCCAGGCAAGGTTCCGTGCGGCATTCGAGCATCTGCTCGATCGCATACAGGGTGGTGTAGTCGATCCAATCGGAGAAGGCCATGTACAGCAGACGGGAAGAGGGCAGATAATGAACGGTCACCATGCGGGAAGGCTCCAGGATCGGCAGCGGCACCAGGCTGGCGCACTCCAGGAATTCCCGGCGATTCTCCAGCGGAAAAACCGGGCAGGACCACTGCGTTCCCAGCGCGGCGGTGACCTGTTGCTCCGTAACCACCCCGAACTGCCGCAGCCAATCCCCCACTCGCCCCTTTCCCGATTCCCGTTGAGCTTTCAGAGCGGCCTTCAGCTTGTCGTCGCTGATCACGCCATTCGATAGCAGGAGCAATCCTAGAGGAATCCGGTGGACTTTTCGCTTCGGGCGGGATGCCGGCGGCTGTCCTTGCAGCAACTTCTCCGTGATCGTCTTCTCGAAGCAGTCCAGGCTGCAGTGCCATTGTCCCTGCAAGAGGATGCCTTCTCCCTTTCGCAGTATACCGGGCCAGCGCCGCCCATTGTTCGTACAGGACCGGTTGGCACACCGGGAAAGAGTCTTTTTGAGATGTGTCGCCCGGTCCAGTTTGGATGGTTGCCCCTTGAACATTTTGCCTCCCTCAGCCTTTGTTTCCCAGAGATTTAGTCTGCTAATAACGCTGCTCTATACTGCGGGTTGGTGGTCTCGGTGATCCGCACACCATAGTTTCCGTTCACAATCACCACTTCGCCGAGCGCAATCGGTGTTCCGTTCACCAGAAGTTCTACCGGCTCGGAAACCTGGCGGTCGAGCTCCACAATGGCGCCCGAATTCATCTCGATAATCTTCCGCAACTCCAATTGGCTTTCGCCGAAGCGGAGCGTGACCTCCAGTTCAACATCCATCAGCAGATTGACATTGGCCGCGGGCCGCTCTTCCTCTGCCGGGGGGGAGGCAGCGTTCTGCGCCTGCGGCGGGGCCGCCGTGTTTGTCTGGGGACCGGCAGCTTTTTGTTCCTGCGATGGAGCCGGCGCTCCTCCCAGCAGGGAGGCGAGTTCTTTGTTGATATGGAGACCGACAAGGATCGGGAGCGTCTTCGGGCAGGTCAGCCGGAACCCCGCCTGGGCGCCGGGACTCCAGCCGGGCCGGTCGCTGCCGGAAACTTTTAGCTTGCATGGGCCGCCCAACTTGTCTTCCAAGGTCTTAGCTGCCGCAGCGGCAAATTTGCCGAACAGGTCCGCCAGAGCCTTCCTATGCTTCGGGGTGAACTCCGCCGAGTCATCCGTAGAAGCCTTCTTTGCAGTTTTGGATTTCTTCTTCTTCGAGGCGGCGTCTTTGGACAACATTTGGACCAGCCGTACGGCGTCGGAAGCAGGTAACAGAAATGCCTGTTCGCCGGTTAGGCCCTGGGCAGCGGCCAGGCGGACCCACACCCCGCTCTCCGCCACCGCTTGCAGAAGCGGCAGCTCTTCCTGTGGAAGAAACTCGGCGGAAAAAGCGGCGCCGGTCGCCTGCTTTAAGATGTCGCACGCGCTTTCGGTCCACGCCTTGAGATAATCCTGCAATTTCAGCGATGGATTAGACGGGCTATTGGGTTCCATTGAAATTCCTCAGTAGGCAGTGTTCGGTGTTCCATTGCAGGAATAGGCATGCACTACTCTGCCCTTTTTCTATCTCCTCTTTCCATGCCACAGGGGCGGGCCACCGATACATGCTCCTTCCATTCCTCTTCTAATTCCTTTTCTGGGGAATCCCCGCGACCGGCTCCGGCAAGTTTTGGCCGGTGAGATTTGGCGCGGGCCTCGACTCCATCAACTCCTTCATCCGCGCTCGCACCCGGATCAGCGCGGTGGAATGAATCTGGGAAACGCGAGACTCGCTCACCCCCAGCACGGCGCCTACTTCCTTCATGGTCAGTTCCTCGAAGTAGTACAGAGCCAGGGCTTCCCGCTCTTTCTGAGGCAGCTCGCCGATGGCTTGTCCCAGCAAATCCTTCATCTCCGAGCGCAGGCAAAGAAAGAAAGGATCCTCGGCCGGCCCGTTTGGCTGATAGACGCAGTACTGGACATCGTTGACTCCTTCGGAGATCTCCGCCTGCAAGCTGCCCAAATCCAGGCCGCGCAGTTCTCCCAGCAGGCGCTGGAATTCATCCAGCCCGAGGCCCATTTCGGCAGCCAACTCCGGCTCGGTGGCGGCGCGGCCCAGCTGATCCTTCAGTTTGCGATCAGCCTGCTCGAGTCGCCGCGCCTTTTTGCGCAGGTCGCGGGGGCTCCAGTCCAGCTCGCGCAGACTGTCCAAGATGGCGCCGCGGATGCGAAACTTGGCGTAGGATTTGAGCTGAACGTTCTTGGCCGGATCGTATTTGTGGAGAGCGTCGATCAGGCCGATCACCCCGGCATGCACCAAATCTTCCAAAGCGACGTGTTGCGGGAGCCGATCGTGGATGCGTTTCGCGATATAACGCACCTGGGGAAGCTGCTCCATCAGCAAGTGATTGCGCTGGTCGGAATCGATCTGAGAGGCTGTCTCGTAGAGTTTTTTCGCTGTGCTCATATTCTTCTCTTATTTCCTCGGCAAAAAGCAATTTCCCGCGGCCCGTTCACCCCACCATTCCCATGGACTGCACCGACACCAAGGTGGGAATTTCCGCCGGCGAGAGGACGACTACTCTCGGCAGAAACGGTTCCAGCAAGCGCCGCAAGTGGAATCGGGCAGGGCTGCTGCATAGCAGGACCGGCGAGGTCATCGATGCCTGCTCGCCCAGCAAGTTGCGCAGGTTTTCCAGAATGTTCCGAAGGAACGACGGTTGCAGCCTGCCCGAGGAGTCGGGCGAGGCTTGCGGATCAAAGGCCTGGCTGATCTGTTGCTCTACGGCGGGGTTGAGGGTGAGCAGTTTCAGCTTTCCCTCATCGCCGAGCAGGGGGTGGACCAGCGCGCGGCTCAGTGCCTGCCGCACGGCTTCCACCAGCAATACCGGGTTTCGGTTGACGGCCGCGGCATCGAGCAGCGTTTCCAGGATCGTGGACAGATCGCGGATCGAGACCTGTTCGCGCAGCAGTTGCTGCAAAACTTTTTGCACTTCGCCCAGGCTCAGCAGCTTGGGAACCAGCTCCTCCACCAGCTTGGGGTGGGTTTCCGCCAGCGTGTCCAGCAGGCGCTTGGTCTCGGAGCGGGTCAGCAGTTCGTGCGCGTGCTGCTTGACGACTTCGGCCAGGTGCGTCGCCATGACCGAGGTTTGGTCGACCACGGCGCAGCCGGCTGCCAGCGCCGCCTCTTGCAGGTTCGGCGCAATCCATTTCGCGGAGGCTCCAAAGGCGGGCTCGTGCGTGTCTTTGCCTTCGATCGGCGGAGGCTCGGCCTCGGAACTGATGGCCAGCATGCAATCGCGTTCCATCTCCCAGCGCGCCACCTCTACCCCGCGCAATTGGATGACGTACTCCTGGTGCTTGAGCCGCAAGTTGTCGGTGATGTGGATCGGCGGGACAATGAAGCCCAGTTGCGTGGCCAAGTGGCGGCGCAGGGCGCGAATACGCTGGAGCAGTTGCCCTCCCTGCTTCTGGTCCACCAACGGCACCAGGCCGAAACCGACCTCCAGGCTCAGATCGTCCAGCTTCAGCAGGTTTTCCAATTGTTCCTGCGCGGATGGCTGGGCTTCTCCCGGCGCCGCAGCCGCTTTTTCCTCGGTCGCCGGTTCATCGGTAATGCGCCAAGCCATAATGGCAACCGTCCCGGCCATCAAGAAAAAGGGGAATTTGGGCAGCCCGGGGATCAAGGCCAGCAGGAACATCACGCTCGCTGCGATCCAGAGTGGTCTGGGAGTGGAAATCAACTGTTTGTGCAGATCCGTGCCGATGTCGGTATCGGAGGAGGCGCGCGTGATGACCAGTCCGCCCGCCACCGATACCAGCAGCGAAGGAATCAGCGTTGCCAAGCCGTCGCCTACCGTCAGGATGGTGTAGGTTTTGAGCGCCTGCTCGAAAGGGATGTCCAATTGGAACACGCCGATGAGAAATCCGGCGATGATGTTGATGAGCGTGATCAAGATGGTCGCCACTGCGTCGCGCTGGTTGAAGCGGGCGGCCCCGTCCATCGCTCCATAAAACTCCGCCTCGCGGGTAATTTCCCGGCGGCGCTCATGGGCTTGGTGTTCATCAATCTGTCCCGCGTTCAGGTCGGCATCGATCGCCATCTGTTTGCCGGGCAAAGCGTCGAGGGTGAACCGGGCCGTCACCTCGGCGATGCGAACCGCTCCGTGGTTGATCACCAGATACTGGATGGCGATCAGGGCCAGGAAAATGACGAACCCGACCACGTAGTTTCCGCCCACCACGAATTGCCCGAACGACTCGATCACGGAACCTGCGGCGGACGCCCCTTCATTTCCGTGAAGGAGAATTCGGCGGCTGCTGGCGATGTTCAGCCCCAAACGAAACAGCGTGAGCAGCAACAGCAAGGTGGGAAAGACGGAGAACTGCACCGGGCGCAGGATGTAGAGCGACGCCAGCAGAACCAGTATTCCCGCCGTGATACTCACTGCAAACAGCACGTCCAGCACCAGGACCGGCAAGGGCACCAGCATCACGAAAACCAGAGCCACGGCGCCTGCGGGGACAATCCAATCAGTAGAATTGTTGGCTGAACGGGACTTGGAGATGGCAGGGGCCATGGTTGATTCCTAAGCGTCTATTCCTATGCTTCTAGTCCTAAGCTTCCGGGCGCTGTCCTTCCAGCGCGGCCGATGCGGCGCGTGTCCGCATGTGGCTCTGCGTTCGGTACAAGAAGGCGAGAATTTCCGCCACGGTGGCATAGAGCTTGATGGGGATGCTCTGGCCCACTTCCGCCGCCTTGTACAGCGCCTGGGCCAGCGGCCGATTCTCGACAATCGGAATCTCGTTCCAGCGGGCGATCTGCTTGATTTGCTGGGCCAGGAGATTGCGTCCTTTGGCAAGAACCATGGGCGCCGCCATGGTGTCGGGCTGGTAGTCGAGCGCCACGGCATATTCGTCGGGATTGGTGATGACCACGGTGGCGCGGGATACATCCTGCATCATCCGCTTCCGGCGCATCTCCCGCTGCAAGCGCCGGATTCTTCCCTTAATCAGCGGGCTTCCTTCCGTTTCCTTGGCTTCGTCACGGATATCTTGTTTGCTCATTTTCAGATTCTTTTCAAACTCCAGACGTTGTAGGAGATAGTCCACCCCGGACCAAACTAAAAGCACCAGCCCGGCTTTCCAGGCGACCTCGTAAGCGTGGCCGAACGCCCAACCCAGCACGGCTTCTGCCCCCATGCCGCCGGCGTGGATGAGCTGTTCCCAGTCGCGCGAGAAGATGGATATGCACAGATACAAGAGAAAGCTCATCGGCAGCATGGATTTCAGAAACCGGCTAACGCCGCTGATCGAGAAGAGTTTCTTGATGTTGCTCGCCGGATTGATGCGTTCCCATTTGGGCGTCAGGGGCTCGGAGGCGAGCACAAATCCTCCTTGCGACAGCATGCCGAACACCGCCATCGTCCATCCCAGCAACATGGCCGGAATCCACCATTTCAAAACTGCCACCGCCGTCGTTTGCATCAGGGGCACGCCCGTTGTCAGTTCTCCGTTCGTCGCGACATCCAGCCACTGACTAAACCACTGCCGCCACTGCATGCCCCAATCCTGCGCCTGCCATCCCAGGAACAATGTCACGCCCAGCACCGCCAAAGCAGAGGACACTTCCCGGCTGCGCGTGATCTGGCCGCGCTTACGCGCCTTCTCGCGGCGGCGCGGTGTGGCTTTTTCGGTTTTGTTGTCTTTTGCCACTGCGATTGTTTCCTAGCGTGTGAGCAGCAGGAGCCTCTCCGTGGACTGGATGGCTTCCAGAAAATACCTTTCGAGCAGGCGCGGCCAAAACGCCATCGTGCCCAGCAACACCACAAAAGCCAGCAAGCTCTTGATCGAAATTCCCACGAACAGGATGGGAAGCTGCGGGGCTATCTTAGCCAAAAATCCCATCGCCACATCCGCCACCATGGTGGCGAGCAGCACCGGGGCCGCTATCTGCACCCCGATGATCCACATCCCCCCGGCCAGGTGGAGCAGCTCGGAGGTTGCCGCCAGCGACGCGACGGCGGTTCCGGGGGGCGCATACTCGAAACTTTTCCCCAAACCCCGGACGATCCAGTGGTGCACGTCGAACTGAAGAAAGATCAGAAGCGCGAATATCTGATGAAAGGTGGAAAGCACAGGGGTATCCACCTGGGTGTTGGGATCGATTATATTGGCCAAAGAGAAGGCGACCTGAAACCCTATAATTTGCCCGGCCATCCGGAATCCCTCGAACACAAAGTGCAACGTCAGGCTGAGCAGCAGTCCCATCACCACTTCGCCGCTCACCACGGCAATCCAACTCCCCAGATTCTGCGGCACGGCTTGCGGGGAATAGACCGGATAGAGCACGACCGTCAGCATCACCGTCAGAGCGGCCTTGGCGCGAACCGGAATTGCCAGGTTGCTGAAGAACGGGGCAAACACCATCAGGCTGCCCACCCGGATGCCGACGAAAAGGGCGCGCACTACGATTTGTTCCAGGTCCGGCACTGGTCATTACCCCTCGGCCTCAAGTCACATAAGGATGAAAGTCGGAAAACAGCAATGTGGCGAACGTCGTAATCTTCCGCAGCAGCCACGGGATCAGCAACAGGATGGCGATGGCGACCGAAGCCAGCCGGGGCACGGTCGAAATGGTGATGTCTTGAATGGAGGTCACCACCTGAACAACATTCACCAGCAGACTGACCACCGTCGCTACGATCAGAATCGGCGCGGCCATCCACAGAACCGTCTCCATGGTGTGGCGGGTTAGTTGCACAACCGTTTCTGGCGACATTTTGTTACCTCAGTAAAAACTTCTCATCATGGAACCCACCACCAGGTTCCAGCCATCCACCAGCACAAACATCAGAATCTTCAGGGGCGTGGAGATCACCACAGGCGGGAGCTGGAACATCCCCACAGAAGTGGTGATGGATGCCACCACAATGTCGATCACCAGGAACGGCAAAAACAGAATCACGCCGATCTGGAATCCGGTCTTCAATTCCGAAAGGATGTAGGCCGGGATCACCACCCGCGTCGGCAGGTCGTCGGGGTTTTGGGGACGCGGTTGCTGGGACAGCTCCACAAAAAGGGCCAGGTCCTTCTCCCTCGTGTATTGCAGCATGAACTCCCGCAACGGCACCGAGGCGAGCTCCACCGCCTGGAGCGCGTTCACCGTCCCGTTTTGCAGCGGAATGACCGCCACTTGGTGCATCGTCGCGCCCACCGGCTGCATCACGAAGTAAGTGAGGAACAAGGCCAACCCGACCAGCGTTTGGTTGGTGGGGGTGCTCTGCGTGGCAAGCGCTTGGCGCAAGAAGTGAAAAATTATCAGAATGCGGATGAACGGCGTCATCGAAACCAGCAGGGCGGGGATAAAGGTGAGCAGGGTCAGCAGGACAACAATGGTCCAGGGCACCGAATTGATTACCCCGCCCAGTCCCGGAAGCTGCAAGCCTTCTTCCAAGCTCTGCTGCGCCAGGGCCGGCAACAGGAGTCCCTGGCCGCACAGCACGGCGGCCAGCAAAAGCAAGCGAGAGCGAATTTTCCTTTTCCGCTTCATTTTGAATGTCGGCGTGGAAGCATCTCATTCTTCTGGTGAGCCGGGCTGCAACCCATCCGGTGGAGGGATGGAAGGCAACTGGGTCAGCAGAGAAATGGAACTTCCCGCCCCGCCCACGAGGAATTGCTGCTGCTCGAATTGAACTACGGCCAGAAACCGCTTTTCACCCAGAGACAGGGATTCACGAAGCCGAAGGCTCCGCTCCCGCCGGCGTGGAGTTGCCCCCGCCAGAATTCGGCGGAGAATGGCCGTGAAAAAGGACAACATATTGACGGCTGGCGTCTCCAGTGCGACGGCGACGTTTTGCTTCATGATGTTTTTCTCCTTTTCTCGTTCCCGCCTATTCGAGTTCGGTGAATCGAAAAGCCAGGTGCTCACCCACCACTTCAAACTCTGCCCAGCCGATGGTCTGGCCGTTGAGCTGTACTTCAATATCCGTGCCCTCTGCCCTCTGTGTGTCCACCACGGATTCCACCTGAAGCCTCAAGAGGTCGCCTATGGTGAATCCTGGAATCGGCAGCTCGAAGCTCAACTGGCAGGGAAGCCAAAGGGCTTCTGCCCATGCCTCGTTCTCCGGCGAGGGGGCTTCGGGGGCCTGTGCAGGGGCGGTCTGTGGCATGGCTTAGCGCTGCACCAAAAAGTCGTTGAAGTAAACTTCCTGCACGCTCAACCAGGGAACCCGTTTCTGGAGCGTGCTGACCAGCTTTTTTTTGAGCTGCATCTTCCCTTCCGGGGTCAGCAGCGCGTCCGATGTCCACGTGCTCAGCACGATCAGGATTGAGTCGCGGATCAGGGCGGTCGGCAATTCTCCCCCTTCGCCATGTCCGCCGCCGCTTTCCATCGCGTGTTCGAGGCCCAGATCGATCCCGACGCGCAAGTAACGGTGCTCCTCCGGGTCAGCCAAGTTCACTACAAAGTTTTCCAGGTGAAGGAAGGCAGTGACTTCCGGTGTGCTCTTCTCTGCGTGCTCTTCTTCCTCTTCCGTGGCTGCCCCCTGACTGAAAAGGAACCATCCGAGTCCGGCCATTCCGAGCAGCAAGACGAAGGCTAGGCCCGCAAAGAAAAGCTTGTTGCTGGGTTTGCGCGCTTCCGGTGCGCTTTCGCTTACGTTTTCGTTAATGTTTTCTGTTTCTGCTTCTGCCATAGGTCAATAGAAAAGCAATTGATGAACCGAATCCTCCGCTTTGGGTAAAAGTTGCCGGGAAAATTTACATGTAGCTATAAGCCTTTTATTTTTATTAGCTTTTGCCTTATGAAAGGCGGCGCGGTCCGTGCCTGCACATGGAATATTCCCCTCTTGTAGCACGCTGGGGAACAGTTCATGGGACCCCTCTCATTAGAAGGTTCTTGGAAAAGGCGGGTCCCATCCCTCACGCTTTAGGCGCGAGGGATGGGCGGGAGGAGGGAAGTGTGGAGAAGATCGTTTTATCTCTTCAAATTGATGGCCTCTTGAGTGATCTCGTCAAACGTGGTCACGGCCCTGGAATTGGCCTGGAAACCTCGCTGGGCCAGGATGAGCTGGGCGAATTCGCGGGCAATATCCACGTTGGAGAGTTCCAGCGCGCTGCCCGCCAGGATTCCGCGCCCGCCCGTGCCCGGCACGCCGATGCTCGGCGCTCCGGAGGAAAGGGTGCCCAGGAAGTTGTTGTCCCCGTCGCGCAGCAGGCCCTGCAAGTTGGGGAACGTGGCCAGCGCGATCTGGCCGAGCGGCAGTGTCTGGCCGTTCGAGAAGATGCCTTGGATGATGCCGTCGCTGCCGATCGTGAAGCTCTGCAGCGTGCCGCTGGAGAAACCATCCTGCCGCGTCGAGGAGACCGCCGAAGGAGCAGCCACCTGCGATAGCAGGGGGAGGCCGGCGGAATCGTACAGTTGCCAGTCGAAATTGATGTCATTGGAGCCGTTGGCAAAACCGGTAATGTTGATGCCGGTCACGTCCGCGGCGGGAGCGGTTAATGTCCCGGAGCCGTCGAAGGTGACTGTGCCGCTATTGACTACTACCGGTGCGCCTGCCGCTCCTACGTCAGCAGCGGGGATGGTGATCTGGTAGGTCCAGTTGTTTGCGGAGGCCTTCGTAAAGTCAAAGTTCAGAATGTGGGTGGCTCCCAAAGGGTCATTGACTTCCACAGCCGTACTGAACAGGGTGCCCACCGGCTCGTTGGCATCCAGGTTCAGGTTGAGCTGCACGTTGGTGGTCGTGTTGGGCGGGTTGATTTGCCCCGTAGCGATTGCCATCGGACTGAGGGTTTGATTAGTGTTGATGACCCCGTTGGTTGCCAGGTAACCCAGCACATTCTCGCCGTTGGCGGTGACCAGGACGCCATTGGCATCCAGTGAGAAGTTGCCCGCGCGCGTGTAAAACCGGGCGCCGCCCTGATCCACCACGAAAAATCCGTCGCCTTGGATCGCCACGTCCGTAGGCACCCCGCTGCTTTCAATGCTGCCCTGCGTGGAGATGGTGCTGATGGCGCTTACCGTGACCCCCACGCCGACCTGCAGGGGGTTGCCCGAGCCGCTCGATCCCACCTGCTGGTAGAACAGGTCTCGAAACAGGGCCCGGGTGGACTTGTAGCCAACGGTATTCATGTTGGCCAGGTTGTTCGCAATCACCGAGAGCGCCTGTGAGTTGGCGCTCAGTCCGGAAAGCGGAATAGAAAATGACGGCATGGGACTCCTCCTATTGTTGGTTAGCCAGCCCGGTGAATGGGGTGCCGGGCTGGGTTTCAGGATTTTGTTCAACCGCCGCGCGAATGCCGATGAGCTGCTCCAGAGCGTTGAACTGCAGCAGTTGATTCACAAACTCGTTCGCGTTCAGCGGCTCCAGAGGGTTCTGGTTGCGCAGTTGCGTAATCAGAAGCGTGAGAAACATATCGGTGCCGAATTGATTGTTTTGTTCGGCAACAGTGTTGTTCGTTGCATGGGTTACATCGCCGACATCCATAAAAACCAGCCTCCCTTTCAGGGAATTGTTCTTGTTAAACGTGCAAATTCAGCCGTGTCGATCCACCTGCAATGCCTAGTTCTTCAGGGGTCATCTCGGATTCGGAAAGCGCGAGATCGTGTTCCGCTCCATCGGTTCCGGAGCGATAGGGAAGCGGCTGCTGCGGCTGCGCGAAAGCGCGCGAATAAGAATCCGAACCGCTGGAAAGAGCCGCCCCTCCGCCCGTTGCACCGTGGGAGATGGTTATGTTTTCCACTTTCAGGTTGCGCTCCGCAAGCGCCTGTTCGAGGGCGGGCAATTCGCTTATCAGATGAGCCCTCACATCGGCTCTCTCCACGCCGATAGCGGCTCCGATGGCGTCCTCGCGAACCACGGCGCGCAGGTTGACCGACCCCAGCGCTTCGGAGCGAAAGGCAATCTGCATCTCCGTCTCCCCGAGCCGTTCCAGCAGCCGGGCGGAGTTTACTACTCCGGACGCCTGTGCCCGGGAATTTTCCCCAGCGGCTTGTGCCGTGGGCAGTTGAGTTTCCGTCCGGACAGGAGCTTGCGACATCGCTCGCGGCGCTGCAGGTCTTGAATTCTGCTCGCCGGAGAAGTTAGCTCCCGCCTGCGCGTGTTCCGCCGAAACCATGCTGGCTAATTCTCTTCCGCGAAACAGAACTCCGGCGCCGGGAACCACGAATTCCTCTACTTGCGCTCGTCCCTTATTGGAAAGCTCATGGTTAGCAGGATCATGGTCAGAAAACTCCTGGCCGGGATGGTCCTGGTTGTCGCTGGAATCTGCAGGCGCGTCGTGGGCCTGAGCATCCGGTTTAATCCGGACTTGCGGGTCAAGATCATCGCTTCGCAGGTTTCCCAATCCTTGCTGCGGAGCCTCTGCGGACCTGCGTGAGAACACGAGATTTACAGCAGCAGGGTCAACGGCCGGCGCCTTTGAGGCTTCTGCAATCGCCGGCGTCACCGCTTGCTCTGCCGGAGGGAGAGTTGGCAAACCCTCTGTGCTACGGGCCACCGGGCGGCTAGCAAGCGTGCTTCCTTCGGGCCTGTGATGCAAAAGGTTTGCTGTGCTAGACGATCCAGGCCGGAAAGAAGCTGTTGCTTCCTGCGCTGGGGCGGAAGGCTTCGGTGTGGTTCCGCGCTCCAGGCCGCCGGCAGGGTTCTCCTCAACGGAAGCTTCGGTTGCCGGAATTTCCGAATTTTCCGGCGATGCCGCCCTGTTTTGGGTGAGGAGGCCCTCTATGGCAGGGAAGGCTTCACGCTGTCCGACAGCACTCTGTGGAGGGCGCAGAGGTGAATCCAAATGCACCGGCGCGGCGGGACTCTGCCCCGCTGTTTTTCCAATCGCCGGAGAGACCGTTTCATGGACTGGTTTGTCGCCCGGCTCACTGGCGGAGCCGAAACTCCGTTCCCATCGAGCCCCATCCTGGGCGGTGAACTCTGTGATGGCTGCTGCCATCTGTGCTCTGGAGGCTTCCGCAGCCACGCTGCTCGCTTCTGCCGGGATTGCCGTGCCGGCTGGGGTGGCGATATGGGGAGAGGTCTCGCTTGGCGAAGTGGCTGCCGGACCCACTGCCGGCAAAAATTCGGGAGTAGAGGTCTGCCCGGTTTGCAATTGTGTTTGCGACTGTGTTGGCAACTGCGTCCGGAACTGCGCCGGGAGCTGCAAGGATGGATTCTCTCGGCCTGCTATTGCGGGCACAAAACCCTCAGATGTTCCGACCGCCCTCCCAGTGGAGGCGGAATCATTGCCTGGCGATGAAAAAGCGTGGCCGAATTGCTGATGAGTTCCATCCGACTCTCCGGTGGATGAGGATGAGGTGGATGAGGTCGCCGCCAAGAGAAAGAACGGGATTTGAGTGCGCCGGGAAAAGTGAGGCATCCGCTTGAATCGGCTGACCGTTGTTCAGGGTTGCCGGTGCTTCTGCCGGAGGAGCCACAAGGCTGGCAAAACTCAGGCTGCCAAGACTGCTGAGAACAAAACCCGCCGGGTCGATAGTTTGGCCTGTTACGGTTTGCCCTTCTGCGATTTGGCCTTCTGCAAGCGGTGCTTCCTCAGCGAGGTTTGGCGAGTCCTCGGTCGATGCAGTCTTTGATTGTGACACTGCGGATTGTGACACTTTGATAGTGACACTGCGGATTGCGGCGCCGATTGCAGCGCCTGACCGAGCAGCGTTCCGAAGGGAAGGGAAGTCTCCGGCGCATCGCCGCTTCCCGGCTGGGGCGCAGAGGTTTTCGCCGTTTCGGTTTGTGTGTTCACTGGGATCAAAAACGTATTCATAAAACGATGCCTTCTACAGAGGCCGTCCGGGAACAAGCATGTGAGCCGCCAAACCGTTCGGCGGCGGTCCTCGTGCGCCGGCAAGCAGCGATCTCTATGAAAGCTAAAGGAATTTCAAGTTTTGCCGAGCCTGGGAGAATTTGTGGAGAAGTGTAAGGAATTGCCGTTGGCAGAAACAGATTGCCCGGCTACTGGGCAAGAATTAACTGGGCGGTCCCAGGGCACGCCGGGTCAGAAACAGCTCATCGAGCACCTGTTGCTCCCGGCGCGCCTGTATCTGGCGGTAGAGTTGCTCCCGGCGATCTCGCAGGTTTTCCATAATCTTGCGCTGCTGCTGAGCTTTCTGAAAGACGCCCAGTTGGAGCCGCCGCTGCTCTTCGACCTCTGCCTTCCGCTGCCGCAGAGAGTCCCGGCGTTGCTCCCCAACAGCCTCGCGGTCCGTATTGAAGAGAATCTCCGCCCCGAACAACCCTTCTTGCAGATTCTGCGCCAGGCGCTCCCGGCCTGCGGTTTTCTCCCGGTCCAGCGTCTCCAATTGCTGCCGCAGTTGGGATATTTGGTGCGTCAGCATCTCCAGGCGGAGTTTCTCCTGGCGCTCGTAGCTCTTGCGCAAATCCAGCATTGCTTGCAGCGAAAAGCGGAAAGCCATCGGTGAACCTAATGGGGCAGGGCCAGCAAATCCCGGATCGATTGTTCCAGGGGGGCCTTCTCGTTACTTCCCTGCTGCAGGAAGGTTGTCAGCGACGGCAAGGCGGCCATCGCCTGGTCCAACTCCGGGTCAGAGCCCTTTTGATAGGCTCCCACGCGGACCAAGTCTTCCGAGCGGGCGAAGGCGGCCAGCAACTTCCGCAGGTGCTGCGCCCTCTGCAGATGTTCCGGGGAGCAGACAGCCGGCATCAAGCGGCTCAGGCTGTCCAGCACCGAGATGGCCGGGTAGTGGTTTTGCGCGCTCAGGCGGCGGTCGAGCACGATGTGTCCATCGAGCAGGGCGCGCGCAGAATCGACCATCGGGTCCATTTGGTCGTCCCCTTCCATCAGCACGGTGTAAAACGCCGTGATGCTGCCCTTGCCGAAATGTCCGGCGCGTTCCAGCAGCCGCGCCAGAAGCGCAAACACCGACGGGGTGTACCCCTTTGCGGTGGGCGGTTCGCCTGCGGCCAGTCCAATCTCGCGCTGCGCCATGGCAAAACGGGTCAGCGAGTCGACTACCAGCAGCACGTGCTTGCCCCGGGAACAAAAATATTCTGCGACGGCGGTGGCCGCCAGCGCCGCGTGGATACGCAGGAGCGGCGATTGGTCCGAGGTGGAGACTACGACCACGGAACGGCGCATCCCTTCCGGACCGAGGCTTCCCTCCAGGAATTCGCGCACTTCCCGTCCGCGTTCTCCGACCAGCGCGAGGACGGTCAGGTCGGCGGCGGTGTTGCGCGCCATCATCCCGAGCAGCGTGCTCTTGCCCACGCCGCTGCCCCCAAAGATGCCGAGGCGCTGTCCGCGCCCGCAGGTCAGAAAGGCGTCGATGGCGCGGATGCCGCAGCCCAGCGGCTCCCGGATGGAAGTACGCTCCAGCGGGAGCGGCGCCGCTCTATCCAGCGGCAAGGAGTCTCGTACCCGGTACCCTCCGCGGCCATCCAAGGGCCTTCCCGCTCCGTCGATCACACGGCCCAGCAATTCTTCCCCCACGCGCAAGCTGGGTCTTGTGCCCAGGCTCACGAGGCGGTCGCCGTAGCGAATGCCGCCGGGCTTTTCAAGCGGCATGGAGAGAACCGTGTGGCCGCGGAAGCCGACCACTTCCCCCGGATACACGCGCCCCTCCGCGTCCACGATCTCGCACGACTCGCCGACCGAGCAGAAAGGCCCGTCCGATTCGACAATGTGGCCGACCGCTTTGGTCACACGTCCGCTCAAGCGCAACGTGGGGCACTGTTCCAGGTCGTGAAAAAAGGGAGCCAGCATCGTGGATGAATCCATCAGGATGTCTGGAGGTCTGCCGGCCAGCCTCCCCGGGAAACCGGCCTCGTTTCTTGCAATTGAGTTGCGCGTTGTGTCCCGAATCGTGTTCCCGCAATGGGTTCGGCGATTCCGGCGCTGTCCACCAGCATGCACCGGCCAGGTTTCCCGGACGCGGGAACCACTTTAGAAAATCTTCGTTCCTGACGGCCAATCCGTCGCGCTGGTTGCCTTGCCACCCGGTTCATTTCCGTTCCCGCCCTTTTCCATTGCCCTTGGGTTCACCGGCGCGGAGATTTTGGCTCGCGGCGGGCGTCTCATTTTTCTGCTGCGGGAGGGTTGCCGGCGCGGGCGCCTGCGGCTCCCCATTGCCCTCTTTTTCTTTTACTTTATCTTTATCCTTCGGGGGAAGCTCCGTTGGAGCAGGCGCAGAGGATTCTGCGAGTTCCTGTTGAGGCGGCGCTGCCTGAACTGGTGCTGGTGCGTTCTCTTTCTCTTCTCTCTTCTCCGGGAGAGGGTCCTCTGGAATAGACGAGGATGGTTCCGCCATCGTCTGTTGCGGAGAAGGGGACTGGCTTGGCCGGGGTGTTTCCTCGCTCTGTTGCCGGGGAATCTCGGATTGAGGCGGTGAAAGAATAGGCGCAGGAGAAGGAGCATCCAAATTCTGCGGTTTGTGGGAGAGCAGGTCAAAAAAGCCCTGCTCGATCTCTTTGAGATGGGTTTCCGGGCTGAGATCGGTGACGCCCATGGAGGTCTCCAGCATACACTGGCTCAGTTCCAGGGATGCGTCGCCCACGATTTCCGGCGCCATCGGCATGCCGGGATTGCGGGAAAAGTAATCCTGCCACAGCGGCGCCTGCGCAGGATGCACGCGCAGCTTCACGGCGGTGCTCGTCGCCACTTTTTCCAGGGCTACGCGGATCATTCCTTTCAGCAGCAGCGGATCGACCTGCGATTCCCGGTACAAGATTTTCCTGGCTATGGCGAGCGACAGTTGCACCACCTCTGCTTCCACTTTCCGGAAGTAGGTGTCGCGCTCTGCTGAGAAATTTTCAATCGCGGCAGCCAGCGCCTGCTCGAACTCGGAACGGGCCTCGGCTTTTCCTTTCTGAAATCCGCGCTCCAGGGCCTGGGTCTTTATTTCCTCCTCGATATCTGCTCCAGGCCCGTTCGCACCGGAGGCCATGTTTCCGGGACTGTGGAAGCCGCCGCCGTTTCCGAAGGCCTGGCTTCTGTCCATGAGGCCGCCGGGACCGGATGGCTGGCCGTAGACAAAAGGCTCGATAGCGGAGGTTTCGTCCTTCCGGATACGGGTTGTTTTAGACAAGGAATTCTTCATTCTGATCCGTCTTTAGGGTTAGCCTTCCTTGGGATTCCAATTTGCGGGCCAGGGTTACAACTTCCTGCTGGGCATGCATCACCTCTCGGGAACGGACGGGCCCGAGTATCTCCATATCTTCTTGCAACATCTGCACGGCCCGGGACGACATGGACCGGAAAATATGGTTCTTCAATTCTTCCGAGGATCCCTTCAAGGAAAGGGCCAGCGTTTTCTTGTCCATCTGGGCCAGCAATTCCCGGATGCCGTTATCCGGGGCGGTCAGCAGGTCCTCGAAGGTGAACATGACATTGCGGATCGCTATCGACAGTTGGGGGTTTTCCTGCTCGATCGCTTCCAGGATCGCTTTGCCGGAGGTTTGGTCAACCGTGTTCAGCAGTTCGGCCACGGACTTGATTCCGCCGTAGGAGCGGCGGCTCTGTTTGCCCAAAGCGCCCAGCTTGTTGTGCAAGACCAGCGAGATCTTGTGCGCCAGCTCCGAGGAGAATTGCCGCATCTCCGCCAAGCGTTCCACGGATTTGGCCCGCATCTTTTCCGACAGCATGGTCAGCAGGGACGATGCGGACTTCGCTCCCAGGTGAGCCAGAACCAGCGCAACCGTCTGTGGGTGTTCGTCCTCCACGAATTTCGCCAGTTGTTCGGGATCGGCCTTCTGCAAGAAATCGAAGTTGGCGGCGCTTTCTTCTTGCGCCAATACGACTTGTCCGAGAATGTTACTGGCTTGCTCCTCACCAAATGCCTTTACCAGAAGGGCCTCGGCGTAGTCCGGGCCGCCCTGAGCCAGATACTCTTGCGTGAGCGTCAGCTGTTGATACTCGGTGAGCACAGTGGTGGCCAATTCGCTGGAGACATACCCGAGATCTGCAATCTCCTGGGTGAGCCGCTGCACCTCGAACGGGGGAAGCTTGCCGTAAATGGAGCTGGCAGCATCATCTCCGAGCAAGACCAGCAGGACAGCCGCCTTGCGCAAACCGTTCATAGGTGCTTGTTTTGTGGCAGCCATGATTAAGCATTATCCTGACGAACCCAGTTTTGGATCAAGCGGCTAGCTCCTGTAGGGTCCTTTTTCACTTTATCGACCAGGGTTTTCTTGAGCATCACCGACTGCTTGACGTCTTCATTCTGTTCCGTCAATTCAGCCGGCAAAGCAAGCGGCTGACCGGTCTGTGGCAGGGACTGCTGTGCCGCGCCTGCCGCCAGCGCCCGTCCCGGCTTGCGGCCCTCCGCCAGTTGTGCGGGCGATGCGCGGAGCGCAAGCAAGACCTGCTTCTTGACCGGGCGCAGCAGCAGCCAATAGACCAGCCCGAACAATACAGCCAGGGCTAAATAGCGCAGCAGCCCGGTCAGTTGCTCCACGATCAGCAGCACTTGCTCGAGCGTCGTAGGCGGAGCGATTTCCTCCGGCTGCGGTATTTCAAACGAAATATTTTCCACCGCCAGGAAGTCGCCGCGCTCGGCATCGAACCCGATTGCCGCCTTGGCCAGTTCTTCAATTTGCCGCATCTCTTCCGGGGTGCGTTTGCGAGGCCTTTCCACCTCCTCGCCGTCTTCTTCCACCACTTCCAGGGCATCGTTGACCAGGACGGCGGTGGCTATCCTCCGGATTCTGCCCGGCGGGTCTACGACATGAATGATCGTCTTGCTCACCGCGAAGGTCTGGCTCTGGCTCTTCTGGCTTTGTGACTCTCCGATGGCTTCCACTATGGCTGTTGCGACTTCCGGAGCCCGCGCTGCCGGAACGTTGCTGGAAGTGCCCGGAATTCCAGCCGGGGAGATGCCTGCGAGTTGTTCTTCCCACACTTGCGAAGAGGTCACGACGGAGTAGTTCGGGTCGTAGGTTTCCTTCGTATTCTCGCGCGAGCTCAAATCGTATTCCACCGTAACGGTGGCTCTCACCCCATCGGCTCCCAGCACCGGAATCAGGGTGGCCAGCAACTTTCCCTCGAGTTCCGCTCCGAGTGCGCCGAGAGTTCCTGCCGAGCCGATTCCGCCGTTTGGCCGCGACAAAAGCGGAGTCCGCCCATTGGCGTCGACGACGGTCACATCTTCCGGGTCCAACTGTTCCACGGCGCTCGACACGAGGTTCGTGATGGCATAGACGGCATCCTCCGCCAGCCGCCGCCCCCGTAATTTCAACACCACGGCGGCTTTGGCTCCTCGCTCCCGGTTTTCAAACAGCGACTGCTTGGACATGACCAGATGCACACGGACGCTTTCCACTTGATCCATGCTTTGGATGGTCCGCTCCAACTCTCCTTCGAGCGCCCTCTGGTAGTTCACCTTCTCCGCAAAATCGCTGCCCCCCCAGTTCGGCTGGTCGAACAGTTCAAAACCGAGCCGACCGCTGACCGGCATCCCCTGGGAAGCCATGTCCAGCCGGACCGAGTCCAGCCGGTCGGCGGGGACGCGCAACTGAGCGCCGTCGGCAGAAAGTTCATAGGGGATGTTTTGGCTCGACAGCCGGAGGGAAACCCTCTGCGCCTCATCGGGCGACAAATCGGAATAGAGCGTGGTGTATTCCGCCTTTCCAATCAGGCGCACGAAGAACCACACGGTAACGGCTACCACCACCACGCTGAGCACCAGCAGAATCTGCTGGCGGGACGTCAGTTTGTTTACAAAAGCGCTGATCTGATCAGGGATATTGGGGCTGGCCAAGGTTCCTACCTATTTGCTGAATGACTGGATGATCTGCTTGTATTCCGAAACTGCTGCGGGAGTAGTCTCCACTGTTGCCCCGGCCGCTTCCCGAGGCCCCGCGCTCCCTCCCGGAGCAGGATGAGCGCTGCATTTCCAAGTCTGCTCATCCATGGGTTCCTCCAGGGATTTTCTGAATCGGTTTCATTTCACTATTCGTTCCAAGAACAACCATCTGTTAAAAGGGCATCCGGGAAATTTCCTGGTAAGCCTCGATGATTTTATTGCGCACCTGCAACATCAGTTGAAACGCCAGGTCGGCCTTCTCCACCGCAATCATCGCCTTATGGATGTCTTCCCCGTTGCCTTGCAGCATGTCCGCCACTTTCTTTTGCCCGTCCGCTTCCAGGTTCTGCACCTGGCCCATCATGTCCTGGAGTGTGTCAAAGAACTTCGAGCCGTCGGCGGCGGGCTTGGAGATTTCCGCTTGGGGATTCACCCCGCTTACGCGGGGCAGTCCCGAGATTGCATTGTTCATTGCTGCCCTCCCTTCGCTGTACGTATCGGCATATGGTTCTCACCCAGGGGTTCTAACCCAGAATCTTCAGCGATTCCTGAATCATCGCCTTGGTGGCTTGCACGGCCGATGCGTTCAGTTGGTAGGCGCGCGTGGCGCCCATCAGATTGACGATCTCTTCAATCGGATTCACCGCCGGATAGGCTACGTAGCCCTGCTCGTCGGCGTCCGGATGCGATGGATTAAAGCGCTGAATCGGGGGTGTCGGATCTTCGACAACGCGCTCCACGGAAACGCCGCGCACTCGCCGGGAGCCGAAAGACGCCATCATGCCGGCGAAGCTGCCGACGCGGCGGGCGGCGAAGACGACGCTTTGACGCCGGTAGGGGCCGCCCTCGGGCGTGCTCGTGGTTTCCGCGTTCGCCAAATTGCTGGTTACGACCTCCGCGCGCTGTCGCTGGGCCTGCATCGCGGACCCGCTGATCTCGAGAATTCCAAAAAGGTTCATCGTTATCTCCCTTCGCGAATGGCCATGTTCAGGCGGCGAAATTGCGCTCGCAACAACTGCACCCCGGCCTGGAACTGCAACTGGGTTTTGGCCATCAACAAACCTTCCCTGTCCATGCTCACGTTGTTGCCGTCCGGGCGCTCGATCAGCCCTCGGACTTCCCGGACCCGCGGTTCCGGAGACCCCGCGGTCGGCTGCAATAGCGCTCTGCGCAGTTCGCTTCGGAAATCGATATCGACGGTGCGGTACATCGGCGTATCCACGTTCGCCATATTGCTGGTGATGAGGCTGTGGCGAAAGGCCGTCAGGTCCAGATACCGCTCCAGCATCGCAAGCTGGGAGGTTTGTATAAAGCTCATACCATCCTCCGGGGGGGAAGTCCGTATTGCCGGATTTTGTTGCGAATCGTGCGCAGGCTGACACCGAGCATCTCGGCGGCATGCGTGCGGTTGCCTCCCGTGGCTTCCAGCGTCGCCTCCAGGAGCTGCCTTTCCATCTCGCTGAGCGGCAAACCGGCCTCCAGACCTCGATGTTGCCGTTCCTTCGCATGGAATTCAGAGCCTTCCAGCGATTCCAGGCCGATCATCGGGCCGGAAGCGAAAGCCAGGGCGCGCCGAATCCAATTTTCCAGCTCCCGCACGTTGCCCGGCCAGTCGTGTTCCTGCAACCGTCCGAGAAGATCCGGCGACAAGCGAAACGGGACGGCGCCGGTCTTGGGGGCGTATTTGTGGAGAAAATGTCCGGCCAGCTCTGGAATATCTTCGCGGTGCTCCCGGAGAGGCGGAATCGACAACGGAACCACATTCAAACGGTAGTAAAGGTCCTCGCGGAACTTTCCTTCGCTCACCAAAGTGCGCAAGCAACGGTTGGTCGTCGCGATCACCCGCACGTCGACGGGCACCGGCCGGGTGTCACCCAGCCGGTCCACCTCGCGCTCTTGCAGCACGCGGAGCAGCTTGGGTTGCAGCGTGGCCGGCATCTCGCCGATTTCATCGAGCAGAAGCGTTCCTCCGTTGGCCAGTTCAAACTTGCCCATCTTGGATGTCGTCGCCCCGGTAAAGGCGCCTCGCACGTGGCCGAACATCTCGCTTTCGAGCAGCGTATCGGGGAACGCGGCGCAATTCACCGCGACAAAGGGACGGTCGCGGCGGAGGCTCGACCGATGAACCAGCCGCGCCACCAGTTCCTTGCCCGTGCCGGTCTCTCCGGCCTCAGATCGAACAAACGTCTGGTCCCCCGATTGCTAATGGAACGTTTGCGAAATCGGCGGATTTCTGATCCGGGAGGAATCCCGAAGGCGAAGTCATCCGTACCGGGAGGGAAGTTTCCGGGATGAATAGAATTTAAAGATTAGGAGGATTTAACTTGTCGCTAATGGGTCTCTAATCAAGGTTGTGATACTTTAGCGTTTCGTACTGGCGATTCGGAAACCGAACAACACAACATTTTCTATCACTCACGGGGGGAAATCATGTCATTGGTCCCACAGCGACCTGTTTAGAAGAGCCGCAGTCCCTGGCAGCGGTGGTAGCTTGCACGGACGGGGAATATCGGCACCGAATTCTGCAAACCCTACACTCGGCCCGCTGGCTGGCTTTATGGGAGGAAGGGAAATGTCGGAAAAGCGAAGAATCTTAGTGGTTGATGATGAGCCTAATCTCTGTAACCTTTTCGCCGAGCTTTTTTCCAGCCATGGCTACGATTGTCAAATAGCGGCGAGTGGGGAGGAGGCCATATCCCTATTGGAGAAGTTTCGGCCTCAGGTTGTTCTCAGTGACATATGTATGCCGGGCATGGACGGATTAGAGCTAACGCGAAGAGTCCTCACTGCCAGTCCAGACACGTGTGTAGTCGTGATGACCGGCTGTGCCGACGTAGATATGGCTGTACAGGCCTTGCGGTTGGGGGCCTCCGACTTCCTCCTGAAGCCCTTTAATTTCAAAACGGTACTGCAATCCGCTCACAAAGCAATCGCCAAAAAGCAGTTGGTTTCAGAGGCGGCGGAGGAGCTGATCCAGTTGAAACACAGCCTGCAAAAGCTGCTGAAAGATAACGAAAGCATTACTTCCTCAACGATAGAGTCCTTTTGCAGGACTCTGGATCTACGGGACCCCGGGACCTTCGCCCACTCACAAAGAGTCAGCAACTATTGCTCCTTGCTGGGGAGGAAAATGAGGGTGGCTGGGAAAGACCATTGCGATATTCGGACTGCAGCTCTTTTGCATGATATTGGAAAGGTTGTGGTGCCCGATCGGATCTTGTTGAAGCCTGGCCCTCTGACAGAAGAGGAGCGGATGTTGATGGAGAAACATGTGCAAGCAGGCTATGCAATTTTGGAAGGAATCCTTGGCATGGAAGCGGTGGCACAGATCATTCTCCAACACCATGAAGAGTACGCGGGAGGAGGCTATCCGCAGGGACTCAAGGGAGAGGAGATCTGCATAGGCGCACGAATCTTCGCTGTGGCGGACACCTATGATGCCATTACCAGTGATCGGCCGTATCGAAAAGCGCGGTCATATGCGGTCGCACGGAAAGAGATCCGCAAGTACTCTGGCCTCCAGTTTGATCCGAAGGCCGTGGAAGCTTTCCTGAGCATTCCAGCCCAAGAGTGGGCCCAGGCGGGGAGGCAGTCTGAGAAAGAATCGGTGCTTCCGCAATCGACTGTTGGTGGGATCAGCATAACCCTATAATGTTCAATATCTTGCTGGCAGAAATGGTCTTATCAGTTCTGAAGTGTGGCAAATATAGAATAAGCCACTTTGTTTGTTGGAGATAGGCAAGCTTTAACAACACTAGATTGCGGAAGCACCCGCGATCTATCCAGCCAATGCTCATCGCCCAAACTTCCTCGAAGGGAACCGTTTCCGAAGTGGGGGCAACTCTGGCACCTTGACTACGCCGCGGAGATGGCGGCTAATCCAGCCAGCGATGGCGACGATGAAGAACTGCCAAGGGTGAAGCGTGCTCATGCCGGGCGGTGGTAATCCCACGACTGCCAAGATTGCAAAAGCACCGCCCGCGCCGTGGTTATGGTCCGGTCGAGTTTTTGGACAGGGCAGGATACAACGAACAACCAGACTGCCAAAGTGCGAACGGTCTTTACTGAGCGGCAAAGCAATAGAACAAGCCGTCGCCGCCCCCTGGGCGCACCCCCTCCGCGGTGCAACCGCGGTTTTCGTGGGCCGAATTCCAGGCGGCGCGGTCATGATGGCCAATCCGGGCTTTTCCGTTATCGTTGGTGCTCGTCCAGTTGCTGCAGGTCATGTCTTCGCCGGGCGGATAAGCCGTGCCGTCCGGCTGCGTGCCGGTCAGGATATCGTGCCGATTCGGACTAAATCCTCCCCCGGGGATCATTCTGCCGCGCTCATCCACGTGTAAGCGCCGGAGAGAAACTAGACCAGGAAGCGCCGCGTGAGCGGTGATCCCTGGCGGTGTAAAATTAGACCGCCGGAAAACAATCGCATGAAGCATTCCACGGGTGGGTGTTTTGTGGGATACCGGAGGTATGTATACAGTGGAGCTATATGCACGAGTTAGGCGAGCGGTTTATGTGGAGGGAAAAAGCGAACGGCAAGTAGCACGGGAGTTTGGACTGGCCCGAGAGACCGTTCGGAAGATGTTGCAGTATTCAGCGCCGCCGGGGTATCGGCGGCAACAACCGGCAAAGCGGCCGAAGCTGGATTCGTGGGCGGGAGTGATCGACCAGATCCTGGCGGAGGATCGAGAGCGCCCCCGGAAACAGCGCCACACAGCGAAAAGAATCCACGAACGATTGCGAGACGAGCACGGATTCAGCGGTGGGTACACCATCGTGAAGGACTACGTGCGTCTACGAAAGGTGAACCATCGGGAGATGTTCGTGCCACTGGCGCATCCTCCGGGAGACGCCCAGGCGGACTTCGGGGAAGCACTGGCGGTGATCGGGGGAGAGGAACGGAAAGCTCACTATCTGGTGATCGATCTGCCGCAGTCGGACGACTGTTTCGTGATGGCGTTCCCGGCCGAAACGACGGAGGCGTTTCTGGAGGGGCACAACCAGGGGTTCGCCTACTTTGGCGGAGTGCCGCGGACGATTCTTTACGACAACACGAAGATTGCGGTAGCGCGGATTCTGGGAGATGGGACCAGGAAGAAGACGCAGGCGTTTTCGGAGTTACAGAGCCATTACCTTTTCCAGGAGCGGTTCGGACGGCCTGGGAAGGGGAACGACAAAGGGAAGGTGGAGGGGCTGATCGGATATGCGCGGCGGAACTTCCTGGTTCCGGTTCCGCGATGTGCGAGTTGGGAAGAGTTGAACGCACATTTACTGGAACAGTGCCGGAAGAGGCGCCAGCAGCGGTTGCGGGGACACGGGCAAACGATTGGAGAGCGGTTCGAGAAGGACCAAGTGGCACTGCTGCCGCTGCCGGCAACACCGTATGAAGCCTGCGACAAACGAACGGGGAGAGTGAGTTCGCTGTCGCTGGTGCGGTATCGCAGCAACGACTATTCGGTGCCGGTGTGCTGGGGACACCGCGAGGTTCTGGTCAAAGGCTACGTCCGCGAGGTGGTGATCTCGTGCGGCGCGGAAGTCATTGCGCGGCATTCGAGGAGCTACGAGCGGGAAGACATGGTCTTTGATCCGCTGCACTACCTGGCTCTGCTGGAGCAGAAGACCAATGCGCTGGATCAGGCGGCGCCACTGGTGGGCTGGGAGTTGCCCGAAGAGTTCTCCCAACTGCGGCGGCTGCTGGAAGCACGGCTGTCGAAACGCGGCAAGCGGGAGTACGTGCAGGTGCTGCGGTTACTGGAGACCTTTTCGATGGCGGAGGTCACTGGGGCGGTGGAAGACGCACTCCGAATGAGAGCGATCTCCTTCGATGCAGTGAAACATCTTCTGCTGTGCCGGATCGAGCAACGGCCGCCGCGGTTGGACCTGGAGAACTATCCACACTTGCCGGTAGCGCAGGTAGCTACCACTGCGGCCGCTGATTACCTCGCATTGGTCAGCCCGGCAGGCCTGCTGGAAGGAGGCTACTGATGGAGACTCCTCAGATTCTGTTGGAACATCATCTGAAGGCATTGCGATTGCCGACCTTCCTGCGGGAGTACGACAAGGTGTCGCAGCAGTGCGCCGCCGAAGGAGTAGATTCTCCCCGCTACCTGCTGCGGCTGTCGGAACTGGAACTGCTGGATCGGGAGCTGCGTGCGACCGAGCGCCGCATCAAGCAGGCGCGATTCAAAGTGGTGAAGAGCCTGGACAGTTTCGACTTCCTGGCGATTCCCTCACTGAACAAGGCGCTGGTTCTGGAACTGGCCCGCAGTGAGTTCATCGACCGCAAGGAAAACGTGCTGGCTCTGGGAAACTCCGGCACGGGCAAGACGCACATCGCCCTCGCCCTGGGATTGGCGGCCTGTCAAAAGGGCTACCGGGTGCGGTTCACCACGGCGGCGTCCTTGGTGCATGAGTTGCTGGAAGCCAAGGATGAGAAGCGCCTGCTGCGATTCCAGAAACTGATGGCGGGCTACGAACTGCTGATCGTCGATGAGCTGGGCTTTGTGCCGCTATCAAAAACCGGAGCCGAGATGCTGTTCGAGATCTTCAGTCTGCGCTACGAGCGCGGCGCCACGATGGTCACCAGCAATCTGCCCTTCAACGAATGGACCGAGGTGCTGGGCTCCGAGCGGCTGACCGGCGCACTGCTGGATCGGCTCACCCATCATGTCCACATCTTGGAGATGAACGGGGAAAGCTACCGGCTAAAAGAAAGCAAACGGAACAGACCCCCGAAGCCTGGCAACCGATCATAAATCCACCCATAACCCAGCCCCTCATTTCACCGCGATCTGCAGGGGCGCCTTCCGCTCCCGCCTAAACGCGCCCCGGCAACCCGGGGCGCAGGCCTCCGCTCCAGCCACCCCTGCAGATCCAACAAACCAAACCCTTCCACCATCACAAGTGGTCTAGTTTTACTCCGCCCTGCTGGCCCGGTTTTTCTCCGCCCTTGACATCAGGATGGATTGGGGAAACTTGAGTCCGATTTGGGTCCATTAACTGCCGAATACCATAGAATATCGTGGTGTAAGGTGCAGGACCAAGCAAGACGATTCATCAACATAGCGTTCTGACGCTGGTCTCCGGAACCAGTCCTCTGATTTGAGCACCAGAGGTTCGCCCCTGTGCCAAAACCCCGAATCAGAATTGCCACCTAAGTTATTGAAA
>JADFGZ010000199.1 GCA_022567475.1 Acidobacteriota bacterium | reverse complement strand
GCAGTGTCTAATAGCCAAACTAAATAGTGGCGATACGGAACAGCGGCAATGATGACTCATGGTAGCGGAAGAATTGGCCGGTTGCAAGGCGGAGCGGTTGCTGGAACCATACGGCTGCAGAGTCTGCGTGAAAACTACGGCGGCGGCAAAGCAATCCGAGCCGCGCGCGTTAGCAAGCGGACCCATACACCAATTTTTCAACAACCTCTTAGAAGCTATGCCGCTAGTTTTCGTTGAGCGCCCGTAAGGTTGTATGAAACAATGGAGCGAAAATTGCCTTGAGGAGGGACTATGAGAGTTCGGTCAGCGCTTGTTTTGCTTTCGGCCACTTGCCTTTTGGTTTTCGGCTCTTCTCTGCAGGCTCAAGACCTGGGTCCGCAAATTCAGAAGATCAAAGATGGAATCTACCTCTACGTCGGGGACGAGGGCAATTCCAATAGCGGCATCATCCTGACTCAGGAGGGTGTGGTTTTGATCGATAGCGGCCGTATGCCGACAGATTCCCTGGCGGTGCTGGCGGCAGTGAAAAAGCTGACCTCGCTGCCGGTTCGCTTCCTCATCAATACCGAAACCCATGCCGATCACACAACGGGCCATTTTGTCTTTTCTCCTCCGGCCATGATCATCAATCACGAGGGCGCATCCGAGGCGATGCGAAAGGCCTACGATCCGGAGCGGAACAGGAGGCTGATGGAACAATCTCCGGAGATGCGCAAGGCCTTCCAAGGCTTCCGGCTGGTCACGCCGCAGATCGAGTACCGCGACAGGATGACTTTGAATCTGGGAGGAAGGACAATCCAGTTGCTGAATTTAGGAAACGTTCATAGCGAAGCAAACACTGCGATCTGGCTCCCCCGGGAGCGCGTCCTTTTCGCCGCATCCGTAGCGGTCCCGAACAGCCTCAACAATATCCGTCCTTATGTCACGATCCCGGATATGATCAAGGGCATAAGGATGATGAAGGCTCTGAACCCGGAGATCGTGATTCCAGGGCATGGTCTTCCTGGAACGACCGCGCTCTTTGACGATACCATTCGCTATTTTGAATTGCTCCTGGAGCGCGTCGGCAGCATGGTGCGCGAAGGAAAGTCCCTCGACCAAATCAAACAGGAACTGCGCATGCCGGAGTACGAGCACTGGGCAAACCAGAACCGCATGCCTACGAATATCGAGGCAGCTTACCGCGCCGTCGCAGGGAGCAATTAGTCCGGGCACTGACAACTGTGATGGCAGAGGGCCCGGACGCTCTCAGTCGAGTTTGCTTGTCAACTCCTGATAAAACCGCCGCAGAGCCATCTCACCTGCCGGGTCCCATCCGGGGAGTCCTTCGTACTGCGGGAGCTTGATCGCGGCGACAGCCTGGTCTTCCGTGGCTCCTCGCGCAATCTCTCGCCGGACGGCGTCGCGCACATCCACCAAGATTTGCCTCATGCGACGGAGCCCTTGCCGGGTTTCCCGGGGATCGTCGGACAGGAACCCATGGCCCGGCACAAGGATATCGGCATCGAGGGCTTCTACCTTTTCCAGCACTTGCAGCCACTCGCTGGGATAGGCCGTCCGGGTATAGGGAAACTGGTCGAGGAAAAACACCTCGCTCAGATAAACAATCCGGTCTTCGGGAACGAAAACGATGCTGTCGCCCCGCGTGTGGGCCCGGCCCAGATGGAGAATCTGAATCTCCTTGCCGCCGAGATGGATCGTCATGCGATCCCGGTAGGTCTGATGAGGCATCCTGGCCTTTTGCGCCTCCGGCGACGGCGACTCCCCCCGAACCATTTCCGGGATCAGATCGCTCCGGTAGCTTTCATGACCGATGCGGACGGCGTCCGGGTAGGCGACGTTGCCCCGCGTGTAGTTGTTATGGAACGTGGAGGAAATCAAAAAGCGCACCGGCTGTGTGGTCACGCGGGAAATCGCTTCGCGAACTCGCCGTGCGACGGCTTCGGAATTCAAAGCGTCAACGACCACAACCCCTTCGCTGGTGACGATGATCCCGCTATTGAAGCTGGAGGAACCCTCCTCGGTCTCCTGGTACACATAGTGGCCGGGGATGATCTGCCGGATGCCACGGGATCGATTGCCTCCAGACGCCTGCGGGGCGGCGGGGTTGAGCCGCGCTTCTGTCAAGAAAACGAAGAGGCTCAAGGGGAGCAAGATTACTAGAGCCATCGCTGATTTTGGCAAAACTTTTTCCTCCTGTTGTTCAGTTTCCGGGTGGCTTTGCTTGCCTGAAGTTAGCTGCCGGTGATCCGATTGTCAAGCAAGGTAATAAAACACTGAGTTGGTGTTTACTCTGCTCGCCGGCGCATGGTCGGAATGTCTTCCCGCCGCAGGGAATCCGCTCTATTTGCCCCGCCAGTAACCGTTCTTTCACGCTTCTCTTTTTCGACCGGAGCAACCCCTAGAGAAGGGGAGCCAGCAGCGTGTGGATTCCGGCTATCAGCAACGCGAACACCAACGTGGCGACCGCGCCGACCCGGATCATGTTCTTCATCTCCACCTCGCCGGTGGCGAACGCCGTTCCCGCCGTTGCGCCTGCCCAGGGCAGCATGATTCCCGTAGCCACGTTGGGAATCAGCATGGCCATGGAGGCGGGGTTAAAGCCGATCTGTTGGGATGCCGGGATCAAGATGGTTCCGAACAGCGCGGTGGCTGCCGTTCCGGAGAGGAAGTTGGTGCCGAGAGCCACAAGAATAGAAGAGACGAACGGCAACGAATACTGTCCCAGGCCCATCCCGGCGACCAGGGTTTTTGCGAAATCGACGAAGCCGAACTGGACGAGCGTGCTGGTGACGGCCACTGCCCCCGTGCACAGGAGCATGATGTTCCAAGGGGCGTGCTCTACCGCCTCGCGCCACGTCAGGACGAATTCGGCTTTTCTCCAATTCACCGGCACCGAGAACAGCAGCAGCAAAATCGTGGGCGGCACAATCCAGATGGGCAGCGCCGTGTCAGCCCACTTCGCCAGCGAGTGCTCCGGGCCCAGCGTCAAATCGATCAGCGACGGCAGCGTGAACAGGAAGACCATCACCAGAAAAACGAAAAGGGTGGAGCGTTCGCCCGGCGTGAGGTTGCCCAGCTTCTCTCGCTCCCCCCGGATAAACTCCTCGCCGCCGGGAATGCTTGTAATCTCAGGCCGGAAGAACAAGCGCAGGACAAAATAAAACGTGACCAGTGTGACCAGGAAAATGGGCACGCCAGCGCCCATCCAGTGGAAAAATCCGAAGGTGCGTCCGGTCAGTGTTTGCAGCAGGTCAACGCTCAAGGCATTGTAAGGAGTTCCCATCATGCTGGCTGTGCCGCCGGCTACCGCGCCATACAGGGCGCCGAGCGCCATCATGGCTCCCAAACTGCTCTTTTTCGAGGGGGAGGTTCCCGTGATCACCCGGACAAAAGAGACCAGCGATATCCCCACGGGCATCATCATGGCTACCGTGGCGGCGTTGGAAATAAAGATCGAGACCAAGGCTGTCACCAGCATAAACCCGAAAACCAGGCGGTAGGTGTTGCCGCCCACCGCGCGCCAGGACAAAAACCAAAGGGCAAAACGCTTGGCCAGCCCGTGCCGCTGCATCGCGTAACCCATCAGGATCGTGCCCATGACCCAAAAGAAAATGTTTTGCCCGTACAGGCTGACGGTATTGCCAATGGTCATGAGCTGAAAGCCCGGGAACAACAACAGCGGCATCATTGCGGTGATAGCCCAAGGGACCGGCTGGGTCATCCACCACATCACCATCCACCCGAAAATTGCCAGCGCGATGCGGCCTTCAGACGATGGGGCGTCATAGGGAAGCAGATACAAGATCAGAAGAGTCAATGGGCCGGAGGCGAATTGCAGCAGCAGCTTCATGGTGCGCTCACATCGGGTCTGGCGCGGATTCCGGGCCTGCGGAATCCGTCATGCAGAAAAAGCCGGGCATTGCAGAGCAAAATCCAGGGGACAAACCGGCTTTGTTATTTTCCCTTGGGTTTGACTTCCCCAATTCCGTAGCGTGCCCAGGCGGCGGCAACTTTCTCCAGATGCTCTTTAGGCGGCACGGAAGGAGCAGGGAAGGGATGCTTGCGGGTGGCGTCAATACCGACCTTCGAGCTCACCTGCTCGGGGGACGGAATTTTTTTTCCGTCTTTCAGCGGCTGTGACGGGTCCAAGGTGATGGGATCGATGCCCCGTACAATGTGGATGTCCTCGGCTGGCTGCATCCGGAAGCTGAGGGCCCAGTTGACCTGGAACGAGTCGCGGATGTCGATGTCGTCATCCACCACGATCGTGATCTTGCCGGTGCCCATAGTCAGCGACCATGTTCCCAGGATGGCCTTCAGCGGTTGAAAGCGGTTTTGTTTCTCCATGGAGATGAGGAGAATGGCCGTGGCGCTTCCGCTATCGGGGAGATGGACATCCCGGACGGGGAGGCTGAGATTTTCCTTGAGATGCCGGAGGATCTCCATTTCCCTCCCGATGCTCTTGATGCAACTCGACTCGCTCGGAGGCATCTGGCTGAGGAAGGCTTGATAGATGGGGTTGCGCCGGTGGGTAATGCAGGTGATTTCCATGAAAGGATTGTTCCCAGGCGCTCCCATGTATCCCCCATATTCGCCAAACGGCCCTTCGGGTTCTCTGCCTTGACAGGGAATTTTTCCCTCCACGACGATCTCAGCCGTGGCCGGGACCTCCAGGTCCACAGTGCGGCACCGAACGACCTCAATCGGCTCCCCTCGAATGCCTCCTGCCACCGCCAGCTCATACGTCCCGTAAGGAAACGAGGTCACTGCGGTCAGCCCGATTACCGGATCGGTGCCGAAGACCACAGCGACTTCGGTGCCGCGACCCTGGGCCTCATTTTTACGGATGTGCTGGTTCATGTTGCGCGGCGGATTGATCATAATACCGGTCTTACGGGGACCCTTGACCTGAATGCGATAGACGCCCACGTTCTGAATGCGGGTTTCCGGGTCGCGGGTGAAGACGAACGGAGAGGTGTGATAAGGGCCCGGGTCCTGGCCCACCGTCCAGACCGGGGCGGGCAGCATCTCAATATCCGCCTCATCCCCCATGTGCACCACTTCCTGGCAGGGTCCGCTTTCCACCATCCGAGGGGGCAGGGGATTTTTTTGTCCTTGCGCCCACTTCTCCAGAACTCCCTCCAGATTCGTTTCCAAGGCAGTGGCGTAGATCGCCCGGGAACCGCCGAGTATGCCTACCACCAGAGGAATATCGCTCCCCTTGATGCGGTCAAACATCAGCGCCGGGCGGCGCTCCTGGGGAATGGTCCGGAAGGTTTGCCGGCAGACCGCACTGATCTCCCAGTCTTTATCGACTTCCGCCTTGACGTGGCAGAGGAGTCCTTTTTCCTCCAGCACTTGCAAATATTCGCGCAGATCCCGGTAGGGCACTCGTACCTCCCTCAAGATGGCATGGAATTATGATGTCGTTCGATCTACATAACGCTGTTTATCGGCAGATTCAGAAAAGCGTATTTTTGAAAAGGGGACGCGCAGCCGCGCCCCGTGCGCAGCGGGGCCCCGGCCAATCATCTTTGTCTTGCATCAGAGTCCCATCAAAAAATCTCCGGAAAGTAGTACGTCAGGATTGCATTCAGGTACTTGTCGGAAATAATGACGCTTTTGTTCTTGGGGTCCAGAGCCATCCCGCGCGGCTGCCGCAACATGCCGTTGGGACCCCCAATCGTCCATCGCGGCGGAACGTCTCCGTCGTCCTCAACGCTCCACACGCCGACGAAGACACCCGAGCTTGCCTGTTCTCCGTACACGCCCCGATTGACCGCGAGAATCTCTCCACGAGGCGGAAAGACCCGGATCAAGGCATTGGTGGTCAGGCCGGTGTTCGGACCGCCGATGACAGCCCGCGGCTTTACGTTGCCTTCATCGGTGCGGCCAAAAATCTTTAGGGTCGTGTTGTTCCCTCCCTTTCGCCCTGCCACGATCAGCAAGTCGTGCACCGGGTCCACGGCGACAGCGGAAGAACCCATCTGGGTGTCAGGGCCCTTCAGTTCCCGGAGCGGCGCTACGTTGCCGCTGGCCTCGCGGGGAAACACCAGCACGGAATCTTGCTGGGGAACAAAAATTTCGTTGTTGACCGGATCGACTTCCAGCCGGTCCGGGGCCCGCAACCGCGTGCGCAGTCCCTGGATGACGCGGATCGGCGGCTCCTCCCCTTCGGCATCACCCCGGAAGGTCAAAATCGCCTGTCCAAACGGCTGCGGCACCACAAACTCGTCGTGAATCGCGTCATAGACAATGGCGTGCATCGTTCGGCCCAAGAGAGTTTTTTGTCCTGCGATCAACCGGGTTGGTTTTGCGCTCCCATCCGCCAGCCTGGCGAATGCCGCAATCTGCGGATGGGCCACTCAGTTGGGCACCAAAATTTCTTCCCGTTTGCTGTCGTAGGCCACCGAGCCGGGATTGCTGATGCCCAGCACCGGCTGGTCGAGCGGAGCGCTGCGGATGACGCGCAAAGGCGCCGTGTCGCCCGCCGCCGTGCGCTTGTAGACCGTAGCCGTGTGGTTGCCAAAGTTGGCCACCCACAACTCATCGTTCACCAAGTCCAGATGCACGCTGGTGGGATTCTTGATGAGGCTTTTCGGGCCTTTGAGGACACGGATAGGCGCCTCGTTGCCGCTGGCAGAGGTGCGGAAAACCAAAACGGAATCCCCCGCGTCATTGGCCACAAACATCTCGCCGCGCTCCGAGTCAATCGCAATCCCCGACGGCCAGTTCAACTGCGCGTTGGGTCCTGTAATGGTGCGCAGCGGAGCGGCGTCCCCGCTGGCGGTCCGGGAGTAGACCGTAATCGAGGAAGGCACAATCCTGCCGGAGCCGGGAACCGTCTTATCCTGCGTCAGCGGCCAGTTCTCTTTTTCAGAGCTGCGCATCCACGACGCGGCCTCGGACTCGATGTCGGCGTGAATTTGGCGAATCGACCCGTGATTGGTGATAAAGATCAAGTCGTTCTTTGTGTCCACGGCAATTCCGTGAGGGTCAGCCAGGAGCGTATTGTTTCCCTGGAGAAGCCGAATGGGAGCATCGTCTCCCTCGGCCATCTTGTGGTACACCACTACTGCGTTGTCGTGCTGGATTGTGAGAAACAGTTCCTGGTTGGCTTCATCCACCGCGATGCCGAAGGTTCCGTGAGGCGTGTAAAGCTCGCGGTCGGGAGGCACATCGCCTTGGGCCTGGCGGCCAAAGATGACCAAGGTGTCTATCGTGTCATTGTTGACCGCATAGATATCTCCGCTGGCCGGGTCGATGTACAGGCCGCACTGGAATTCAATTTTCGTCTTCAGGCCTCCGATTATGCGCTTTGGCTCGCTCATGGCAGCCGAGGGAGGGGTGTTATCCAGCCGGTCGTAGACCATGATGTTGAAGAGGTTTTCGTCCGTCAGAACCACTTCATTGCGAATCGGGTCGACCGCCACGGCGCTGTACAGCGCGTAGGAATCCCGGAGGACACGCACGGGGTCTCTTTGGGCAGCTTCGGCCCGTCTGGCCGCGTCGGCGCTCTGCGCCGCCGCGCCGCCCGATAGCCGGTCTTGCAGCAGGGAAGCCATCAGCGGCGTGCTGCTGCTGGCGGGCACCCACTCGCACATCTCCCCGTCCATCCCATCCATCGGGGGCAGGGGCTGGATGGAAACTAACTGAGCATAGCCTGCGGGCCTTCGCCCGAAGATCGCAGGGGTTTCGCCATCGCCTCTGAGCACATAACCCGCGATGGTCCCAAGCACTGCAAGGATCAAAACCAGACTCACCCGCCGACGCATATCAGATGCTTGAGCCATATCCGATGCCCCTTTTTCAGCCTTTAGATGGAATTGCCGATTGGTACCGTACGTTCTTGCTGCCGTACTTTCTTGCAACCGCAATTGCTTGCAAATGATACCCTCACCACCTGCTTTTGTCTTGTTCAAATTGCGATGTTCCCATGAGGCGGACGCTCTCCATTCGTCACTTACCACAGACCGATAATTTTCCACCAACCCATACCTACCCCTAGCCAGATATTAA
>JADFGZ010000198.1 GCA_022567475.1 Acidobacteriota bacterium | reverse complement strand
ATAAGACCCTCTGGAACAAGCAGATTCCTCGGGCCGACCACAGACCTCGGCCCTCGGAATGACATCCTAAGAAGGTTTTGGAGCGAATCCACGGTCTACACCATTTGAGAAAACGGTTTAGAACTATCAAGCAGCGGTTCCAGACCATTACCTAGGGGGACTTATGACGACCAGAAAGATTGCGACGGGGGCGAAGTGGCGACAGAACCTCGTTCTGGCAGCCATCCTAACATTGCTCGGAGTCGGCGCAGGATTTTTGCTGTCTGGAGGAAATGATATTGAGGCGCGCTCTGCCTTTGGCCTGAAACCCACCGGCTTTCCCCAGCTTGTCTCCATAGAACCCTTGCCGGCGATGGACGGGGAGATGTGCCAGTGGATGCCCGCCAGCGCATCGGGCAGCCTTCGCGCGGCACTCTTACAGACGGGCTTCCAGACGGGCACGCCCGGTCGCGCCGCCTCGGCGGCAGACCCGAGCCGCGAGGAGGTTCGGCGGCGGCCTCCCCTGCGAACCATCAAGGACCCCTATTCTTCGTTCAGCGCCATCGCGGTGGACCCCGTTCGCGATGAAGTGGTCATGACCGATGAAAGCCTCTTCCAGATTCTTGTCTATGACCGATTGACCAACACCCCTCCCACGGCCCAATTTTCCGAGCCGAAGCGGTCCATCGGCGGTTTGGATACGAAGGTGGATTACGTCTGCGGGCTCTACATCGATCCGGCGAGCGGCGACATCTACGCCATCAACAACGATACGGTGGACACGCTGGTCATCTTCAACCGCCAGGCCAAGGGAAACATTCCGCCGACGCGGGAACTCTACACCCCGCACGGCACCTACGGGATCGTGGTGGATGAGGGGGCCGAGGAGCTGTTTCTCACCATTGAGCACGACAGCGCCGTGGTGGTCTTCAACAAGTGGGCGGAGAAGGATGCGGAGCCGCTGCGGCTCTTGCAGGGAGATCGGACGCGTCTGGCCGATCCGCACGGCATCGCCCTGGACGCGGAGCGGGGCGTGATGTACGTCGCCAACTTCGGCTCGTCCCAATTACACGATCCCAACCTCGACAACAAGTCCAGGCCGATGTACAGCCGGGGCGAAGGAAAAGCCAACTGGCCGCTGACGCGCAACAGCGTCATTCCGGGCAGCGGACGCTTCACCGACCCGTCCATCACCGTGTATGCGAAGGACGCGCGGGGAAACACGGCTCCCCTCCGTGTCATCCAGGGCCCGAAGGCGAGGCTGAACTGGCCCACGGGCCTGGCCATCGACCCGGTAACCCATGATCTCTTTGTGACCAACGACATGAATGACGAGGTGCTGGTCTTTGACGGCGACGCCGACGGAGACGTGGCACCGAAACGCATTCTCAGCGGGCCGAAGACGATGATCAAAAACCCCACCGGCGTCTGGGTGGATCCGGAAAATGAAGAGTTGTGGGTCGCCAGTTTCGGCAACTACACGGCGACCGTCTTCCCGTTGGACGCATCCGGCGACACGGCCCCGCTGCGGGTGATTCGCAGCGGCCCCCTGGGAAAATCCGCGCTCATGATCGGCAACCCGCACCCGGTGGCCTATGACAGCAAGCGCGAGCAGATTCTGGTCCCCAACTGAGTGGCTCATCCGCAGATTGCGGTATTCGCCAGGATGGCGGATGGAAGCGACTCTCCCGTACGGAAAATCGAGGGCCAGAAAACCAGGCTGGGGCGCACCATGCACTCCATCATTTACGATCCGATCCATGATGAGATCAGCGTGCCGCAGGACTTCGCCCACGCCATTCTGACGTTCCGCGCGGATGCCAGCGGCGAACAGCCTCCGATGCGGATTCTGCAGGGTTCCGACACTCGTTTGAACGGGCCGGAGCGGCACACGGTGGACCCGGTAAACAACGAGATTTTTGTGCCTCAAGGCGACGAGATTCTGGTCTTTGACCGCGAAGCGGTGGGCAACACGGCTCCGAAGCGGATTCACAAGGGGCCGGACACGAAACTGGGCGCGGACGCTGTGGCCGTGGACCCGGTGCGCAACCTCCTGGTTGTTGTGGGAACGCATGAAACCGAAGGGCTGAAGATTCGCATCTACCCGCGGACGGCGGAGGGCAATACCCCGCCGCTGCGGCAAATCGGAGGGCCGAACAGCATGATTACGAGGATGGGCGGCCCCTTCGCGCTGTACCCGCCCACGGGCAAGATTATTCTCACGATGCGTCCCCGGCAGGCCGGTGTTCTGGGCGGGGATGACAGTTTCACCGGCGTCTGGAACATTACAGACGACGGCGATGTTCCGCCCCAATGGACGATCGGGGGGCCGGAAGGCGCTCTGGTGATGCCGCGCGGCGTTGCGCTGGATGTGAAGAACAAGAGCATCATCGTGACCGACAAGCGGCTCAACGCGATCCTGACTTACTATTTTCCTGAAATCTTCTAGCCGGTTGCCGGAAAACCGCTGGCCGTCACCCCCGGCGGCCAGTGGTTCGTGATGATCCAGCGATTCGATCAGGGTTTAGACCTTTTTCGCAAATCGTGTAGACCGCTCCGCCATCGGAACCAGGCACCCTCTTTGGCTGTCATCCTGAGCGAAGCGAAGGATCTGCTTTTGTACGCGGGGATTGGTCCTCTCCCGACGGAAAAGCAGATTCCTCGCGGAGTTTATCCTGAGCAACGCCGAAGGGCTCGGAATGGCAACGCGTTGTGGTTTACAACAACTGTGAAAACGCTATAGAATTAGCGCAAATCAACGTCGTGCTAAACTGCTTTGAAGGCTGGAAGCGCCGGGTACCCGCAGGGGACAATGAATAAGCCTGAAAGTTGGCGCGCGAGGAAAGAGTTCAGAGAAAGGATTCCGGTCGAGGAGGCTCTCCCATGATGAACATATTTCGCCCAGCGGGGTTTGTTGTTGTTTTAGTAATGCTTCTTGGGGTCAATGTCCGCGGCCAGCAGGCGCTCGACAACATTCCGCCTGAGCTGGTGGCCTACCCGGATTGGATCGTCTACAACGGCAAGATTGTGAGCATGGATGATTCCACGCTGAACAACTCTGTCGGCACGACCTATCAGGCGATGGCCATTCGCGGGGATCGGATTCAGTTCCTGGGCTCCAATGACCGGATATTGCGCTACGCGGGACCGCAGACGCGCAGGCTGGATTTGAAAGGACGGACCGTCGTGCCCGGCCTGATCGACACGCACAATCATCTGCACAACGCCGCTGTCAGCGACTGGATTAGAAAGAACCCGGACAAGATTGAAACGATTGCCAGGACGTTTAACGTCACGGGAAACACCTTCGCAGAATTGACTCAGGGCATTGAGCTGGTCATCAAGGAGCAGATGGCCCATCCCCTTCCTGGGCAGTGGGGGCTCATCATCGTGCCCGGAGGGGGCGCCGGAACGGGAATCGGAGTCGAGTACCTGGCCCAGGGCCACATGGACCGGGAGAAACTGGACCAGCTTGCTCCGACGCTTCCCGTATGGGTTAGCAGCCATACTAACGAGGTGATGAACACAGCGGCCCGCAATGATTTTCTGAACTACTACGCCGTGGAGCCGACCGATGCCAATGAGGAGAAAATCCTCAATCCTCGAGTGGACCGCCTTTTGATTTCGGAACGGTACTTTGACCGAAATCTTGGGGAGCTGGCCGACGTGATCGAAAATCACTTGAGCCATCAGGTAGCGGGCGGGTTCACCACCTACAGCTCCCACATCATGGGCCTTCGGTTCATGCCGGCCTTCCGCATGCTCGATGAGGAGGGACGGATGCCGATGCGGCTGGCATTTTCACACCGCTACTGCCAGCAGGTGCAGCCGGACATCGCAGGCTGCTTCCTGCGGATGGGCGACTGGGCCGGCATGGGGAGCGATTATTTCTGGAATGTGGGGCTGACCCTCGGCGGCATCGACAGCGGGCCGCCGGGATTCTGCACCACCATGGAAGGCCCCGAACGGTACAAATCCATGGAAAAGTGCAACATCAATCCCGGCAACGTGTATCACCAGGCGATCAAGACCGCGATGGCCGCACGCTACCGATACACAATCAACCATGCCTATGGAGACAAGGCCCTGGATCAGGTGCTGGACATCGTGGATGAGGTGATGAAAGAGAACCCGGACATCACGCTGGACTTCATACGCTCCAAGCGAATCAGCTCGGACCACTGCGGATTTTATCCCCGCAAAGAGCAGTTGCCTCGCCTGAAGCGGTTCGGCTGGATTCTCAGCTGTGGCGCGCAATACCTCAGCCGAAGCGAACCCTGGCTGGAAATCTACGGCCAGCGGTATGCAAATCGGGTCGTTCCAGTCAAGAGTCCCCTCGAAGCCGGGATCATGGTGGTGGGAGAACTCAGCAGGCTCGACTACGCCGATGGAAGCGGACCGACTGCAGCAGCGTACCTCGAGGGATTGATTACTCGGAGGAATGCCCGAGGTGCCCTAATTGCTCCAGAAGAGGCTGTGGACCGGAATACGGTGATGAAGATGATCACCACGTGGGCCTCCGTTTTCGTGCTGCGGGAGAAGGAGATTGGTTCCCTGGAGCCGGGCAAGCTGGCGGACTTTGTGGTGCTCAATAAGGATTGGTTCACGGTGCCGGACGATGAGTTTCCGACGGTGGAACCCTTGATGGTGGTGCTGGGCGGCAAGGTCGCCTCCCTGCGGGAACAGTATGCCTCGGAGGCGGGAATGGACGCGGTCGGCCCGCAACTTAACTTCACCCACAAATTCACCTACGACTTCGGCAGAGCCCTGGAAGGCTCTGCGGGTGGAATTGAATAACCTTTAAGCTACCCTTTTCCCTTGGTGCGTCGGATCTGGCGCACCTAGTGCACTTGGGGCCTGCGCGGTTATGTTTCCAATGAGTTTCTGGTGATGGTCAAACCGCAAGGGGGCGCACCGATTTCCCCCATCCCCGAGAAGCCATTGGAGACTAGGTGCGCTCCACCCTCACCTTGCTCGGGACGGTGGAGGATCCCAACGCGGCTTGACTACAGCCAAAAGCGGGTCAAAAAGCCACACCGAAAGCGAGGCAGTCACATCTGGCTCTTTTCCTATTTGGAACTTCTGCCATGGTGATCTGAGATTGAATCGTCAGGGCAGATGGGCATACAATTCTGAGCAAACTGTAAATGGCTAATCGGAAATTCCAGTTAATAAGGAGAGATATTCATGGTCACCAGCAAAGTTCGATCATCGAATTCCAAGCGTAAGGTAAGTCTGCTAGTCCTGCTTGCCTTTCTGGCAGTGGCCGCAGGGCTTGTTCTTTCCAGCGGCAGCCAGGACGGAAAAGTGGGGACTCGATCCTTTGGCTACGACCGGCTCGTTTCCTGGGAGCCGCTGCCGGGGGCGAACGGCCCGATAGATCAGTTGGCGCCGGCCAGCGCGAGCGAGGAGTTGCTCGCATCACTGTTGCAGATGCCCGGATCGGCAGGTAGCGCAGCACAGGCCGCAGGACCGCCGCCCCGGCCGAGTGATGCAGCCAGGGCGGAGATAGCGAAGAGGGAGCCCCTCTTCCATATTACGGACTCGTATTTTTCTTTCGCCGGCATCGCGGTGGACCCCATCCGCAACGAAGTGGTCCTGGCGGAGGAGAACCTGTCCAGGCTCCTCGTCTACGACCGGCTCGAGAATACCCCTCCCAATGCTGTGATGAGCGAGCCCAAGCGCATGATCGGGGGAGAGAACACGTTTCTCGAGTATGCTTGCAGCGTGTATATTGATCCGGCGACCGGCGACATTTACGGCGTCAACAATGACACCATGAACTGGATGCCCGTTTTTGGCCGCGACGCCAGGGGCAACGTGGTGCCGAAACGGAAGCTCAGGACTCCCCATACGACCCTCGGCATCGTCGCGGACGAGCAGGAACAGGAACTGTTCCTCACGATCCAGGACGATCATGCCGTCGTGGTATTTGCGAAAGATGCCCAGGACGAGGATAGCCCACTTCGAATTCTTCAGGGGAGCCGGACTCAACTGGCTGATCCTCACGGGATCGCAGTGGACTCCCAAGCAGGTCTGCTCTTCGTGTCTAATTGGGGCACGAACAATGAGCGACCGCCTCTCGCGGAAGGCGGAGGAGGAGGAAATGTCGACCGCCCGGATTTTCCTGTCGGGCGCCGTCGCGCATTCCCCGGCTCGGGCAAGATTCAGCCTGCCTCGATCACGGTGTACCCCAAGGACGCCCAGGGAGACACTCCCCCGCTGCGGATCATCCAAGGTCCGAACGCCCAGCTAAGCTGGCCCACGGCGCTGGCTGTGCACCCGGATCGCGGCGAGCTGTTTGTCGCCAATGACACGGGAGACTCCGTAATCGTCTTCCGGACGGACGCGAGCGGGGACGTCGCTCCTATTCGGGTGATCAAAGGTCCCAAAACCATGGTCAAGAATCCTACGGGAGTGGCGCTGGACCTGGAAAACAACGAGCTGTGGGTTGCCAATTTCGGCAGCCACGCGGCGACGGTGTTCCCGATCGACGCAGAAGGCGATGTGGCCCCGCTACGGGTGATCCGCAGCGGGCCGGTGGACGCCCCGTCGCCGATGCTCAGCAATCCGCATACGGTGGCGTATGACACCAAACGAGAAGAAATTCTCGTGGCTAACTGAGTGGGCCATCCGCAGGTTGCGGCATTCGCCAGGTTGGCGGATGGTGGCGCAAGACCGACAAGGGAAATTGCCGGACAGAACACGCTGTTTACTCGCACGATGCACGACATGGCTTATGACCCGGTTCGCGACGAGATCGTGGTGCCGCAGTTCTTTGCTTTTGCCATCCTCACGTTCCGCGGGGACGCGGATGGCGACGTGGCGCCGGTGCGCAAGATTTTTGGCCCCAGCACGCAGTTGAAGAATCCCATGGCCCTGGCACTGGACCCGATCCACGGGGAAATCTTTGTTCCCCAGGGCGATAGAATTCTCGTCTTCCCGAGGGACGCCGACGGGGACGTGGCGCCCATCCGAATTCTGCAGGTGCCCGAACGCGCGAGCCGGCTGACCGTGGACCCGGTTCACAATTTGCTGATCGTCTCGGGCGGAGGCGGGCTGCGCATCTATGACCGGACTGCCACGGGAAATGCCCCCTCTCGCGCTTTCATTTCCAGCAAGGAAGCTGCGGATGTCTCGCTGCTGACAACCAACCCGGCCAGCGGGATGATTTTCGGGGTCGTCCGCCCCAGAGGGCGATACGCAGCTGAGGACTATGTGGGCGTGTGGAGCATTCACGACGATGGAGACGTTCCGCCCCGGTGGACCATCGGCGGGCCGAACGGGTTGCTGAAGGATGCCCGGGGAATCACCCTGGACCCGAAGAATAAGAACGTGATTGTCTCGGATAAGACCCTCAACGCCATCCTGACATTCCACGTCCCCGAGGTGTTTTAAAAACTCTGGAGAGGGAAGGTGGAAAATGTAAAGGAAATCATCAAAATGGAGCTGGCTCCAGGAATGCCAGCATTCCGATACACGCTCTCGGACCAAGAGATCGATGGTTTGATCGAATATTTAGTGGAGCGCTCACCACGGCTTGAACTGACAGACACGCTCTGTAAGCCCTAGCCCGTACGGCCCCCTTCGGCATTTATTCTTTGGACAGCCGGATCGAATCCCAAAACTCACTCTGACCCTGGTACAAAAATCCGGGCCGCGTGTTGGACGGACAGTATCATGCGGACTTTAAGAATCCCCTCCCGTTCAACGGCTCGGAACAGAGCAGCCACTTTTTCCCGTCTCCGCGAATTCGGTGGGCTTCACCCGAGGCATTGGTGGAGGGCGCGCAGGAAGCCACTGTGACGGTTCACGGTACGGGATTTATTCCGTATTCCTTTGTCCGTTTCAACGGACAGAAACTGAAGACAAATTTTGTAGACAGGTACCAGTTGACCGCAGAAGTGCCGGTCAGCCTTCTGCAGCCGGGGACATATGCTGTGACGGTGGAGAATCCAGAGTTTGGTTCGGGAACGATCTTCGCGGGTGGAGCCTCGGACCTGGCGCATCTGGGGATGCGCGATCATGTTTCCAATGAGTTTCTGGTGCTGGTCAAGCCGCAGGGAGGCGCCCCGATTTTCCCGCAT
>JADFGZ010000197.1 GCA_022567475.1 Acidobacteriota bacterium | reverse complement strand
GAAGTATGCTGACAGCCAGGGACTGCCAACGGTTGGCTTTCAGGCGCCACCCGATTGGTGGCAACGCTGACCCTCCCTTTCGGAGAGGAGACAAGACCACTCTTAGGGTTTCCGTAGACTATACCCGGAAGGGGAGAGACAACCGCCCCTTTTGCTGTCATCCTGAGCAACGCGAAGGATCTGCTTGTTTTTCCTTTGGAGTGGAAGCTGCTCGTACAAGCAGATTCTTCGGGCCGAACCGCATCGGCCCCTTCAGCAAGCTCAGAGCTTGCCCTGAGCCTGTCGAAGGGACAGGCTCTCAGAATGACCCCACGCATACGGTCTACAGCAACTACAAAACCGCTCAAGCACTGGTCCGGCGCTGCACCCAGTGACCTTGTGGGTTGCTTCGCCTAGCAAACAGTAATTCATCAAGGAGGATGAACCCTGCCCGCATGGCGCAATCCTCCCCACATTTTGCAAACGACTTTGTAGTGTCTTTGGTCGTAGAGCAACTCACAGACACTCTTGTAGTCACATTGCCGAATGTCGGGCTGTCGCCCGTCGCGCACCTTTTTTGTCCAATCTGGATCGCATAACAGAGAGCGGGCCATTCCAATAATGTCTGCCTTCCCCTCTCTCAGGATCAATTCCGCCATCTCAAAGTTATTGATCTTCCCGCTTCCCACGATAGGAATGAAATAGCCTGACGCATTCACCGCCTTTTTGATTCCGGCAGCCAAGTGAATGTTGGCCCCAGCAGGCATCTTGTGATTCGGCATACAAGCTTCTCCGCTTTTTCCGGTATAGGGATAGGCGGCTTCTCCCATCTTGGGCCTTTTGGCGTCTTCAAACTTTCCACCTCGGGAAATGGAAAGAAAGTCCATGCCGGCCTTCGCAAAAGCGACACCGATCAGCCGCGTATCATCCAGCGTGTTGCCGCCTGTAACGGCTTCGTCTCCGAGAAATCGGACTCCAACCAGATAGTCGTTGCCTACCTCGGCTCTCACGGCCCGAATCACTTCCAGAGGTAGTTTGAGCCTGTCTTTGCCGTATTCATCCGTTCTTCTGTTGGAAAGTTTTGATAGGAATGACGCCAGGGTGTAGGCGTGAGCCATGTGCAGTTCTACACCGTCGAATCCGGCCTGCCGGGCTCTTCGAGCGGCCTGGGCAAACAGACCCGGAATCTGTTGGATCGAGGCCGAATCTAGATCTTCAACCCGTTGCCGATAGCCGCGGCAATAGTCATCGAATTGACGGGCGGACAGATATTCTTTGACCACTTCCTCCGGCTTGCCAATCAAGTCTTTCCGTCCCAGCCTTTCCAAATATTGGTTCGGGTTCCTGGTCGCAATTTTTAGGAAGTGGATAATCTGAAGCGCCACCTTGGAAGGACTCACATCGTGCATTTCCCGGACCAGATCCCTCAGCCCAGGGATATATGAATCGTTAGAGATGCGGAGCAGAGGGCCGCTATTGACTTCATGGATGCCGGTCGCTTCCAAAACAATCATACCCGGCTCTCCTCGCGCGAACCTCAGATAGCGTTGCCGAATATCGTCTGTGACGGTTCCATCCTGGGAAAGCCATGTCACCATAGCGGGCAGCCAAACTTTGTTCTCTAAGCGAACCCCGTTAATTATTATGGGAGAGAAAAGCAGTGGACCACTAGAATTGGCGGGGTCGAATGCTGTTATAGGGTCTACCAAGCCGTTCGATTTGGACGAAGCTGCCATTTTCTGTTCTCCAACCCGAAGGAGGCATTGATACCGAATTGCTTTTCAATTAAAATACCACCTCCCGAAGCTATTATTGGAATTATTCCTGACATGGTTGGCACTCTGTGAAGGTCGGTATTGGACTTCCTACCACTATACTGGGGACGGATCGAGCTCTCATACTCGAATGGGCCCGCCGGGCGGATGAGGGACGGTATTCGACCCTGGGAATATTTGATCGCTTTGCATACGACAGTTTTGAACCGTTGACGACGTTGGCGGCGGCTGCTGCTGTCACGGAACGGATTCGGTTGGCTACTACGATTCTCACCGGACCTCTGCACAACACGGCCATGCTGGCCAAAGCAGCAGCCTCCGTGGACGCGTTGTCGGGCGGTCGGCTGGTCTTGGGCTTGGCCTTAGGAGCTCGGGAGGCCGACTACAAGGTAGCGGGGGTTGAGTACCGATCTCGAGGCAGGCGGCTCTCGGAGCAACTGGGCGCCCTGCGCTCCTACTGGGAGGAGAATACCTTTGGGCCCAAGCCGAGCCGTCCCGGCGGCCCGGAACTGCTGGTAGGCGGGACGAGCGAGCCGGCTTTTGCCCGCATGGCCCGCTACGCGAATGGCTACCTGCACGGGGGCGGACCACCACGGGCTTTCGCCCGCGCCGCTGAAAAAGCCCGAGCCGCCTGGTTCGATGCGGGACGCCCGGATAAGCTGCACCTGTGGGGAATGGGTTACTATGCGCTCGGCGAAGATGCGGTGGAGGCAGGTATCGGTTACATGAAGGACTACTATTCCTTCGCAGGACCGTTTGCCGATAGAATCACTGCCGGCCTGCTGACTACCCCGAACGCCATTGCCGAGTTCATCCAAGGCTATCAGGAAGCAGGTTGCGACGAGCTGCTCTTGTTCCCCACGGTGGGCAACATCACTCAACTCACCCGCCTAGCCGAGGCCGTTGGCTAGATAGAATACGCATCACACATCTGGAGAGTTTAGGAGACTCGTGCTGTGAAGATTCTCATCATCGGGGGAGGACCGGGAGGGTTATACAGCGGATTTCTGCTGAAGAAGGCGGACCCAACCCACGAAATCACACTCCTGGAACGCAATCCGCCCGATGCGACCTACGGCTGGGGAGTGGTCTTTTCCGAACGGACGCTGTCCACCTTCCAGGAGGTTGATTCGGAAACCTACCAGGACATCACGAAACACTTCGTCAGGTGGGATGCCATTGACGTGCAATACCACGATCACACCATCCGTTCTGGAGGCCACGTCTTCGCCGGCATCTCGCGGAAGCTCCTGCTCAACATCCTGCAGAAGCACTGCCGGGAAGTGGGCGTCCGGATGAAGTTTGGGGTTGAGGTGAGCGACCTGTCGGATTTCGGCGATTTTGATCTGATCATCGCCGCCGATGGCGTCAACAGCTTTGTGCGGAAAACCTACGAGTCCATCTTCCAGCCGAGCGTGACGCTGGAAAACGCCAAATTCATCTGGTTCGGAACCGATAAAGTGTTTGACGCCTTTACCTTCCTGTTTTGCGAGAATGAGCACGGACTGTTCCAGGCGCACTGCTATCCATTCGACAGCAACACCGGCACCTGTATCGTGGAATGCGAACAGGCTACTTGCCAGCGGGCCGGTCTGGAAAAGGCGTCGGAGGCCGAAAGCATCGCTTACTGTGAGAAGCTGTTTGCCCAGGCTCTGGGAGGTCACCGGCTCCTGTCAAACAAGTCGAGTTGGATCAACTTCCCGACGGTGCGGAACAAAACTTGGCGCCATAAGAACATCGTGTTGCTCGGCGACGCCGTGCATACAGCGCATTTCAGTATAGGAAGCGGGACGAAGCTGGCGATGGAAGATGCCATAGCCCTGGTCCGCGCCTTAGAGCGCCACCGGGACGTAGAGACGGCGCTTACCGACTATGAGATAGAGCGAAAACCAGTTACGGAGACGATTCAGAACGCGGCGCAGCAGAGTCTGACGTATTTCGAGAATGTCAAAAGGTATTTTCATCTGGAACCCATGCAGTTCGTGTTTCACCTGCTCACCCGCAGCGAAAGGGTTTCTTACGAGAATTTGCGGCTTCGCGACTCCCGCTATGCCGACGCCATAGATCGCTGGTTTATGGGCAGCGCCGTCGGAACTTCCAAAAACGGGGATCGGGCTGGTGACGCTCCGCGACCAATGGGTAATGCATTCCCCCTGCGAGGCGTGAAGCTGGCCAACCGTGTTGTCTGGGCTCCTACGGCCCCGTACTCGGCCAGGGAAGGAATGCCGAACGACAGGCACCAAGCCCGACTGGGCGAACGGTGGCTGAGGGAAGTGGGATTGGTGATGACCGAGCCAGCCGCTGTATCCCCGGAAGGACGCATTACGCCCGGCTGCGCGGGAATCTATCGTGCCGAGCACGTGGCAGCGTGGGCGCGCATCGTTGCTTCGATCCATGATTCCAGCCTTTCCCAATCTCCGACAAAGATCGCCATCCAACTGGCTCATTCAGGACGAAGGGGTTCGACGCGGCCACGATGGGAGGGCCTGGATAGGCCCTTACGCGACGGCAACTGGCCGCTGTTTTCTGCTTCTCCTCTCCCCTACACTCCTCTCAGCCAGGTCCCCAAGGAGATGGGCGCGGCAGACAGGGAGAAGGTTCGCAAAGACTTTATCCAGGCGGCTGAGATGGCTGACCAAGCGGGCTTCGACATGATTCAGCTCCACTTCGCCCACGGGTATCTGCTGGCGAGCTTTCTCTCACCGCTGACCAACCAGCGGAGCGACGGATACGGAGGGTCACTGGACAACCGCATGCGCTATCCCTTGGAGGTGTTCGATGCGGTGCGCGCGGTGTGGCCTGAAACCAAGCCGATAGCGGTCGCCATCTCAGCCACGGACTGGAGCAAGGGAGGAACCGAGTTGCAGGATGCGGTCGTTATCGCCCGGATGCTCCAGGCGCGCGGCTGTGACTTGGTGACAGTCTTGGCAGGCCAGACAACGATCCAGGCTGAGCCTGCCTATGGTCCTTGCTTCCTCACGCGGTTCAGTGACCGGGTCCGCAACGAAGCCCGTATCGCTACGATGGTCGCCGGCCACATCACCACTGCCGACCAGATCAATACAATTCTGGCCGCTGGCCGCGCCGATCTTTGTATCATCGATCCACCCGGTGATCCACCCGGTAATCCGCCCAGTGATCCACCCAGTGACCCGCCCAGTTGAAGGAAGCACGCGGCACGATGAGAGCACGCTGAGAGATGAGAGATGAAAAGGGGGCGCGGGATCGCACAGACGGAGACCTTTTAGGATTCGGAGAAAAACACCCATGCCGTATTCCGAGTACTGGAATCCTAAGAACGAGACGCTATCGAGGGAGCAGTTGCAGGCGTTGCAGCTGAACAAGCTGCGCCGGTTGTGTGCGTGGGCCTACAGCAACAGCCCTTTCCACAGGCGACGGTTCGATGCTGCCGGTTTCCGGCCCGAGCAGCTCCAGACACTGGATGACCTGCGCCGGATTCCATTCATGACTCGTGAGGAGTGGATGGACTCTCAGGCGGAGAAACCCATGTTTGGCGACCTGTTGTCCACCGATCCCACCCGCGCCATCCGGTATCACCTCACCTCGGGCACCAGCGGACGAACGCCCCTCCGAGTTCTCGACGGCATGAAAGACTGGGATTGGATTGCCGAGATGTGGTGCTACGGGTTCTGGGGCTTTGGGGTGCGCCCCGAGGACGTAGTGTACTTTGCATTCGGCTACGGGTCCTTCATTGGTTTCTGGGGAGCCCACTACTGTTGCGAGAAGATCGGTGCTTTGGTCATCCCCGGTGGATCCCAGACCACCGAGGGTCGTGTCACGCAGATCGCAGAGATGGGTGTAACCACTGTCTGTTCCACGCCCACCTACGCCATGCGCCTCTGGCAACAAGCACAGCAGATGGGAATCGATTTGGCAAACAAGAGCCGGGTCAACAAGGTGATCCTCTCCGGTGAGCCGTCTGGGTCGATTCCGGCCGTAAAGCGGCAGCTGGAGGAGGCCTGGGGCGCAAAATGCGGGGACACGGCTGGAATGACCGAGATTGGAACCATTATGATCTTCGAGTGCTCCCATCAGCCGGGTGGGACGCACATCATCGAGGATCACTTCATTGAAGAGGTGGTCAATCCGGAGACCGGAGAGCCAGCGCCTTATGGGGAGCTTGGAGAGCGCGTCGTCACCTCGTTTGGCCGTGGCTTCATTCCCCTCATCCGCTACCGCAGCAAGGACATGGTGGTGAAGATTCCCCACGATAGCTGTGGCTGCGGCCGGACCGGGGATATCTATGACGGCGGCATCCGAGGCCGATGGGATGACATGAAGTTGATCCGCGGCACCAATGTCTACCCGCGGGCCGTGGAGTTGATTGTGAGGGAGCACGAAGTCATTGAGGAATTTCAAGTATATATCTGGCGCAAGGATAATCTTCAGGACGAAATCACAATCAAGGTGGAACTGAAACCGGGACAAGAAACCGATTGGGAGCAACTGGAAAAGAAGATGGCCGCTGAACTGGCCGGAGCCCACGAGGGACTTCGCTTCAACATCGAGCGGGTGGACCACGGGAACTTGCCGCGTTTCGAGTTAAAGGCGAAACGGCTGGTGGACGACCGTCCGAAGGCCGAGTACTCCCGTAACCCGGATTCCCCCAACCAATGAATCATTAGGTCACAGGAGGCACAACCATGATCCAGACCGATCTATTGGGAGCACCCTTAACCGAGCCTGAGAAAAAAATATTGCAGTTGTATCAAACCCTCAAGGAGCTGACTGCGCGAAAGGACCTTCCTCCTTGTGCTTCGTGTAATCTTCGCAAGGCTCTGGCTTCTTTATGGCAGGTCACCAACGACCTCAACCTTCAATTTGAACAGTTGTACGATCTGGGAGTGTAGGCGGCCTGATACGACGGGGACAGGGCTAAGCCGGAATCTGTGACGGTGGAATACGTACCACAGGCAGGTTAGGGATGGGGCAGTGACCTGATGGGGGCATTCAACATCACACTGGAAGTGAAACTCTCACGAGTGTTCATTTTTCACCGTGACACCGAGCACGGTGACACTTCCATTAATTCTATCGTTAGCAAAAGTTGAAAATTCTATGGCAATGTCATCGCTGCACGGGATGGGAATCAAGTTGGACTCACCCAGCAGGCATTACCAAGGAACCTTTTTGTTTCCCTTTTGGTCCAGGTAACGCGGAAGGGCGGACATCCCTCCATGGCGAAGGATTGTTCTCAAGAACTTTTCTACTCGATGTGCCAATTTCCTGTTGCCAAACAAATGACCCGGACACGCCAGACCTCTTGTAGGTAATTCTCGAAATTTCATCCGTCTTCGTCTTAGACCAGGCTCTCAGTATGGAATTCTATTTCCCGTGAAACTGCGGCGTCCTTCTTTCCTTGAAAGCCCGGTAGCCTTCGTCGAAATCGTCGGTGAGCATGCACAACGCCTGGGCCTGCGCCTCGGCTTCGATCGCCGCCGGCAAGGCCATCGTCCACTCGTTGTAGATCTGCACCTTGGTCATGCCCATGGCAAAGGTCGGCCCGGCGGCCAGCTTCTGCGCCAGAGCCATGGACTCCTGCTCCAGGTCCGCAGCCTTGACGACACGGTTGACCAGGCCGATCTGCTCGGCGCGCTCGGCCCGGATCGGCTCTCCCAGATAGAGCAACTCCAGGGCGCGCGCGGTCCCCACGATGCGCGGCAACAGATAGGCTATGCCCATGTCGGCCCCGGTCAGCCCGACCTTGGTGAACAGGAAAGCAATCTTGATGCCCTCGGCCGCGATGCGGAAATCGCTGGCCAGGGCGATGGCCGCCCCCGCGCCCGCCGTGACGCCGTTCAAGGCCGCCACCACGGGCTTGCGCAACTCGCAGATGTTGCGGGTGAGATCGCCCGTCATGCGGGCAAACTCCGTCATCCCCTCTCCCCTTCGCTTCAGAAGCTGGCCGATGATGGCCTCCACGTCGCCGCCGGAACAAAAGCCGCGCCCCTGGCCGGTGATGACCACCGCCCGGACGTTTTCCCGGCGGTTCAGGTCGCGAAACGTGTCCCGCAACTCCGCGTACACCTCAAAGGTCAGCGCATTCAGGGTTTCAGGACGGTTGAACGTAATGCGCGCAACGTGATCGATTTCTTCATACAAAAACGTTTCATGCTGGGTAGTGGCCTGCTGCATGGGTTCCTTCCTCACCGGGCAACGGAGCGCCGGGAGTAGATTCGCTCCCTGCTCTGGAACCGGATACCGCCGGATACCAGACCCGCTGCTCGATTTCACGAATGATGGTTTACTTGCTTGCCCGGCCCCGCTCGCGGCAAAAGGCCGGATGCCTGACCCTGACGACTGACAAAG
>JADFGZ010000196.1 GCA_022567475.1 Acidobacteriota bacterium | reverse complement strand
GTTCCAGGTTATGTCGGCGGTCAGGCTGGGCGTGATGCGATATTTCAACACTTCCAGCCCAACATCGGAGGTGTTTCGAAGCGTGCTCCGGAACGCATCGGTTGCCCCAGGTGTTGGATTGAGCCTGCGTTCGTTGACAAACCCTCCCAGCAGATACGGCTTGATCCTCAGCCGCAGCCCCGTTTCGATGTCCTTCAGTCCTTCCAGATGCCCGCCCTGGGAAATGTTTTCCAGGAGGAACCCGCGATGGAAACTGTTCCAGTAAGAAAACTCATTCTTCCGCCGAATCACCCGCTCCAGGTCCAACCCCCAGCCTTGCCCGTTTTCTTCGCTCATCCGCAGGCTCTTGAACGGGATGGCAAACTCCGCCGTCCACCCCGCCGTGCTGATCTGGCTCGCCACGCTCCATTTTTCGTCCCAGTTCGCATTGATATCTCTGCCCTCGTCGGTAATCAGGGCGTCGTATTGAGTCCCCAGCGGGTTGGTCCGAAACAGAAAACCGTTGCGGTGATCATGAAAAGTATCGAGCACAATACTCACGGTGTCATCGTTTTCCAGGCTGTCATCTCGCCGCCGCTCGCTGGCCAGGATGCCTTCCGCATTGGAGTCGTAGCAGATGACCCCGATGTACAAGGTGGTCGCGGTGTAGAGGACGCGGAATTCGGTCCTCTCCGTGGAAGGCTCGCCCTCCTGAGGGTCTTTTTGCACAAACCCCAGGGATATCCGGGCTGCCTGCCAGGCCGGTTCGTCGAGGTTCCCGTCCACAGTCACGGGCAATTCTGTCCGGACGGCTGTGATCGTCTTCTGGCCGTGCGTTCTGGTTGTGACACTCGGAGTGCTCTGGGCGTATCCGGGCGGGGAGGCTAGCGCATATAGCAGGGGAAGGACAATCAGAAAAAGCCGCTGTTGCGCGGCGCAGTTTCGCACGAACACAGTTCCTTGCTTGTCAACCATCCGCTGCAAAGTAGTTTTAGCGCCGGATCAGACGTAGGATTGATTACATGAGAAAGGGTAGCAGAACCGTTGGCTGGTTGCAAGATAGGGTTTCGGACCGGTGGCCGGTGTGAATTGGGTGTTACACAACTTGCTTTTTTCTGGCGCGCTTTTCCTCAGACCTTCAGAAAATTTATCTTGCTGGGCTAGGAGTCAAAGGAGCAAGTGCCCTGGACTTGCAAAGTACGTTCTCTCTGGCCGTCGAGCGAATCCCACCCTCGCCGCCAGATTACTCTCTCCTCTATATTCTCCCACTCAATGAATCCGGCCTTGCTCGGGACAAGCCGTTCTGGTATTCCAGCCGGCAACTCGCTCGGAAAGCAACCTACAAACCATCGCGGCGAAACTGGAAGTACACCCCTCCCCGAATCTGAAAAGGCGTTCCAATCACATCCACCGGGGTGCGGCGGACAAGAATCTTGGAGTCGGTTATATTCTCCAGTGACACAAACAAGCGGGCCGAATCCCCCAGGCTGTGGGAGAGATGAGCATCCATCTGAAAATACCGGTCCAGGACCAAGCTGTTCAAATCATCGTCGAACTGATCGCCGACGAAACGGCCCGTCACGGCAAGGCGAACGGCGCGGGGAAGCGAAAACCTGGCATGAAAACTGAAGCGGTGCTGCGGGACCTGCGGCAGTTGCTTGCCTACCACCGCGGACCCTTCCGTGAACTCCGTCACGCGCGTCCGGTCCCAGAGGTAGTGCCCTTCGAGCTTCACCTCCGGGATGGGCTGCCAGGTCGCAGTCGCCTGCAACCCGTGGATTCTGACCCTGCCGAGATTCTGCCGCTGCCGGGTGATCGCCTGAATAGTCCCATCCTCATTCAGAAGAATCTCCTGTGTGACGTTTGAGACAGGATCAGTCAAGAGGTTGGCAAAGCCCGCCAAGCCCAGACTCCAGTTTTGCGAGGCGCGAAAACGCACGCCGACTTCGCCGCCCGTGTTGTGCTCGGGCTCCAACTCCGTGTTGGGGAAGGTTGTCACGTTGCCGACTCGAAACTGCCGGTAGAGTTCGTTCAAAGTGGGCGCGCGGAAAGAACGATAGACGGAACCGTACAGGTTCAAACGGGAATTGATCTGGTAGGTCAATCCCGCGCGGGGACTGAAAACCGCCACGGTCCTTCCCTCCACCGGCGGAGCCAGCCGGGGAGCATCGGGGGCAAGACTCCCGCGAAATCCGTCAAAGTTCTTCCACAAATCCACGCGGCCTCCCAGCACGAGGGCTGTGCGAGAAGAAATGGCATAGTTCTCTTCCGCAAAGAATCCCACGGTCGCCTGCTTCCCTCCACCCAAACGGATCAAGCCGACCCGCGGTCCGAAAAAAACAGTATCGGCGCTCTGGCCGCTGACGAGCCAGAAGTCCGTGCCCGTCACAATCCGATGACGCCCACGGGTGGCGTACCACAGCAACGAGGCCCCGCCATCGACCGACGGGACGTGTTGCTGCACCACCCGCCGTTCCGAATTCCGGTCCCCAGCTACCGCTGAAAAATCGCTGGCAAAGATGCTTCGCCGAAAGAAGGCTCTCGCCTCCAGGCGGTCGCGCGGCGAGATGGACCCCTGAACGCCGGTGGAAAAATCGTAGGAGAAAGTATCGTTCTGCTGCACCGGCGTCCCGTTGTCTCTATTCTCGTTTAGAAATCCTCCGTCCAAGCTCCATATCCAAGAGCTTGCGGTGGGAGCCCGCTCCACGTAGAATCGCGCCGCCTGATGCCGGGAAGCGGCGTTGATATCGACCGCTCCGCGCTGGGACTCGACGACAATCGGGTATCCGTCAAAATCGAAAAACGAACCCGCCACCGAGAAGCCCCACGGGCCGATGCGGTGCGAGCCATAGAGGTCCCCTCGCAGCGACTCCCGGCTGCCCCCCTGCCCCTGGAATTCAAAGGTCGCGGGCTCCGGGATTCTCTTGAGCAGTTGCAGAACCCCTCCCAGCGCATAATTGCCATACAAACTTGATCCACCGCCGTTCGCCAGTTCCACCTGTTGGATGCTCAAGAAGGGAATGCGATCCCAGTAAACCCATCCTCCGAAGGCATCGTTCATCGGCACCCCGTCCACCAATACCAGGGAGCGGCTCACGCCGCTGGCACCGATGCCCCGCAACGAGAAACCCTGCGTGGTGGGGTGTGTCACTAGACTGCTCGAGCGGCGAAACAGGGCAAACTCCGGAAAGGCGCGCAGGCGGTCATCGAGCGCCTGATAAGGCATCTCCCGAAGATCCTCATCGGTCAGGATCTTCACATCGGAGATGACAGCGCCTACGGGCATGGGAATACGGGCCGCCGTCACGGTGACCGTCTCGTTCAGCGTTTCCAAAGGGATGGTCAATTCCATCCTCTCGTTCGGCGCGCTGGAAACGGTGATCTCCTGAACTACGGGGAGATACGGGGCTAAGACAACCTCCAACTGATAGTCACCAGCGGGCAGATTCTCAAAGACAAATTCACCTTCGCTGTCGCTTGTGACAGCCTGCACCTGCCGCTGCTGCTGAAGCAGCCTGACCTCGGCGCCTGCCAGCAATCCTCTCGGCCCTTCCACTCTTCCATGGATCGACGCAGCCAGGCCGGAGACCATGTGCAAAAATAAAATCTGGATCAGAAGAACGGAAAGCCCCTGGAAGAGCCTTGCGGTCCGAGGCAAATAAAATTGCGGAGGGGGCGGCGGGGCGATGCTAGGCAAGGAAGATTTTCTCCTTATTCATTATTCATTGTGCAAGCATTGTACAGGCAGCGTTTCGCTTCCGTAGAATCATAAGCCAGCAGGCCTTTTCTGTCCATTTCCGATCGCAAGGCTGAGCGGGCATCTCACGGCCCGGCGGGTGCCGGAAGAAAATGCTATAATTACACAAGAGTTGCCGAAAGCATGCTTGGCATATTCAGAAACAGCATGGCTGCTGTATGGGACGCCCGATGAAACTCTACTTCGATCACAATGCCACCACGCCGGTGGCGCCGGAAGTCCTGGAGCCCATGCTGCCGTTTCTTCGCGAGGAGTACGGAAACGCCTCCAGCATTCATCGCTTCGGCCAGCGGGCGCGGGCTGCGGTGGAACAGGCGCGGGCTCAGGTGGCATCGCTGATCGGCTGCGAGGCGGCGGAGATTATTTTCACCAGCGGCGGAACGGAGTCGGACAACCTGGCGATCCAGGGCGCAGTGCGGGCCAGCGCGCTCCCCCGCAAGCACGTCATCACCTCGGCCATCGAGCATCCTGCCGTCCTGACCACCTGCCATGCTTTGGAAAGAAAAAGCGAAGGAGTGTCGGTCACTTACTTGCCGGTGGATTCTCAGGGCCGCGTCGACCCGGAGCAGGTACGGCGCGAGTTGCGCCCGGAGACGGTTCTCGTCACCATCATGCACGCCAACAATGAAATCGGCACGGTCGAGCCTTTGGCCGAGATCGCCTCGATTGCCCGGCAGGCGGGCGTTCTGCTGCACACCGACGCGGTTCAAAGCACGGGCAAAATTCCCGTCGATGTGAAGCGCCTCGGGGTAGACCTGCTCTCGCTCAGCGCTCATAAATTTTACGGACCCAAGGGCATTGGAGCCCTGTTCATCCGCAAGGGCCTCACCCTCAGCCCTCTGTTTTTCGGAGGCCACAACATGGGGGAACCGCGCCCCGGCACGGAAAACGTGGCCTCGATCGTGGGGCTCGGGGCCGCCGCGCAGCTTGCCGCCGGCAACCTGGAAACGGAGGCTCGGCGATTGAGCGCCCTGCGCGACCGGCTGGAAAAAGGAATCTTAGAACGGGTGCCGGACGCTGGAATCAATGGTCCTGCGACGGGAATGCAGGGCGGTGAGTTTCTCCGGGTGCCGAACACCAGCAATCTTTATTTTGACTATATCGAAGGAGAATCGCTGGTAATTGCCCTGGACCTGCAAGGAATCGCCTGCTCGACCGGCGCGGCCTGTTCTTCGGGAGCCATCGAGCCCTCGCATGTGCTCACAGCGATGGGAGTGCCTGCCCTGCGCGCCCGCGGCAGTTTGCGTCTCAGCCTGGGAAGGCAAAACACAGAGGAGGAAGTAGAACACCTGCTGGGGACGATTCCTGCCGTGGTGGAGCGTCTGCGCGCCCTCTCTCCCCAAGTTCCAGACGAGAAGAAGGCTCCTGCTGAGAATGCGGTCCCGGCCCGCAAGGGTTGAGGGTTGAACGACTAACTAATTTATTTTATGTCTTCCGAAGCTACTCTCCTGCTGCAGGGCAATGAGCGCCGGGCAACCGCCGCGCCGGAAAGAAAGAATCCGACGGTTGTCGTGGGAATGAGCGGGGGTGTGGACAGCTCCACCGCCGCAGCGATTTTGCTCTCCCGTGGCTATCCGGTGGTTGGATTGACCATGCAGCTCTGGGACCAGCGGCGTCTGGCCGAGGTGGACCCTTCCCTTCCCCAAGCGGGCGAAGGGCGCTGCTGCTCTTTGAACGACGTCTATGACGCGCGCCGCGTCGCCGAGCAGTTGGACATCCCGTATTACGTGGTGAACTTCCAAAAGCAGTTTGAGAAGACGGTCGTGCAGCCCTTCGTCTCCGAGTACATGGAAGGCCGCACGCCCATCCCCTGCACGCTCTGCAATAACCACGTCAAGTTTGACCAGTTGCTGGTCACCGCCCGGCAGATCGGAGCCGAGCTGCTGGCCACGGGACATTACGCCCGCGTCGAGTTCGATGAAACCGGGGACGTTACCTGCTGCGAAGAGCCGTGGATGAGACCAAGGACCAGTCCTACTTCCTTTTCGGGCTCACACAGGAACAATTGAGCCGCACGCTGTTTCCCCTGGGCTCCTTGCGCAAACAACAGGTCAGGCAGTTGGCTGCCGAGCACCATCTGGCGGTGGCCGGGAAGCCGGAGAGCCAGGAGATTTGCTTCGTGCCGGGCGGAGACTACACACGGTTCCTGGAAGCATACCAGCGCGAGCAAGGAACCCCGCTTTCGCAAATGGACGGGGAAATCACCTCCACCGACGGAAAGGTGCTGGGCCGCCACAGCGGTCTGCACCAGTTCACCGTGGGCCAGCGCAAGGGACTGGGCTTGGCCACGGGCAGCCCGCTCTACGTGCTCTCGCTCGACACTGCCAACCGGAGAGTGGTGGTCGGAGAAGACCGGGAACTACAGACCGTGACGTGCCGCGTGAGGGATTGTAATTGGATCGCCGTAGAGGAGCCCACAGCCGGGCTGCGCGTGGAGGCGAAGATCCGTCACCAGCACACCCCGGCCCCGGCCACGCTGTACCCGGAAGGAGACACCGTGCGGGTGCAGTTCGACGCTCCGCAGAGAGCCGTCACACCGGGACAGGCGGCAGTGTTTTATCAGGATGATCTGGTGATCGGCGGGGGGTGGATTATGGATCGGACGGATTGAATTACGCTAGATATGGACATACGATTCAATTGGCATTTCTGCACGCTTCTCTCTCGCTGACTTCGTAATTTCAGTTCGCACACTTCCATGAAGGAATGCTGCTATTGACACTGCTTTCGCCCATGTTTTATTTTCCCGCAGGTTGAGATATGACTGTGGCGGTTTTAAATCCTCTTGGAGGATATGTGAGACTTGTGAAAGAGAGATAGTATGCAGGTATGGGAGTATATCGCTTAGTTCAATTGCATAGATTTTATTTGTCGCTCTTGTGTATCGGTCAAACTCCTCCTTCGTACAGCCGATACGTGATCCGAATTGTGACCATATGTGTTCTGGTTGCGCAGAAGTTATAGTGTTGATTGTTGCCTCTCCAACCAAAGATCCTGTTGGCTGGGAAGCATATAAACAAATTCTGGCCCCTCTCCATTTCTCAGAAAATTTCCTTCGTATTTCCACTATTTTTTCGCCTCGTAAAATATTTCCCGCATAACTGGGCCTAATACTCATTAAGACTTTATTATTCAATGAATAACCACCCACGGAAAACCTTTCCATCAGCTTAGGCAGCTTTTCCAATACTGCTGATCTGACAGATGAAAAGGGAGCCGAGCATCGCAATTCTGTGTCTCCCCTTCGATATTGGTGGAGCGCTTTCTTGGCAATGGTGAAACCAAAAGAGTTGAAAAAATGTTGCTTGCTTAGCCATAGACTTTCAGGAAGAGTAAAATGGATTTCTTGAACGTGGTGCCGAATTTCAAGTGCCATCTGGGAGAAAAAAACCTGTCCCAAATCAGCATCTTGGAAATCATCGTGTATCCGAAGATGGCAAAATTTTGCTTTTTCTCCGCGTTTTAATACGGCAGAGACTATCGGAGTTTCTCCCTCATATCCTACATAAGCAACCCGTTCGGTAGACTTGAGGCCGGGAATGACCTTGGCTTTCAGCCATTTTGTAATGCCTGGATACATGTCCTCATTAGCTAACACCAGATTTTTAAATGTCTTCAGATGATCGGTGTCTCCATATGCATCCGATTCCTTCAATTTAACAATTCGGAACTCTCCTTGTAGTGGGAATAACGTCTTCATTGTCATTTCCCTCCCATTGGCTCAACTTTACCGTTCTGCAATAACATCAGCTTTCCATCCCATTTTCCGAAAAACTTCGACAGTTGCAAAGTTTGTGTGCCGTAAGCAACCTCACTGGGTTTTTCCCTGCAAGCTTCCGACATACGGAAGAACTGCAAGTTTGCCATCCTTTCTCCGTCCGCAAGGCTGACATCCACATCATGCCCACGCACCTCAAATATCAAAGGAGTGCCTCGTTGATTATCATCGCGCTCCCACCCAAACCAAGGATGTGCAAAGCCTGCATAATGTACGCGCATTTCGCCAATTGTTTCATCACTTGCCCGACAATAGACAGCAATCCCAGGTGGGACTGTAATTTTCTCTTTAGATCGCAGAATGTAAAATCGCCTTTGCTCTTTTTTAATCCGTTGCTTGCCTTCATTGACCAGAAATCTCCAATATTTCTCCGGCCGAGGCCTGTCAGCTTCGTTTTGTTCCCAAAGGGGTACCGAATCGAGGCCACTTCCGTTTTCCGCATAGAAGGCAGCGACTTCGAGTCCACCAATGCGATCATTGGACAAATTAACCGAAAGGCTACTATCATCTTTGTTAAGGCCACAAAAAACAGTACTGTAAAGTTCCTTATCTTTTATCTCGACATTGTCAGGATGT
>JADFGZ010000195.1 GCA_022567475.1 Acidobacteriota bacterium | reverse complement strand
CGGGACAACGTCACCGTGAAGGTGAATGCGGTGATCTACTTCCGGGTGATTGATCCCAATAAGGCGGTGGTACAAGTGGAGAACTACCTCTATGCCACCAGCCAGTTGGCCCAGACCACGCTTCGCAGCGTCCTGGGCGAGGTGGAGTTCGATGACCTGCTCAGCCAGCGGGAGAAGCTGAATAGCCGCCTGCAAACCATCCTGGACCAGAATACCGACCCCTGGGGAATCAAGGTTTCCAAGGTGGAGGTCAAGCAGGTGGAGATTCCCGAGCAGATGGTGCGAGCCATCTCGAAACAGGCGGAGGCGGAGCGCGAGAAACGGGCCAAAATTATTCACGCCGATGGCGAGCTGTCCGCTTCTACGAAGTTGGCCGAGGCTTCCGCCATTCTGGCCGCCGAGCCCGTCTCCATTCAGTTGCGCTACCTGCAAACTCTCACCGAGATCGGGATCGAGAAGAACACCACCATTGTGTTTCCCTTGCCGGTGGATATTTTCACGAATCTGGGACTTGCGGGGAAACCATCGGGCGGCGGCGGGAGTTCTTCTGAGGGTGGAAAGCAGGCATGAATACAGGGATAGGCCTTCTGGGGGTTGTCCCGAAGCGGCGAGGGCAGAGACGGACAGGGCAGAGACGGACGAGGACAGGGACTGTCAAGGGAATGGCGGCCGTTCGGTCGTCCGGTGAAAGCGAGGCGCCATGAACAAAAACCGAGATGGGCAGGTGGAATTGGTCCTGGAAAATCGGCAGGTGCTGTTGATTTTCTTTGGGATCGTCGCTCTGTGCGGAGTATTTTTTTCGCTCGGCTACATCATCGGCCGCAACACGTTCTCAGCCCCTACAGCCGTGGCCCAGGCAACTCCGCCGACGGCTGAGGAGGAACAGAAGCCGAGCGCGATGCCGCCGCCAGCCTACATGGAGCAGGGACAGCGGCCAGCCGGCGACCTCTCGGACCCATCGGCAGCCGCCACGGATTTGAGCTTCTACGAGAGGGTGGAGGAGGAAACGCCCCAGACCGCGCTGTTGCCTTCCGATCCCTTCCGTGACCCTTCTGCCGGCGCGCTGGAGCTTCCGGAACAGGAAGGCCCGGAACAGGAAGGCCAGGTTACTCTGCAACCACCTCCGGGCATCCTGGTGCAGGTTTCGGCGCTGACCCGCCGCGAAGACGCCGAAGCGCTCGTCAACCTGCTCAAGGAGAGAAACCTTCCGGTTCTGGTGACCTCCAGCAGCACCGATCCGCTCTTTCACGTGGTGGTGGGCCCCTACAGCAGCGAGTTAGATGCGGAGCAGACCAGAATACTTCTCGAACAGGACGGTTTCCGCCCGATTATCAAACGCTGAAAAATTGTCAGGGAAGCTTTGCCGGAACCGCGCCAAATAAAAGTGGCGATGGAACGGTGACCAGGCCGGTTTTTTGTGCCACCAGCAGGGTGATTCCATCACAATCCATCCGAGCCTGCCTGCGGTCCAGAGGACCTTCGGTCCGGCGAGCCGCGACCGCATCCACAGGTTGCGTAGATTCCACAGATACCGTTCTGCGTAATCAGCGGACTCACTCGCTGATCCCTCGGCTTTTCCCTCGGGACGTGGCTCGGGACATGGCCGGGACAGGCGCGCGCGGCTCTGACTGTACACGAACTATGAAAGTGCTATAATGCCGCTCTCCCATATCTCGTTATCGGAACGGCTGAACCTTTCATAGATGACACACTTCATAGATGACACACTGCCGTCCCAGGCTCCCATCCAGGGCAGAGTGGAAGAGGAAACGGAGCGAGCATGCAAACAACCCATTCCACTAGGAGGAAATCAGGCTGATGAGCTTTGACGTTAACTCAACGGAGTTCTGGGACCCGCAAGCGACTCGGAAGGAAGTTCTGCGGGTGTTTGATACCTGCTATGGGTGCACGCTTTGCCATACCCTCTGTCCGTCTTTTGTGAACCTGTTCCAGTTGATGGATGAGAACTTTGGCGAAGCGGACAGACTCAAGGATGAGCAGGTGAAGGGTGTCGTCGATCTATGCTACCAGTGCAAGCTTTGCTATCCCATCTGCCCGTATGTTCCTCCTCACGAGTGGGACATCGATTTTCCGAGGACGATGATGAGAGTCAACCTCGTTGAAAAGAAGCAAAAAGGAGTTCGGTTTGCCGACAGAGTTTTCGGAGATACCGACACGGTGGGAAAGCTGTCCAGCCTGGCGGCGCCGCTCGTCAATTGGGCCAACCGAAATCCTTTTATGCGCGGCTTGATGGAAAAGTCTTTGGGCATCCACCGGGACCGCTTGCTCCCCGACTTCCATACAAAGACCTTCGCCAAATGGGTTCGCAAACGTCCCGCTCCCCGGAAGGGCAACGGGGAGGAAAAAGTGGCGCTCTTTTATACCTGCACGGTCAATTATAACGAGCCGCAGATCGGCAAAGCCACCGTCGGCGTTTTGGAAAGGAACGGAATCGAGTGTGTCATCCCCGAGCAGCAATGCTGCGGTCTTCCGTTCCTGGACGGGGGCCTCGTGGAGAAAGCCAAGAAGAAAATCGAGTCGAACGTGGCCGCCTTAAGCCGGGCCGTCCGGCAGGGATACAAAATCGTGGTGCCGAGCGCCAGTTGCAGCTACATGCTCAAGCAGGACTACCCGCGATTCTTGCCGACCGAGGATTCCAGGCTGGTTGCCGAAAACACCTATGATCTATCCGAATATTTGGTGAAGGTCCACGAAAGAGGCAAGCTGGATTTGGGGTTTACCGAAAAAATCGGCAAGATCCGATACCATCAGCCCTGCCACCTCAAGGCGCAGAACATCGGTTTCAAAGCGCAGGAATTGATGGGGCTGATTCCCGGCGCCCAAGTCTCCCGTATGCAGTGCTGTAGCGGGCATGACGGCAGTTGGAGCGTGAAGAAGGAAAACTTCGAAGCCTCGATGAAAGTGGGCAAGCCCCTGTTCAAGTTTATGAAATCCGATGACACTTGCTCGGTCACCGACTGCCCCCTGTCGGCGGTCCAAGTTCAACAAGCAACCGGAAAGAAACCCATTCATCCGATCGTGGTGATGGCACGGGCGTATGGGCTGGACGAAGGCAAGCCCGCCTGAGAACCCGTGGGGAGGGCTATATACTGACGTATTTTCCTGGAGATACCCTTCTGAATCGCGCCTCGCGGCCCTGTTTGACTTCATATCCCGTCTCTTCGCAGTAATTCCCCAGCACCGTCCTGATATGAGTGTCGCTGTATTCTTTTTGGAAGTATTTGCGAACATCTTGAACGCTGAACGGAGTGGGCAGCTTTCCGGTTTTATGCAAGGCAACGATCTTGTCAGCAAGGGAGGTCTCCGCCTGACCCGAGACAATGAAACTGTCCTTCCCTATACTGACATTGGGGAGCGGCGGTCCTGCCGGTTCGACGATCATGAAGTCTTCATTCGACCGGGCCGTATATTTCAGCGACTTGCCCCACGCAAAAAGAGCGCGGTCGACATAGCAACGTTCTTCTGGGGTCTGGTCAAAACCGGCCGCGACAACCGCGTCCTAGAAAAAGGTTACGTAGTTCCTCCACAAATCCCAAGTAATTTTAGGCTCTCCGTTTACCTCGCCCCGCGTCAACGCCAGGAACGCTCGCACGGTGTGTTGGTCAATCATCGGCAGCCGGTCGGGCCTAGCTACATGAAGCAGAAAGGCTGGGATGACGACTGAGTTCCACATCTGAGAGAATCTGTCGCGAAGTCTCTCGGTGCACGCCGTGAAACCGCTCTCGTCAGCCTGCACCAAATCCGCGAAAGATCGCCAAAGATCCGCTAAGGCAGAGCCGGTCAATGTAAGAATTGGGTCCAAAGTGTTTGGCTTCGCGTGGGTTTCGCCAAACGCGAAAGAGAGAGCCTTTCCATCCTTCCAGTGAAGCAAGGCAAGCAAATCATTCTTGAGAAGCTCGGGCGTCCCCGCGTTTCGTGCATTCGCACTGTGGCAAAGATAGAAATCCGCAGGATACTTTCCAGTGTCATACTGGGGTTCCCAAAGCCTGACGAAATCCCGTGAGATCAATTGAGGCATCCTAAATTGTAGCGTCGTAGCAACCGGAGTTTCCATTTTAGTGCCCGTAGCCCCACAATATACACCGTTCGCGGGTTCCAGGGCGCCATCCTTCATTAGCTGGCCTAAGGGCTCGGGCCAGACTCCTGTCTGCCGCCCCGCATGTTCCCGAAACTGGTGAGCGCGGTCTTCCCATCTGCCTTTGTCAGATATGCTTCCCTTACCCCTAGCGAAATTCAGGCGCGAGATCGGAGGTCTTGAACTTTCGGCGAGCACCGTGCCGGATGTGGAGCACTTCAACATGCTTCTGCTTCTCTAGCACACGATGGATCACGCGATATATGTGAGGTTTATTCCCATAGAGCAGGTGCCGGAACTTGGCACTTTCCGGAGTTACAGGACATCGGTTGGGCTGGTGCTCAAGGCTGAGAATTGCGTTCTTGAGGCCCCTGTACCATTTCAGGGCTGTATCGGAATCATTTCCCCATACAGGAGGGCCAAGTCGCGTTGAGCGCGGGCTGTGACCTTAACGAGGTATGCCATGCTCGGCTTCGAATTCGTCGAAGAACTCCCCGGCTGACCGCAGCCTTCCCTTCCTGGTGTCCTCCAGACCCTGCCGGATGCCCTCTTTGGCGTCGGCGCGCGCAGCGATATCGAGCAGGCGCTGATAGGCTCCCGCGTCCTGCACAATGGCCGCAGCCTTCCCTTTCACGGTCAGTACGACGGGGCGCTTAGTTTTCTTGAGCTGTTTCATGAAATCGCCGGATCGCCGCCGGAAGCTGGTCAACGATTGGATATCCTTGGTGATGTCAAGCATGGCCCGCTCCTATTGAAGCACCTTTTAAGGTGCTATAAGAATAACACGTCCCTGCAAAATGAAAAAAGGCCTAGTTGTTTCGATTGTTTCGACTAGGCCCTATTTGGATACACACTGTGCTGAGGAACTACTATTTCTGTTGGGGGTCGATGATCCAGTCCTTATCTTTCTCCAAGCCAATGACAAACGCATCGTCGGCTTCCGTAGGCATGACCTCCTTCAGGTGCTTCTCGTAGTCTTCCTGGGATAGCAAATTGCCATCGACGCTGTAGGTCTTTCCCTCATAGGCCCCAATATTTCTATGGAACTTTTCATCGGGAATCCGCAGCTTGTGCTGATCTTCGGGAATTCTTTGGTTCAAGGCATCGACAAGCGCGGTGACTTCTTTGAAGAATGTGGAGCGTGACAGCTCGTTCAGCTTTGACATATCGGCGGGCTCGTCGTACAGGTGCTCGTCATAGCGTCCCTTCAAGCCCCAGAGGTAGGCCCAGTGGGCGGAGGAGGACTCGTCCTGGCCGAACAGGTCGAAGGAGGTGGAGAGCCACTTGTTGAAGTATTTCTGGATGACGGTCGTGGGAATTTTTCCTGCCTTGACAATCCGCATCAATCCGATATTCCCTTGCGCCAGGTGATAAGCCTCTTCTTTCAGCATCGGGAGCATACTGCGTCCCAGCGGGGCAAACGCGCTGCGGCTGAGCATGTTGAGCTGATACTTGCCGTCGCGATCGATAAAAGAGGTGTAGGTAAAGAAATCAAGCCAGTTTTGAACCGGCTCATTGAAAGATCCCAGCAGGCGTGTATTCTCCGACGCCCGGCGCTCCATCAGCCTCTGGGACTGGCGTTTGCCCGAGTCTCCGAAGTAGGTCACCAGCACGTAGCTCATCTGCCAGCCGTGCCGCATCTCCTCCCGGTTGATTCGGATGATGTTTTCCAGGTCAAATTGCGACGGCGCCCTTTCCAGCAAGTTCTTTTGTTGCTCTACCGAGGCAAACTCGGTGTCTCCCTGGAACTCGATCAGGTGTGCCAGTGCGTCCCGGATCCGCTGATCCGGAATGTCGGTGAGCTTTTCCCACTTGGGTCGCCCGGCAAAGTGTCCGAACTCAATCTCATTGCTCTCGATTTCATCCAGTTTCGTCTCAAAGTGATAATCCTTGCCGATCAGTTCCGTCGGATAACCAATGTCATCGTGCCATTGATGAAAAACATCCACCCAGTCATCAAAGTTGGCAATCCTGGATTTCTTCAATAACATGCCTGCTCCTTCTGGGTTTGCCCTGCGGCTGCACCCGGCGTCGTTGTTGGGGTCATTCGGTTTCTACCGTTGCGTGCTTGCGGCTGGAATTCTTCTGCATCTTGAACGGAACCCCCCGAAAGCCGCCCGCCAAATATGTATAGTATCGCATTTTTAGTGCGCTTTGCTTTTTTATGCAAGTGAAATATAATGCCTATCAAGGAGGCTCTGTGAACGAGCACGAAAAGGACGGATTCCTGGTTGCCATGGGCCAGCGAATCCGCAGCCTGCGGACAGCGGCCGGCAGGAACATCAGCATCCAGCAACTAGCCCAACGCTCCGCCATCTCTCCGAGGTTCCTGTCGGAGATCGAAGCCGGGCGGGGCAACATATCCATTGCCCGGCTGGCGCAGATTGCCGGCGCGCTGGGACAACCCCTGGCCAGCCTGATTCCGGAGGCAACCGATGACACTTCCCTTCGCGGAAGAGTGCTGAAGCTGGTCGACAACTGCCAGCCGGACAAGCTGGAGGAGTTGTACGCATGGCTTTCGGAGAGCAACAGCGAGCCTGACCCTCGCAGCATCGCTTTAGTGGGAGTCCGCGGGGCCGGCAAGTCCACCATCGGCAAGCTGCTGGCTTCCCGGTTAGGAATTCCCTTCATCGAATTTGATGCCATGATCGAGAATGCGGCCGGAATCTCCCTGGTGGAGCTTTTCGCGCTCCATGGAGAAAGCTATTACCGGAAGCTCGAAAAGGAAGTCTTGTCCAAGTTTCTGGCCCATTCGCCCCGAACGGTTCTGGCGACCGGCGGTTCCCTGGTTACGGACATGGAAACCTGGGGGGCGGTCAAACGGCAATGCCGCACCATATGGCTGAAAGCCAGGGCCAAGGATCACTGGAATCGGGTGGTCGCACAAGGCGACATGCGTCCGATGGTGAACAACCCTTCGGCCATGGATGAACTCCGGGGATTGTTACGGTCGAGAACTCCTCTGTATGCAGAGGCCGAACTGGTGATCGACACCTCGAAGCATACGGTCGGGAAGAGCGTCGAAATCATCGTAAAGCAATTGGACCAAGCAATCCGCCCGGTACGGGACCCGGCAGCAAAGGGCCGTAGACGGGTGAAAGGGCAGGGTTGAGAGTTGTGCTCCGCCCGGATATCGGGGTGCACGGACGAACGGTGAGGAATCTCAGGGTGACCTGCCGCATTGCCCGCTCCATTCGGGACTGTGACGAGGGGGACAGTAGGAGGCAGGAAACAGAAGTCAGGAGCCAGAATGGCGGTCAATCCGAGCCGCGCGCGTAAGCAAGCGGTCACCAAACGCTGGTCGATTGAGTCATTTTTGGAAACGCTCCCTCACGGTCGCGGCTCGGACACGGTCGATAACAACTGGAGACCGGCTCTAGTAAGTGGAGCGAGTTTGGGCGGCGGCCAGAGTCTGGAGTTGGGTGAAAACCTCTCTGGACTGTTTTTCGGAATCCTCCATCGGGCCGGATGTGTCGATGACAAAATCAGCCAGACGCTTTTTCTCCTCGCCGGGCATTTGGGCGTCCATGCGCCGCCGGACGTCCTCAACTGCAATGCGGGATTTGGCCACGTATCTTTCCACTTGTTGTTCGGGATTGCACCAAACCACAACCATCTTGTCGAAGCGGCGGTTCTGTCCCGCTTCAAACAAGACCGCCGACTCCACCAGGATTACGGCATTGGGATCTTTCCGGCGGGCCAACTGCACTTGGCGGTCGATCTCCCGGAGCACCGGGGCGTGAACAATAGCATTCAGGTGCTTTAACTTTTCCAGGTTATGGAAGACAATGTCGGCCAGCTTGGCGCGATCCAACTGGCCGCTGGCATCGACCATCTCGGACCCGAATCCGCTGACGATCCGGTCATATACAACGTTGCCGGGCTGCATCAGCGTTCTGCCAATGTCGTCGGAGTTAATGGTGACCGCACCGAGGGAGGCAAACATCCCTGCTACGGTGGACTTGCCGCATCCGATCCCTCCTGTGAGACCCACGGAAATCATTAGGATGACCCTCGTATGGAAAAAGTGAACAAGGCCTAT
>JADFGZ010000194.1 GCA_022567475.1 Acidobacteriota bacterium | reverse complement strand
GCCGCGCGTGGCTTCAATGTAGAGAACCAGCATCAGGTCCACGACGAAAGCCGAGAGCATGAACCGCAGGTGCCATTGGGGCCGGCGGCGATTGTAGAGGCCGGCTACGATGAGCACCAAAACGAGGGTGGAAGCGATGTGCAGCATGTCGTCTATTGCTTTCTCTTTTCGTGGTTGCGCCCGTTGGAGGCGACCACGTGAATCGCCTTCTCGGTATCGAGAATCAGCATCAGGGAATCCTTGAGCTTGTAGACGCCGGTGACCAGGTCGCGGGCTACTCCACCGAGAGTCTCCGGGAGCGGCTCGAAGCTTTCTTCCTTAAATTCCAGGACGTCTCCGATTTCATCGACCAGCAGGGCGACCACGCCGTCTTCGGTGCGGACCACCACGTTCATGGGCAATTCGCTGTTGTCGCGCTCCGGAAACTCCAGGCGGCAGCGCAGGTCGATGGCGCTGACGATCTGGCCGCGCAGGTTGATCAGGCCCTTCAAGACCGGCGGAGCCAAAGGAACCGGGGTCAACTCTTGATACATCCGGACTTCCTGCACCTTCTCCACTTCCACGCCGAAATAGTGGCCGTCCAGAAAAAATGTGCAAAACTGCTGTGCTTCCGCCATAGTTTATGCGCTCACTTCTGCGGGCTCGGGCCGCTCTGAAAAGCTGGGGTCTGATTTACGAATGACGCTGTGCACATCGAGCAGGTCGGTCACGTGCCCCTGGATCACGGCTGCGCCGAGCACGCCATCGTATTTACTCTGGTGCTCCACAGTGATCGCCTCTTCGACGATGTCGAGGATGCGATTCACCACCAATCCCACGCTGCGTCCCTGTTCGGCAAAAACGACCACCTGCAGGGGGTCCATCGCCGCAGCCGCCTCATCCTGGCTGTAGTTGAGAACGCGCGCGAGGGAGATGAGAGGCATGATCTTGCCCCGGTACTGCACCACATCTTGTGTTCCCGTCCGCTCCACTCCGGAACGCGGGAACTCTTCCAGGCGGGCCACCATGGAGAGAGGCATAGCCATCCGGCCCTCCTGGCCCACTTCAAAGACCAGCAACTGCTGCCGGGCATCCTCTTCATCCTGGGTTTCGGTTGTCTGGTCGGCCATCGTCCGGTCCCGCAATTTGGAAACTGCGCCGGAACTTTGGGCCAAGCCCAGCACGTCCAGAATCAAGGCCACGGCGCCGTCACCCATGATGGTGGCGCCGGCATAGGCGGTGATTCCCTTGAACTGCTTGCCGAGCGGCTTCACCACAATTTCTTCGGTGTCTTGAATCCCATCCACCACCAGGCCGAACTGGCGATCTTCGGCTTGCAGGACAACGATATTGATCCCGTGATCCTCTGTCGCCTCTCCTGCCTCGGATTCTGACGCGGAGCTCGCCGCGTCCATTTCCAGCTCATGCTGGAGATACACCAGCGGCAACAGCTTGCCTCGCAGGCGATAGACCGGGACGGAGTGGATGGTCTCCACGCTCTTTTTCACCTCTTCCCCCTCCAGGTGAACCAACTCCAGCAGGCTGACCTGGGGGATGGCGAAACGGTGGCCGCCACAGGTCACGGTCAAGGCCGGGATGATCGCCAGTGTCAGGGGAATCTTCATCTTGACCGTCGAGCCGTGTCCTAGCGTAGAACTGATGTCAATGGTGCCGCCGATCTTCTCGACGTTGGTTTTGACCACGTCCATGCCCACGCCGCGGCCGGAAACGTTGGTGACCTTCTCGGCAGTCGATAAACCCGGGAGGAAAATCAGGTTCAACTGCTCCCGCTCGCTGATCTGTGCGGCCTGTTCGGAGGTAATCAGACCCTTCTCCAGAGCCTTTTGTTTAATCTTTTCGGTATCGATCCCGGCGCCGTCGTCGGTGATTTCGATGTTGACCTGGCCTCCTTCATGGAAAGCCCGGAGCAACAGCCGTCCCGCAGCCGGCTTGCCGGCGGCAGTGCGGACTTCCGGAGTCTCGATTCCGTGGTCCACGGAGTTGCGCACCAAGTGCGTCAGCGGGTCCTTGATCGCCTCGATGATGGTCTTGTCCAGCTCCGTTTCCTTGCCCTCCATCTCGATGCGAATTTCTTTGCCGCAGGCCAGCGCCAGATCCCGCACCACGCGCGGGAACTTGCTCCAAATGTTGTCAATGGGCTGCATCCGGGTCTTCATGACCCCTTCCTGCAACTCGGTGGTGATCAGGTTCAAACGCTGGGTGGTGTAAGTAAAAGCAGTGTCGGCGGAATCTTTCCGGGAGCTGTTGTATTGCAAAATCTGGTTGCGGGCCAGAACCAGCTCGCCCACCAGGTTCATCAGCTTGTCCAGAACTCCCACATCAACCCGAATGTTGGCATCGGCCATGCCCGTCGTGCGGGTTTCCGCCTGGGTGTTCAGCGCTTGCATTACTTCCTTCGGATTCACGGCGCCTTTTTCGACCAAAATTTCTCCCAGGTGGCGCGGATCGCCTGCTTGCTGTTGCTGGAGCCCTGCTTCCACATCCGAGGGTTTGGCCTTGCCGCTCTCCACCAGAATCTCCCCGATGGGGGTTTGTTCCCCAGCTTCTTTTGCAGCGTCTTTTGAATCAGCGTCGGCCTGGCTGCTGTCTTCCTGCAAAGCTTTCAACTGGGCCGTCAGTGCCGAGTAGTCGCCGTCGCCTTCGCTTCCGCTGTTTTCAATGCTGCGCAGCATCTCGCGGACCGCATCCACCGTGGCGAGCAATGCGCTGGTGATTTCCGCATTGAGAACGAGTTTCCCGTCGCGCAACCGGCCGAGCAGGTTTTCCCCGACGTGGGCCACTCCCTCCAGCTTGGAAAAAGCCAGGAAGCCGCAGGTGCCTTTGATGGTGTGGATCGTGCGGAAGATACTGGCCAGTTTAGCCTGGTCGCTGGGATTGGTTTCCAGCACGACCAAGTCACGGTCCAGTTGGTCTAAGTTTTCGTAGCTTTCAACTAAAAATTCTTTGACGATGTTATCCAGATCGCTCATGCCGGAGTAACCCCCCGTTCGACCCCCACGGTCGTGACACTCACCAAGAACAAAATTTTGAAACAGTCCGATGGGAGCGAAACTGTCTCCCTGCTCAATTTATCAATCGTCAGATGGTTTGAAACCTTTAGGCAACAAAACCGATGCTGTGTTCTTCCAGAATTCCGCCATAGCAGTAGTCCACGCACCTTCTGCCGCACACCCAGCAAGAGGCAATCGATCCGCCATTCCAGTGGAACTATGTAGGAAAAATTTTCCCCGTTAAGAATGTTTCTAATTGGCTTATTTGCTTCTACCTTCGCTGCATTCCCTCTTTTCTCCGCAACGCGAACCAACTGGCACACCCCTCATGGCAGGCCCTCAGGTGACCGGCATAAGAAGGCTCACATTAGTTTTTTTTAGAATTCCCCGAAGAGGTTCCGGATAGCTGGCGAAGTGGAACAGCGCCAGGATCGGCAACAGAAAAAATCTGCCGTCGACCTGCGCCGCAATGGTCCTAGATTGCATGAGCCTGTTTTTAAGTTTTAGGATGGGGAACTTCTAGGTCCACACGATACCTGGAACGTACAAGACTATTTCCAGTAGCGCATCTCGTGCTCTCTGATCTCGCTGCTCTCCGCCACCCGCCAAGGTAGTTCCCACCCGCTTCGCCCGCTGGACTAAACAAGTGAAACTGCATTGCCCGCTCCTTGGCGACCCTCGTGTATTACTGCATGCCCACCTCCCGAACCTGATATCCTCACCCAGGCTCTTGCAAAGCGGGCGGATTTCTGCGAACCTACTCAACCATACCGTTTGCGAATGACGACAATAGATGGTTTCGCATTAACCCTTTTCGTCATATCCGGTATACCCATGCAGCGCCGGTACAAACCCGACTGGCCGCATGGAGTTCTGTCTTAATAGATATAAGGTCACGCCGCCAGCCGCTGCCTCCACGAAAATGGAGGATGGCACTGTGCTGGCATTGCTGATTCGTAATTTTCTGAAACATCTAGGGGAGGGCTTCATGCTGAGCCTGCGCGACTTATTGAAAGAATCCGAAGCGATGGGGGAACTGAAAATCATCACCCAGCCCATTGACTGGGATGAAGAGATGGGAGCCTTGAATTACATGGTGGCTCAGCGCGAAAACGCGCCGATCCTGTGGTTTAAGAATATCAAGGACGCCAAGTACGGATCGAGCGCCGTGTTCAACCTGTTCAGCTCGGCCAAGGACCGCATTGCGCTGAGCTTGGGACTGCCGAAGGGCCGCTCGGTCACGGATTTGATTCAGTTTGCCAAGGAGAATTTCGGGCGGAAAGTTCCTCCCCGTATGGTCCCCGCCGATACGGCTCCGGTCAACGAGGTAATCCAGGAAGGGTCCGAGATCGACATTACCGGGTTCCCCGCCCCCAAGATGTGGCCGCGGGACGGAGGACGCTATCTCGGAACCTGGGACGCGCTGGTGACCCGCGACCTGGAAGATGGACACTTGAACCTGGGAACCTACCGGCAGATGATCCACGGTCCTCGGGAGCTGTTCTGCTACTGGTCGCCCGGCAAAGACGCCCGTCTGCAGAGCGAACGCTACTGGGCCCAGAACAAGCCCTTTCCGGTAGCCGCCGTGTATGGATGCGATCCCGTCCTGCTGACGGTGGCTTGCGTGACGCTCCCCAAGACCGAGTCGGAATATGACTATGCCGGGGGGCTGGTGAACGAGCCGGTCGATATTTTCCATAGCGATCTGACCGGACTCGATCTGCCGGCTTCTGCGGAGATTATCGTGGAAGGCTTCATGCACCCCGGCAAGGAAGGGCTGGAAGGACCGTTTGGCGAATTCACCGGCTATTACGGACGGCCCGAAGCCAAAACTCCGATCATTGATGTGCAGCGGGTCCGGTACCGGAAAAACCCCATTCTGACCTGCGCTCTGATGGCCGACTACCCGGCCAATGAACTGGGGCTTCTGTACGCCATAGTCCGTTCCGCCACGGTGTGGAACGACCTGGATAAGCTCGGCGTTCCGGGCATCAAGGGAGTTTACTGTTTCCCGGCGGGCGCCGGTGGATTTGCCATCACGGCGGTCTCTATCGAACAGCGCTACCCAGGCCACGCCTCCCAGGTAGCCACGCTGGTTGCCCAGTCCCCGGCCGGGGCGTACTTCTCCAAATTGATCATCGTGGTGGATGACGACGTGGACCCCACCGACATCCACCAAGTTCTGTGGGCTCTCTCCACCCGTTTCAGCCCGGCGGATGATATCGACATCTTGCGCAACACCTGGTCCACGTGGCTGGACCCCACCAAGAACCCTCCCGAGGAACGCCCCTGGGGCTCTAAGGCGATCCTCAATGCTTGCAAGGAGCACAAATTCATCAAGGTTTTCTCCCCCCGGAACCGTGTGCGCCGGGAAGTCTACGACCGGCTGGCTGCCCGCTGGAAGGAATTCGGATTGGACGGGGAGGCGCCCCGTTTGTCCTCCTATGAGGATATGAACGGCGCAGCACCTCCTAAGCCACCCCAAAAGAAGGCAGGCACAAAAAAATAACCCCGGCTTCTGTCCCGGCCTGAACTGGCCTTCTGCTGCCAACTCGGCTCTGCAGGACGGAGTTCAAACGCTCAGGTGTTCCTTGTCCATCCCATTTGAGGCGGGCCGATGAGTTGGAAAGACCTGTACGAACTGACCCCTCAGTTGACCGCAGGGGAAATCCGCTTTGAAAAAGCAAAGCGGGGAGTGGGGCTCTTTCTGGGGCCCGCCTGTTTTGTGCTGGCATTGCTGGTGCCGCCCTTGCCGGAAGTCACCCTGCTGGGGATGCGCACGCTGGCCATCTTTAGCTGGATCATCATCTGGTGGGTCACCGAGCCCATCCCCATCCCGGTAACCGCCCTCCTGTCCATGCCGCTGTTTGTGCTCTGCGGCGTCCTCCCTCTGGAGAAAGCCTTTGGCTACTGGTCGCACTGGGCCGTCCTGTTTCTGCTGGGAGCCTTCATCATCGGCCACGCCATGCAGAAATACGGGCTGACGCGCAGGTTCAGCCTCATGCTGATGGCTTCGAAACTGGTCGGCGGCGATCCCTGGCGTCTGCTGGTGGTCTTTTTGCTTGCCAACACTGTTGTGACGGCCATCTTGTCCAATACCGTCACCTCCGTATTGTTCCTCTCCATGGGGCTGGGCCTGCTGGAAATCATGAAGGTCAAACCCGGAAGCGCTTACGGGATGGCTATGTTTCTGGGGGTGGCCTGGGCAAGCAACCTCGGCGCCGTGTTAACCCCCGGCGGCACGCCGACCAACCTGATCGCCATCGGGATCATGGGCGAGATGGAACCGATGGGCTACCGGATCGGCTACTTCCAATGGTTTTGGGGCAATCTTCCCTTCACGATCCTCCAGGCAGTGGCCATGTTCCTGGTTCTCCGCCTGTTCCTCCGCCGGGAGGATTTGAACTATGAAGTGCCGCAGGAAGCCATCCGGGAAGAGATCAGACATCTGGGGCCGTTCAGCCTGGGAGAGAAATACGCCCTGGGCGCGCTCTTCTCCGCGCTGTTTCTGTGGGTTCTCCCGGAACTGACCTCCGTGGTTATGGGGCGCTCTCACCCGATTACCGCTTTGATCTATGAGCGCCTGAATTGGGGGTTGGTGGGCTTGGTGGTTGCCGTAGCTTTGTTTCTCCTGCCGATTGACTGGAAGACACGGAAGTTTGCCGTGACTTGGTCGGAGGCGGTGAAGGATATCGAGTGGGGAACCATGGCGCTGATCGCCGGAGCGCTGGCCGTGGGTACGACGGTCGGCGACAAGGAGGTCGGCCTGGGCGGCTTCTTTTCCTATGTGGTTACCTCCTTTGCCGGACCGGATGTCTCTCGCTACTTATTTCTGCTGGGAACCATCACCCTGGCGGTCGTGCTGACCAATATGGTCACCAACGTGGCGATCATCAGCTTCTTGGGGCCCATCGCCCTTTCGGTGGCGCCGATTGTCGAACTCAATCCGATCGCGTTAACCGTCATCGTCTCTGTGGCCAGTTGCATCAGTTACTCGTTGCCGATGGCGAATCCTCCCTGCTCGATCGTCTTCGCCAGCGGCTATGTCCGGATACTCCCCATGTTCATCAGAGGGATGATCCTCTCCCTAATCGGCATTGTTCTGCTGTCCTTTGTCGGCTATCCGGTGGCGGACTGGGCCTTCCCCTGGCCGCTTCCTGGAAACTAACCACACCGCGCCCGCTCTCGGGCAACCGTTGAAAGCCCTTTTCTTATCGGAAGAGGTCCCGTAACTTTCAGGCCAGCATACACATAAGCATCAAGGTTTTGGCTTGAGCTGACGTTTATTTATCAACAACTTGGATATTAGCAAGTAAATGCAAGGCTTATGGGCTTTGCATAGGGCAGTTCACTATTGACAACGAACCGGGGCTGGAGTAGTATTAGCACTCGCCAGCGGAGAGTGCTAACCGGCGCAGGAACTGTGTGATAGTCTGCAGTATTTCTTCTTTACAAATTAGGGGTTTTCCCGCCAAGCAGCCACAAGCGGCGGGAGAGAGCCTTGATCCATTCAATTACAAACAGTGAAAGGAGCCAATCTATGAAAGTAACGCCTCTTCATGACCGAGTCGTGGTGAGAAGACTCGAAGAAAAGGAGGAAAAGAAGGGAGGAATCGTCATTCCGGACACGGCCAAAGAAAAGCCGCAAGAGGGCGTGGTCCTTGCCGCCGGGAATGGGAGAGTGCTCGAGAACGGAACCCGCCTTGCCATGGACGTGAAAAAAGGCGATCGGATACTGTTCGGCAAGTATGCGGGCACAGAGATCAAGCTGGATGGCGAGGAATTGCTGATCATGCGGGAAGACGACATCCTGGGCATCCTGAGCGGAGCCGCGGAGTCGGCCAAGGGGAAAAAGTAATTCGAGACGGCCCAGCTTCCCTGTTTCGGAAACACAAACGGAATTCGGACAACTTTCCGCGCGCTAGCATCGGGATCATCCCTGCAAGGAGTGGATTCCAGAGGAAAGCCGTAGCGGGAACACCAAATGGAGGGTGTAAATGGCAAAACAGATTGTAAAAGGCGAAGATTCTCGCCAGGCAATTTTGCGCGGGGTCACTCAATTGACTGACGCCGTCAAGATCACGCTGGGCCCCAAGGGCCGCAACGTGATCCTGGACAAAAAGTTCGGCTCTCCCACGATCACCAAAGACGGAGTGACCGTGGCCA
>JADFGZ010000193.1 GCA_022567475.1 Acidobacteriota bacterium | reverse complement strand
TGCTGATCCAGCGGGCCAGCTCCAGCAGTTGCCCCGGCAGCGCGCCGACCGCGTCCCGCTCCGACACGGGCTTGATCCGCGCCGGGTCGAGGCCCGCCGCGTCACACATCTCGATGACGTATCCCGGTGTCGGTGTGTCGGTGCGTCCCAGCGGCACGCGGACGCGGTCGCCCACCGCCAGGGGGCCAAGGTGACTCGGGACAGAGTAGGTCAGCCCCTCGGGGTAGCGGTCGACGCCGCGCTCCACCGCCACGCGGACGAAACCGCGGGAGCCGCCGGGGTCGAAGAGGGTGGCCATCGCGGACACTGTAGGAACGGTAACGCCTATCATCTGCGCGATGTCCAAACCGCCGGTTGCACGCCTGGCCCTCGAAGACGGAACCGTGTTCCGCGGTGAGGCATTCGGTCACTGCGACGCGTCCCGGACCGTTGCGGGCGAGGTCGTGTTCAACACGGCGCTGACCGGTTACCAGGAAGCGTTGACCGATCCGAGCTACGCCGGCCAGATCCTGGTCTTCACCGCCCCGCTGATCGGCAACTACGGGGTGAGCCCCGAAGACGCCGAGTCCGCCGGGCCCCGGATCGCGGCCGTGGTGATTCGTGAACTCTCACGGGTGCACGCCAACCATCGGGCGATCACCGATCTCTCCCGGTGGCTGGCGGAGGCCGGGGTTCCTGCGATCCAGGGCGTGGACACGCGGGCGCTGGTACGGCGACTGAGAAGCGACGGGTCGATGCGCGGCGTTCTCAGCGTCGGCACTGAACCGGCCGACCGCGATCTCGTCGCCGTCAGCGATCCCCAGCGAGCGGGCCGTGCCCCCGTTCACCACCACTCCGAAATGGGTGGTCACGTTGGCCGCCACCTCCGCGATGATAGGCAGGGCCACCGTGCTGCCCCACGCGTACTGCATGCTGCGCGTGGTGAGCATCCACAGCCCGTAATCCCCGGGGTCTTTTCCCATCTCGCTGGCCACCGCCTCCCAAATGCCGGGAAAGTCCTTCCATCCCGGCAGCGGGCTGTACTCGGCCAACTGCGCCTCCCACCAGTCCACTCCCATCTCGTGCAGGCGGTTGGCCAGCTCGCGACCCATGCGCATGATGCGCTCCTGGTAGGGCAGCTCATAGCGCAGGGCCTTTTCCTCCATCACCGTGTGCAGGTACCAGCGATCCTGGGGAAAGGGAGCCAGAAAGGCGCCGTGCTTTTTGAACCATTCCAGGTCGTGCATCGCTTCGCCCCCCGAGGCTTCGAGGGAGGCCGCCTTGGCGGCCCGGTCCCAGATCTCTTCCACGCCATAGCGCCGCTCCGGCTGCAGCACGCCGTCCGGGTAGTATTTTTCCAGGCTCACGCCGATGCCGCGGCCCCGGTCTCGATCGAAAGGATGCGGGCATGGGCATGGGGGCTGCGCAACAACGCCATGTGGGCCGTATGGGGAAGGTGAACGTCATCCACGTAGGCGCCTTTCCCGGCCAGCAGCCGAGGGTCTTCCTTCCGTAGCACTTTCTGTCCGATATATTTCGCCTGCGCCATGGGGCTATCTCCTTCCCCGCGTGGAAGGCGAAGAGGAGGCCGCAGAAGGCTTGCCCGCCCTCATCTTGTCGCCCGCGTTCTGGATGGCTTTCACGATGGTTTGGTATCCGGTGCAGCGGCAGAGATTGCCGTGGATGGCGCGCTGGATTTCCTCTTCCGTGGGTTGGGGCGAACGGCGGAGCAGGTCGTGAGCGGACAGCAGCATGCCGGGGGTGCAGAAGCCGCATTGCAGGCCGTGTTCCTCCCAGAACCCGCGCTGCACGGCGTCCAATTCGCCTTCCACCGACAACCCCTCGACGGTTTCGACGGCGCGGACGTTAGCCTGCACCGCCAGCATCATGCAGGATTTGACGGCTTCTCCGTCCAAAAGAATCGTGCAGGCGCCGCACAACCCCGTCTCGCAGCCCACGTGCGTGCCGGTCAAATCCAGCACGTCGCGCAGGTAGTGAACCAGCAACAGCCGGGGCTCCACCTCCGAGCGATGCCGTGTGCCGTTGACGGTGATCTCAACCGGAACCTTCACAGACTCTCCTTGTGATTGCGAGCGGCAGCCCGACGCGCTGGCGTAAGAATGTACGATGGGGGTTCGAGAAATTCAAGCTCAATCCAGGCGCGGTTTTTTCGAAGAAGTTCCGAAGAAGCCCGAAGAAGCTATGACGCTGACTGATTGCGGCCCGAGGGCATGCTCAAGGCCGGGTCTCCTGCGGCTGTCTGGTCAGTAGTCGTTTTTTGCGCCAGCAGCCGTTCCTTGCGATAGATCAGGTCGGTGACGTTGTAGCTGGCCAGCTCGAATTCGTGCCCGTGTGTGATGGCGTCGGTGGGGCATGCCTCCACGCAGTAGCCGCAAAAAATGCAGCGGTTGTAGTCGATGTTATACACGCTGGCGTAGCGCTCCCCGGCGCTGATCTGCTGCTCGGCGGTATTATCGGCCGCTTCGATGTAGATGCAATTCGACGGGCAGGCCGCCGAGCACAGGAAACAGGCCACGCACTTTTCCAGCCCCGCCTCGTCCCGCTGCAAAACGTGCAGGCCCCGAAATCGATTCTGGAAATTCGGCGCCTCGTCCGGGTAGTTCTCCGTGACCGTGGGGCGGAACATCTGCCGAAAGGTGACCTTGAAGCCGGAGGCCAGCGCCGCCACTGTTTCCACAATGCCGCCGAGAATGGATGCCATACGCTTACCTCTAACCTGAGCCCGCTTGCCGGGCCGGGCGTCGATACTGAACTCCAGTATATCGAAAGTAGCCGGATTGGATCAAACGTTAGGAGAGATAACAAGTAAATCAGTTTCATTTGATCCTGTTTGCTGCGTACCCTAGGCGTGTTCACCAGGAAGAGGGTTTATGGAATTCCCCTTTATGGTCAACCATTGGGTTACTGAACTGGCACTTTGCGAGCAATCCTCTTCGAAGCTTTTTGAAAAATGATGCATGTTGGAGCAAAACAGCGCTGGGAATTTCGGGGCGTGGATTGATGACACCCACCGGTATCCCAAGTTCACGGCGAACAATCCTGATAGGTTCGAGTAAGTCTGAATCATTGCTAACAACAACGGCACACTCGTAATCTCTCCGGAATCCATCCCAGAGCATGTGGGCAGCTAAATTCACATCGGAGCCCTTTTCCTCAACTTTCAAAACGCGCACTTTCTGTGGAGGATTCGTCAGAGGGAAAGCAGGCATGCTAACTGGATTTGCGAGGAAATGCCCGTAGTGGATGCTCAAATTCGGGATGGTAGCTAAGGCTCGAAGATAAGTCCGCTGTCTGGTTGGGGCATCTGGATCGTGCGGATAAGATCTGACGAGAGCAGTGAAATATTTGATTCTTTGAATGCTATGTTTGGGGAGTAAGAACCTGAAGAGTTCAGCGAGGTTCAGCCATTTATAGGGAGTATTTTTGACAGCCCCGTAATAAAGATTGAATCCGTCAATGTAGACGTTAGTTGTCAATAAAAAAGCGGAAGCCGCCCTTAGCAGGACGGCTTCGCACCCTCTTCCCGAAGGAAGAGGGGGGATAAACCTTTCAGTTAAATCCTAGACCTCGGAAACACGGCTGTCAATATTATTTGTCTAGCCTTTCCCGCTGACGGTCCTCAGTTCTAAGTGATTACGCCTTGTTTGTTAAATTGTCGCCAATAGGGCTCCGCCTATTCCCACTCGATGGTGCTGGGGGGTTTCGAGGAGATGTCGTAGACGACGCGGTTGACGCCCTGGACCTCGTTGATAATGCGGTTGGAGATGCGCTCCAGCACCTCGTAAGGCAGCTTGACCCAGTCGGCGGTCATGGCGTCTTCAGAATGCACCGCGCGCACGGCGACGGTGTAGCCGTAGGTTCGCTGGTCGCCCATCACCCCGACGGTGCGGACCGGCAGCAACACGGCAAACGACTGCCAGATGCTTTCGTACAACGATGCCTCGCGAATTTCCTCGTCCACGATTGCATCCGCCGCCCGCAGCATTTCCAACCGTTCGCGGGTCACCTCTCCCAGGATGCGCACGGCCAGCCCCGGGCCGGGAAACGGCTGGCGGTTCAGAATCTCCGGGTCGAGGTCCAGGTCGGCCCCCACGCGGCGCACTTCGTCTTTGAACAGCTCCCGTAAGGGCTCCAGCAGGCGGAGCTTCATGGTTTCGGGCAGGCCGCCCACGTTGTGATGCGTCTTGATGGTGGCCGAGGGCCCGCCGCGCACCGAGACCGACTCGATCACGTCGGGGTAGAGCGTTCCCTGGACCAAATACTCCACCTTGCCCAGCCGGGCGCTCTGCTCCTCGAAAACCCTGCTGCTCTGCTCTTCAAAGATATAGATAAATTCGTTCCCGATGATGCGGCGTTTTTCTTCTGGGTCGGTAACGCCCGCAAGCTTCCGGAGGAAGCGCTCGGATGCATCCACCCCCGTCACGTTCAGCCCCAGGCGGCGCAGCATGGCGGAAACTTTGGAGAACTCATTCTGCCGCAGCACGCCGTTGTCCACGAAGATGCAATGCAAGCGGTCGCCGATGGCCCGGTGGACCAGCGTGGCGGCGACGGTGGAATCGACGCCCCCGCTCAGGGCGCACAGAGCCCGCCCGTCGCCCACGGTCTTGCGGGTGGAGGCGACCGTCTGCTCGATGAACGACTTCGGGGTCCAGTCGGCTGGAGCCTGGCAGATTTCAAAAAGGAAGTTGGCCAGGATTTCGTCCCCGTGCGCGGTGTGGTGGACCTCGGGATGGAACTGCAGCGCGTAGATGCGCCGCTCCGGGTCTTCGATGGCCGCCACGGCGGTTTCGGTTTTGCCCGTCTGGCGGAATCCGGGCGGCAGCTTCACGATCTGGTCCCCGTGGCTGTTCCACACCGGCAGCGGCGAAGGCAGGGAGCGGAGCAGGCGCGAGCCGTCCGAGCCGCCCGAGCCGACGATGATCTCAAGCTGTGCCCGCCCGTACTCCCTGTGCGGCGCGGGGCGCACCGTGCCGCCCAACTGATGAGAGATCAACTGGAATCCGTAGCAGATGCCGAGAACCGGCGTTCCCATCTTCAGGATGGCCGGGTCGGAGCGCGGCGCGCCTTCGTCAAAGACCGAGCTGGGGCCGCCGGAAAGGATGATGCCGGCGGGGCGGAGCTTGCCCAAATCCTTCGGGCTGATGGTGCAGGGAACAATCGTGCTGCGGACGTGTTGCTGCCGGATGCGGCGCGCAATCAGCTGCGTGTACTGCGAACCAAAATCCAGGATGACAATGCCGGTGGCGGATTCCATGTTGTCGGGAGCTTTCCGGTTAGGCCGGTTAGGGCGGCAAAATATTCAACCTTCATTTTACCCGGTTATTTTACCCGGTTTCTGGGCCATCGCCAATCGCCCTTGCTTTGGCCGGCAGCGGCAGCCACGCAAATTGGCAGGTCAAATTTGCCGTGGGCTCGTAAATTCGGGAAATGCCCACGGCCCGCCGCCCGAAAGGCCAAGGCGTCCGAAGGACTCTAAGGCCGTAGGACGCTCTGGGCCGCAGGGCGGTGGGAAAAACGCTTGCCAGCCTGCGATCCAGAGGACCTTCGGTCCGGCGGGCTGTGGCTATCCCGCTATGTATTGGGGAAGTGGCTGTTCGACGTAAATATTACCGAGCAATTCCCGGTTGGCACGCAGACGGGGGAAGGTGTGCTCCATCCCAACGCGTCAATTCTTTTCGTCGCTGAACTTGATGGACCAGTGGGTGCCGTCGCAAAAAGGCTTGTTCTTGGACGCCCCGCATCGACAAAGCGTGTAGTGTTCTTGGGACGCTCCTTCGGCCCACCCTGCGCCAGCAAAATCCGGTCTCCCCGTCACAACATAGGGACCGTCCTTGGCCACAGTGATGGTCGGTTCCCGATCTTGGTCTCGCTGCTCAACGCCGCCGATTGAATAGCTCAAAGCCCCAGAGGGGCATTTCTTGACTGTGGCGATGATCTGGCCGGCGGAGGCGCCATTGGGGTCGATCCACGGTTCCTTTCCCAACCGAAAGACCTTCGGAAGCCCGTCGGTACAAACACCGGCATGGGAGCAAATGCCCCGATTGTCGTGGACGGTCACCTCGGCGACTGCGAAGCTTTCTCGCTTGTCCTCCACCCTGCCTTCGAGCTGGGCATCGGAAAAACCGATCTTCGAGTGGGTGCCGTCACAATAGGGTTTATTGGCCGAACCCCCACATCGGCACAGAGCGAAGACTTCCTCGGTTGGGAGTTTTCCGCCTCTGGAGTTGCGCAGGTTTTCCAGACCCTTCACAACGTATGGACCGTTCTCGGCTGGAGTGATAGTCGGTTTCGGCGGTTTATCTGCGCTCATAGCCTTCCTCTTATCTTATCCGGAATAATTTTTTGGCCCTCCGCAGTCGAGAGTATACATGCATCCGCCTCCAAACTGACCCCTTCCAGCGCCGTGGGCTCGTAAATTCGGGAAAAGCCCACGGCCCGCCCTCCGACGCTTTAGCTCAGGAGTGCCCGCCGCCCGAAGGACCACGGCGTCCGAAGAACAGGACTCTTTGGCCGCAGGGGGGACGCGTCTCGGACACGGCAGATAGCAACTGGATAGCAACTGGAGAACTGCTCTAAATCGCGATAGCCGCTTGGAGGAATTCGGGTGGAGGAGTTATCCGTGGCCGAGATACATCAGCCAGGCCATTCCGAAGCTCACCACGGCAAAGATTCCGAAGACCCAAAGGCCGTAAAGAAGCCGCTCGCGATTGGTCTCCTTGCTGGTGACGGCGAACACCACGGAGGTGAAAAAGGCGAATAGAAAGGCGGCGGCGAAGTGAGAGATGGTCATTTTGTAATGCAGTTTGTTATGGCCCCGAAGGGTGCAACACAGCGGCGGTCGCTAGCTTTTTTTGCCGGTGGCGATGTCGTAGGCATCCAGTATGCAAAGAATGTTCAACAATCCGGCCACCAGCAAAAATTTGGTCCCGTAATCGGCCATGGGCGAGGCCATCACGTCTTGATCGTAGCCGAAGAACCTGGCGCCCAGGAACAGCAGGCCCGTGCCTAGATCGCCCAGGAAGCCAAGCGTTTCCACGAGATTCGTCGCTGGCGTCAACTCAAAGAAACGGCCGCGCATCGCCAAGCCCAAAGCGAACATGGAGCCTACCGAGAATAGCAGCAGGCCGCCGCGGCCCCAATGCCGCTGCCATAGGTGCCCGCCGCCGGGGATTAGCCATGCGGCCAGTACCGGCACAACGGGCAGGCTGGGTTCGAGCGAACTGCTGGTTGCCGCTTGCTTAGACGCCATTGCTTACTCCGAAAACGTGGGACCGGATTCTGATCCGAATCAGCTCGTTCTGCACCGAGCCGGTAACGCGGGCTTCCCGCTCCTCCACGAAAACATTCACCTCGCTCCGCACGCCAAACTCGGGAAGGTAGATGCCGGGCTCGATGGAAAAAGCGGTCAGCGGAATAATCTCCCTTTCATCCCGTGTCTCCAGGTTGTCGATATTAGCACCGTTTCCATGAACCGTCTCGCCGATGGAATGGCCTGTGCGATGCAGGAAGCAATCACCATACCCGCTTTGCTCGATAAAATCGCGCGCCACGCGGTCAATCTCCCAGCCGCAGAGTTTCCGGCCCTGGCGACGGGCCGCCTGCACCGTCTCTACCGCCCGGTCCCTGGCTGTGCGCACGATGTCGAAGACCTGCTGAATTTTCTCTGGCGGATTGTCGCCGAGAAAGCCGGTCCACGTCACGTCATAATATACGGCCCCGGGCTTGTTTTGCTTGGCCCAGACGTCGAGCAGCACAAAATCGCCCGCGCGGATCGGCGAGGGCCGCTCCCGGCTCACCGCGTGATGCGGGTTGCCGGAGTTGCCGTTGACGGCTACGATGGGCGGGTCGCTGGTAACCAGGCCGTTTTTTTTGAACTGCTCCAGGATAAACTCCTGGATCGCGGCTTCACTCGTTTCCCCCTCCGCGCTCACTCGCTCGCCCATCTCATCAAAAGCCTCGGAGATAATTCTATCAATTCGCTTGCCCGCCTCCATGTGCGATGCGAGCGCCGCCGGCATCCATCGCGCCTCGAACAGTTGCACCAGGTCGGCTGAGCTGACCACCTTCTTGCCAAAACTTCTTATGAGTTCAATCGTTCCAGCATCCACCCTGGAGACGTAGGGGATTTGATTGTCGGGCGAGTATTGCATCGCCAGGCTGCCGAACGGCGCG
>JADFGZ010000012.1 GCA_022567475.1 Acidobacteriota bacterium | reverse complement strand
TTCTGTTCTGGAGCGTTGCAAGCGGCTACGGGCATGTCGGCGCCCGCCATCGCCACCTATTTCCACGCGCTGAAGCTGGAGCCGCGCGCCTATATTTACGCCGTGGCGACGCCGTTTCTGGTTATATCCGTGGTGCAGTTTGCCACCCTGGTCAGTCTCGGGGTTTACACTTCGGCGCTGCTGCTGGAAAGCCTTCTGGCGGCGATTCCGGCGATGCTGGTGATTCCGCTGGGGGCTTCGTTTGCCGGGAAAATCAAAAAGCAGGTTTTCGACAACATTATTTTAGGTTTGCTGATTACGGCGAGTATTCGGCTGCTTTACAGCTCGATATGGGGCGGCTAGCAAGCTGCGAGGCGACAGGAACGGTTGTAGCTTTCCAGGGAAATGTACTACCATTGTGCAATTAACCCCTGAATTCGCTCATGGGCCGCCGCCGTCGGCGCAGTTTGATTCGTCAAGGAGAGATCTTATGGCCGTCCCAGTTTCCGAGCCGCAAGTCATTACCCCCGAAGATATCAATCCGAGGCACAACTGGTCTCGCGCTCTGGGTTCGCCCGGCATGATGGCCGTCGATTATGAAGAGCGGGTGGATTTCAGGCGGCTGCATCGCTACCGGCTGGCTCGCGCCCGCCAGGCGCTGAAGAACTCCGACCTGGGAGCGCTGCTGGTATTCGACAACAACAATATTCGTTACCTCACCAGCACCGCCATCGGCGAGTGGGCGCGGGATAAGATGTGCCGGTACGCCGTGCTGGCTGGTGACGGCGATCCGCACCTGTGGGATTTCGGCTCGGCGGCGGCGCACCACAGAATCTACGCTCCGTGGCTGCCGCAGTCTTCCTATCACGCCGGCATGGTCGGCCTGCGCGGCACCGTTCCGCCCGACGCCGGATTGGTGCAGCGCGCGGCGCAGGAGATCAAGACGGTCCTCGATAAAAACGGCGTCTCCGGCCAGCCGCTCGGCCTCGATATTGTGGAACCTGCGCTGCTGTTTGAGCTGCAACGGATCGGGATCGAAGTGCGCGACGGCCAGCAGGTCATGCTCGATGCGCGGGAGATCAAGAGTATGGATGAAATCCGGCTGCTCAACACCGCCGCGGCCATGGTCGACGGCGTCTACCAGATGATCTATGAGCATCTCAAGCCCGGCGTGCGCGAATCGGACCTGGTAGCCGAGTGCAACAAGCGGCTCTATGAGATGGGCTCGGACGACGTGGAGGCCATCAACGCGGTGGCCGGCGAGCGTTGCAGTCCCCATCCCCACAACTTCACCGACCGTTTGATCCGTCCCGGCGACCAGGTTTTTTTTGACATCATCCAGGCCTATATGGGCTACCGGACCTGCTATTACCGCACGTTCAACGTCGGGCGGGCAACCGATTCCCAGCGCGACGCCTACCGCAAGACTCGCGAGTGGCTCGACGCGGCGATTGCCATGGTGCGTCCCGGCGTTGGCACCGACCAGATCGCCAGGGTCTTCCCCAAAGCCGAAGAGTTCGGGTTCGCCAGCGAGATGGAGGCTTTCGCCTTGCAGTTCGGCCACGGCCTCGGAGTGGCTTTGCACGAGCGGCCCATCATCAGCCGTCTGGTGTCGCTCGACAGCCCCTATGAGATTAAAGAAGGAATGGTGTTTGCGCTGGAAACCTACTGTCCTGCGAGCGACGGATTTTCCGCCGCGCGGATTGAAGAAGAAGTGGTCGTCACCGCAGACGGCTGCCGCGTGATTACGCTCTTTCCGGCGGAGCAGTTGCCTGTCGCCAACCCCTATTGACACAAGCATTGGAAACATACCGTGACTAATCCCCAGGCGAGCAAGCCGAAGGCGGAAGCCCCCGGCCCAAAGGAAGACATTGCCGAAGCCATTGCCCCGGCCACCCGCCTCAAGCTGTTCCGGTCGCAGCTTGAAATCCGTTATCTCGAAAAACGCGCCTACGATTTGTTTCTTCAGAACCTGGTCAAGGGCACCAGCCACTTGGCGCTGGGACAGGAAGCGGTCGCCGCCGGTTTCGGCGTCGCCATGCGCTCCGATGATTACACCTTCTGCACCTATCGCGGACACGCGCATACCCTGGTTCGTGGCGTGTCCATGGCGGGCATCCTGGGCGAGTTGATGGGACGGGATTGCGGGCTGACGCGAGGCAAGGGCGGCTCCATGCATCTGACCAGCGTGGAGCACGGCGTCATGGGCTCTTACGCCATCGTGGGCGCGCACCTGCCGATTGCGGCGGGGGCAGCCTGGTCCGCACGCTACCGGGGCACGGAGCAGGTTGCGGTGTGTTTTTTCGGCGACGGCGCCACCAACATCGGGGCATTCCACGAGGCGCTGAACCTGGCCGCTGTTTGGAAGCTGCCGGTGGTCTTTGTCTGCGAAAACAACCTGTACATGGAATACACCTCCATCGAAACGGTTACGGCGGTGGCCCATCCGGCGGCGGACCGCGCCAGCGCCTACGGCCTGGAGCCGGTCCTCATCGACGGCAACGACGTGGAGGCGGTGTACCGAATCGCGCTGCAAGCCTTGGCAAAGGCCCGGCGAGGAGAAGGTCCCAGCCTGATCGAGGCCCAAACCTATCGCCACGGCGGACATTCACGGGCCGACCCGGCGAAATACCGGCCACGGAAGGAAGTGGACGCATGGCTGGCGCGCGATCCCATCCCCTCTTACCGCCAGCGGTTGCTCGCTCTCGGATTTTCTGAATCGAGCCTGGCCGAGATCGAACAGGAGGCGCAGCGGGCGGTAGACCAAGCCACCGAGCAGGCCAAGGCTTCTCCGGTTCCGCCGACCGACATTGCCGGGCGGGACGTTTGGGCCTCCGGAGGTTCGGAATGGCGGAATTGACCTATCGGGAAGCGGTGGCCGCCGGGATTGCCCAGGAGATGCAACGCGACCCCCGTGTCGTTTTCTTGGGTGAAGACGTTGCCTCGGCGGGAGGGGTGTTCAAAACCACCGAAGGGTTGCTGCAGAAGTTCGGGCCCGACCGGGTTCGCGACACGCCGATCTCCGAGCAGGCCATCCTCGGCGTCGCTATGGGCGCGGCGATGACGGGTCTGCGGCCAATCGCCGAGATCATGTTCTCGGATTTCCTGGCGGTCTGCTGGGATATGGTGGCCAACCAGATTGCCAAGACCCGCTACATGACCAACGGGCAGTGCAGCTTCCCGCTGGTCATCCGAACGGCAAACGGCGCGGGCTTCCGTTTTGGAGCGCAGCATTCGCAAAGCGTGGAAAGCTGGGCCATGGCCGTGCCCGGCCTGAAGGTGGTGGCGCCCTCGACGCCTGCCGATGTGATCGGCCTGCTGGCCGCCGCCGTGCGAGACCCCGATCCGGTTTTGTTCTTCGAGCAAAAGTCGCTCTATGCCACCAAGGGTGAAGTTCCGGATGGCGAACACGTCGATGAGCTGGGCAAGGCCAAGGTGCGGCGCGCGGGGGAAGATGTGACGCTGGTTGCTTTGGGGGCGATGGTGGCGCGCGCGCTGGAGGCTGCAGAGCGATTGCAAAGCGAGAATGGAATTTCAGCCACGGTGGTCGATCTCCGCACGCTGGTGCCCTTGGACACGCAAACGATCCTTTCCGAGGTGAAGCGCACGGGCCGTCTGGTGACGGTGGAGGAGAACCCGAGGCTGTGCGGATGGGGGGCGGAGGTCGCCTCGATTGTGGCCGAGGAACTTTTTTACGATCTGGACGCGCCGATCGTGCGCGTCACCACGCCGCACGCGCCGCTGCCCGCCGCCGATAACCTGGAAGATTTCGTTCTGCCCTCGGTTGAGAAAATTGTGGACCGCGTGCGCATGACACTCGGCTGAGTTCCCGCTCCATCGGCGGAAACAGAGAATCGCTTTCCAGTAAAAGGGAGAACCATTAAAAGGGAGAAGCATGACGAAGCAGGAAATGCGGAAACACACCATCGGTTGGATCGGAACAGGCCGCATGGGATTTGCCATGGCCCAGCGCCTGCTGGAAGCGGGTTGCGATGTCGCGGTGTACAACCGGACCCGCGCCAAAGCCGAACCGTTAGCCGGGCTCGGCGCGCGGTTGGTCGATGCGCCGCAGGAACTCGGCGACCGTGACATCGTCTTCACCATGGTCTCCGGGCCGGATGATCTGGTCGCTGTGGCCTGCGGGCAAAAGGGTGTCCTGACGGGCGCGCAAACGCCGAAACTGCTGATCGATTCTTCGAGCGTCTCGGCAGAGGCGTCGAACACCGTGCGGAAGGCGGCTTGGGAAAAAGGCACGGATATGCTGGCCGCCCCGGTCAGCGGCAACGCCAAGGTGGTGAAGGCGGGCAAGCTGACGATTGTGGCTTCGGGCCCCCGAAAGGCATACGAAACGGCAGAGCCTTATCTGGCGCAACTCGGCCGCGGCGTCACCTACGTCGGGGAGGGCGAGCTGGCGCGCATGGTGAAAATCTGCCACAACTTGTTTCTCGGGGTGGTCACCCAGTCGCTGGCCGAGATTACGGTGCTGGCGGAAAAAGGCGGAGTGTCCCGGCACGCCTTCCTGGATTTTATGAACAACAGCGTGCTGGGCTCGATTTTCAGCCGTTACAAATCGCCCGCCTTCGTCAACCTGGATATGAAACCGACCTTTACTCCGCCCCTGCTTCGCAAGGACCTCGACCTCGGCTTGCAAGCGGGCCGGGAGCTGGGAGTGCCCTTGCCCGCCACACAACTGACCCGCGACTTGGTGCAGAAGTGCATTGACGCAGGCCACACGGAATGCGACTTCGCGGTTCTGCTCCAGGAGCAGGCGAAGGCTTCGAATTTGGAGCTGACCCCGGAGAATGTAAAAGTGGATGACGGGCTCTGACGGCCTTTTAGAATTTCCCGGATCACACGAGAGAAGCAATGCAGGGTGCTTCCTCCACAATTCGACAGGCAAGGAGGTGTTTGTATGCGCCCCTCTCTCCGCAGAGCGTTATACGGGATCTTACTTTGTGCAGGGTTCTCCATGACACAATTTAATGCGGAAGCAGATCACAGCCAAACCAGCCCTGGCCGGGGAGACCGACCGGCTGGCGCGAGCCATACGAGCCGCAGTCCGGTGATTGCGCGGAACGGCGTCGCAGCCACCAGCCACCCGCTGGCGACCCAGGTGGCGCTCGACATTCTGAAACAGGGCGGCAGCGCCGTGGACGCGGCCATTGCGGCCAACGCCGCGCTGGGCCTGATGGAGCCCAACAGTTGCGGCATCGGCGGGGACCTTTTTGCCATCGTATGGGACCCGAAGACCGCTCGGTTGCACGGGCTGAATGGAAGCGGGCGGGCGGCTCAAGGGCTTTCGTTGGCAACGCTCCGCCAGAAGCTGGGCGGCGCCGAAACCATGCCGTTCCGGGGGATGTACGGCATCACTGTGCCGGGCGCAGTGGACGGCTGGTTCACCCTGCATGATAAATTCGGAAAACTCCCGATGGCGGACCTGCTGGCCCCCAGCATCGCCTACGCCCGCGAGGGAGTGCCTGTGCCACAGGTGATCGCCCATGCATGGCGTGTTGCGGTCGAAGATGTCATCCGAAACGGCGACCGGTTTGGTGAGATCGAGAATTTCAAAGCTTTATACATGCCCGGTGGCAGCACGCCGGAGGAGGGCCAGATATTCAGGAATCCCGGCCTCGCCGGGACCTATGAACGCATCGCACGCGATGGCCGGGAAGGTTTCTATGGAGGCGAGACCGCCGCTGCCATTGACGCCTACATGCGAAGGATCGGCGGCCCCTTGCGGCGGGAGGACCTGAGCAGCCATCGGAGCGAATGGGTCGAGCCTATCACGGTTTCCTACCGGGGGTATGACATCTACGAGCTTCCGCCGAACGGCCAGGGCATTGCTGTATTGCAGATGCTGAACATTCTGGAAGGCTTTGATCTGGCGGCGATGGGCCATAACTCCGCCGATTCCCTGCACGTCCTTGTCGAAGCGAAGAAACTGGTTTTTGAGGACCGTGCCCGCTTCTACGCCGACCCGGCTTTTATCGACGTGCCGGTGGAAGGGCTTCTCTCCAAATCCTATGCCGCAAAACGGCGCGCCCTGATCGATATGCACCGGGCCTCGACGGATTTCGATGCCGGCGATCCAACGCTGGAGAACGGCGACACGGTTTACCTCACCGTGGCCGATTCCGACGGCATGATGGTCTCGCTCATCCAGAGCATTTATGCGGGGATGGGGAGCGGCCAGGCGCCGGACGGTTTGGGTTTTGTCTTCCAAAACCGGGGTTCTGGGTTTTCGCTCGAGCCAGACCATCCCAATCAATATCAGCCCGGCAAGCGTCCGTTCCACACCATCATTCCCGGATTTGTCATGAGGGACGGTGTTCCCCTTCTGAGCTTCGGCGTCATGGGCGGCTCGATGCAGCCGCAGGGGCACGTTCAGGTTTTGCTCAATATGATTGATTTCGGCATGGATGTGCAGGCGGCGGGCGACGCCGCGCGCTATCGCCACATAGGCAGCAGCGATCCCAGCGGCGCCAGAAGGGTGGATGGGGGCGCGCTATTTGTTGAGAGCGGCGTGTCGGCGGAGGTCATTGGAAATCTGGTGAAGCGGGGGCATTCCGTCGCCGTGGAAAAGGGACTTTATGGAGGATATCAGGCCATCCGGCGCGACCCCCGAACAGGCGTATACTTTGCCGCCAGCGAAATGCGCAAGGACGGCCACGCCGCGGGATATTAACGGCACTTCTCACCCTGACCTGCCGTTCCGCAACTTGCGGTCTGCCTGCTTGCCGTCTGGAGTGTTCGGGTCAGGCGGGCGCGGCGAGTGCTTGCACATCACCCGATATCGAGTTCCACCCAGAGTGGCCGGTGATCTGACAAGTGGTGTTTGACGTGCATGCGGAATTTGGCAGCCGCCTTTTTGGGGGATAAACGAGATGTCAGGTCTTTCCACAACGGCCTGAACACGGCGTTGTCAAAATCAAACACGCTCTGCTTCTTCAGACGCCTGCCGATGCTTCCTGGCGCAAAGGCCATCTGATCGTAGGTCTTGTTATTTCCCAGGTTTGATCCCGGCCTTTTGTAAACGTAATTAACAGGGTTCCACCCAAACTTGACCAGCGCTTTATAGGTGCTTTCCCGCGGGTTCATTTCCGGGATGTTCATATCGCCCAGAAGCACGATATCCTTATCGTAAGTTGTGTTCTTGTTGAAACGCCGGTCGGCCCACCGGCTGAGAGCGTAAATTTCCAGCACCCGCCGGGCGTACTTTCGCCGTTCTTTTTCCGTCTTCGAGTTTTGGAACTCGCCAAAGTAAAGATGTACGTTCACCAGCGTGAAATTGATACTCCCGGCTGAGAACGAAGCAATGAAGGGATTGCGGTCAAACGGAATAAACTTCAGCTTTTTGAAGATCTGTACGCGTTTTTGCCTGCCTCGATCCACCCACCGCACTTTGACTGTTCGCGACGGATATTCCAGGAGCCGGAGCGCCAGCTCTCCGAACAGCTTTCTCGTCCGGACCTTGTTCTTCCGGAACACATAGGCCAGCCGCTCGTTATTTCCCGCCGTATCGGTCATGATGTAGTCGAAAGACGGACCCATGTTTTGGACTATGCTCGCGAAGACCTTGAAGTTGTCGTTCACTTCCTGAACAGCAATCAGATCGAACCGCTTGAGGATATGCGAGATCAGTGAGCATGCATTGCGCGTTCGTTCCTGGGCTCCCAGGTTGGCGATATTCCACGTCGCCAGCAGCAGCCGGTCCGGTTTCCTCCGGGGCACTTCCCGTTTTGTGAAATGTCTACTGATGGCCGCCTTCTCCTTGTTGAGAGCAAAGTTGTACTTTGGTTCCGGACTCTTGAATGGGGGCATGATGAAGTCTCCTTTAAATTCAGATATCCCGGGGATTTCTACACCCCAGCTACATGGACACCACATCCGCTTTGGGTAAGTTGCTTTACTTTGAGCTTTTCCGAGCGATTGTACATCTATCCGGGTGAGTTCTTAGCCACAATGAAGTTTCCTCTACCATTGATCCGATGATCCGAGTGGCAAGGTTTCGATAAAAGGTTTGTGGCACGCGCTTGCAACCGCAGGCCGGCTGGCGTATGATGCTTTGCAAAATTAAGCATGAAAGCTAGACTTCTTGTGCCGCCGCAGCATGCGTTTATTTTCCCTTCCATTGGATTATCGATGACAGAGGATGAGGGGTCGCCGGCAAAGGGGATCGCGTTTTCTGGTTCCGCTCCTCAGGTCCTGATCAGGGTGTCCTGATGCGGCTTTGGCTGGCGGGAGAAAGTAATGACACGGGGGCAGAGCTGTTGCAGAGCAAGCCGGGAGCGGAGCACAAGAGGGCAAGCCTGCGATGGCTGCTTAGTCTGATTGTGCTGCTCTGCCCGCTTGCGAAGCAGCGGTTGTTTGCCCAGCAGCCGGTTGTAGATTCTGATTCCCCAAGCCAAAACAAAACTGTAGTGGCCGTTCGCACCACCCTCCCTATCCAAATCGACGGCGATCTGTCCGAGGCCGCCTGGCAAGAGCTTTCCCCCGCCACCCGTTTCGTTCAGGCGGAACCGTACGAAGGGGAGGCGGCGACCGAGAGGACGGAGGTGAAGGTCCTCTATGACGACGAGAACCTCTACATCGGGGTGTACTGCTACGACGACGATCCGGACGGGATCATGACCAATTCGCTAAGAAGAGATTTTCCTCCCGCCCAAGCCGATGCGTTCGAGGTCATCCTGGACACATTTCGTGACGCCCGGAACGGATTCCTGTTTATCACAAACCCGCAAGGCGCAAAGAGGGATGTGCAGGTCAGCAATGAAGGGCGCACGCAAAACGTGGATTGGGACACGGTGTGGGATGTTCGCTCCCAGGTGAATGGGGACGGCTGGAGCGCGGAGATGGTGATTCCGTTTAAGAGTTTGAGTTTTGACGAAAAGCAAGGGGGGCAGCTCTGGGGCATCAATTTTTCCCGCCGGATTCGGCGCAAGAATGAGATCGCTTACTGGACTCCGGTGCCGCGCCGCTACAATATTTCGCGGGTGTCGCTGGCAGGGACATTGACAGGATTAGAGGGAATTCGCCGGGGAGGCGGTTGGAAGGTGAAACCCTTCGGGATTGCCGGCGTCCGCAAGCTGTCCCTCCGGGATTCCGTCGAAGAGGAGATCGACGGCGGCGTCGACGCCAAATACAGCGTCACGCCGGGCCTGACCTTGGACCTGACCCTGAACACCGATTTCTCCCAGGTGGAGGTGGACGAACAACAAATCAATCTGACGCGGTTTCCGCTGTTCTTTCCGGAAAAGCGCGAGTTCTTCCTGGAAAACTCCGGAGTCTTCCAGTTGGGGGACATCCCGTTTGAACGCGGCCCGGCCCGCACCAACGAGACACAACTCTTTTTCAGCCGCCGCATCGGTTTGTCGGAAGACCGGGAGCCGGTGTCCATATTGGGAGGAGCCCGCCTTTCCGGCCAGCTTGGCAAATTCAGCCTGGGACTTCTCAATATGCAAACCCAGGATGCGGACGATGGCACGCCGGGAAGCAATTTTGCGGTAACGCGCGTGAAGCGCGATATCCTGGCCAACTCCGATATCGGGGCGATTGTCGTCAACCGCCAGGGGTCGGAAAGAGGCGACTTTAACCGCACTTTTGGGGTGGATGCGAATTTACGCTTTTGGCAAAACCTGACGATCAACGGCTATTTGGCCAAGACGCAAACCGACGGACTTTCCGGCCGCGACCTCGCCCGGAAAGTTACGGGGCAATGGCGCGACAATCTGCTCCGGTTCCAAGTGGTATATTCCGAGACGCAGGAAAACTTTAATCCGGAGGTCGGCTTCACGCCGCGCCCGGGAGTGGAAACGCGGTTTATTCGGAGCCGGATCGAGCTGCGTCCCCGGCCGCCCCGCAATCCCATCATCCGCGAGTTCCAGCCTCACATGATCATTCGCTATTATATGGATGAGAACAACCGGACCATCACCAAGCAAGGCCACTATGCCATCCAGGTCGATCTCCACAACGGCAGCAGTTTTGAAGTTTTTTATGCCCCGGAATTCGACCGCTTGGACAGGCCGTTCGAAATTCGTCCTGGTATCGTGATTCCCGTGGGAGACTACAAGTTCGACGCGTGGAATCTGCAGTTGGGGTCCGATCCCAGCAAGAGGCTATTCGGGACTCTGAATTTTGCCAAAGGAAATTTCTACTCCGGGAAGCGAACCAGCCTGACCGCCACCGGGACATTCCGGCCCAATTACCGTTTTTCGGTGGAAAACAGATACCGCCTGAACGATGTGGAGCTGCAGGAAGGCTCCTTCACAACCCATCTGGTCCGTTCCCGCATCAACTATTACTTCAGCACGCGCATGTTTCTGAGCGCCTTCCTGCAATACAACAGCGACCGCAACCTGATCAGCTCCAACATCCGCTTCAATTTTATTCACCGCCCGCTCAGCGATCTGTTCGTTGTCTACAATGAAGACCGCGATGTCAGCGGGGCCGGGAGGACCGACCGGGCGTTTACCGTCAAATACACCCACCTGATTTCTTTCTGAAAGCCTGCCCCCAGGCGCCGGAACGAAGCTTTGTTTTCGGAGTTGGGGGAATGCTGCTTCAAGGCTTTCGGGCTGTTGCCAGAACAGCGGCCATGGGCAATTCAATCGAGCCGGCCTTCTCATAGACTTTCACTGCATCCCGGATGGCCGCTTGGATGGCGTTCTGTGCCTCGCGGGGCTGGGCGAGCAGCAGTCCGCCGGTCCGAACCGTTCCTTCTTGCATGGCGTCTAAAAGGGCATCGGGCGAGGCCAGCCGCCACACTTGCGGGACCTGCGCCGTTGTGGGCGCCACGAAACCGGCCTCCTGCAAAACTCGATGACACTCCGCCGGGTCGCTGAACCGGAAGAAGGGAGGACCCTCCGGCAGAGGAGCGTTTGTGGCGCCGTGTTGTTCGATTGCTTGCAGGATGATTTGAAATCCAATGGCTTCGTCCGGCCTGGCCCACACGGTGAATCCGATGCGTCCACCGGGCCGGAGCACCCGGTGCGCTTCCATTAACGCTTTTTCCGGTGTGGCGAGATGAAGCAACCCGAAATTTGTGACCACGGCATCGAAGCTGCCGTCGGGGAAGGGCAACTGTTCCGCGTCTCCTTCCCGAAATTCCGCTTCCGGATATTGCCGGCGCGCAAGAGCCACCATGGCGGCGGAAAAATCCAGTCCCACCGCAGAAGCGCCCCGCTGGGCGGCGGCAGCGGCGACGTAGCCCGGCCCCGTCGCCACGTCCAGCAGGCGCGCGCCGTTCGTCACGCCCGCGGCGTCCAGAAGCGGTCCGATGGTTTGACCCGTGAGAGAGGCAAAAAAGTTGTTGTACTGTTCGGCGACCTGCAGCCAGCCGGCATGTTCAAATGCCCGGAAGGCGCCGGGATCAGCAGATTTCGAGGTGGTCATAGTCTTTGCTCATTTGCGGGTCTTCCGTTTGCCGACAAGCGGATGGATGCAGGAAAGCACCGACAGTCCGTCTTTATTATAGGAAGTTCTGCTTTTCATTCTGCTTGCGCCCCAAAGCATACGCCAGCCCCCCTGCCGCTTCAAGCTTGGATGGCCATGTCCTTTTTGGGTGGCAGTTTGTCGCGGGGGAGGCGTTCCTGTTCTCACACCTTGCAGAGCAGGCCCAAGCTTGCCGGAAGACTTTTCCGGAAAATTTCCGGAAAAATTTATTTCAGGGCTGGCAGGCTGGCGTATGCTTTTATGTGAACGTAAGGCGGGAATCAGAAATTCCATCCGAAATACCTCAATCAGACAAGGGGATTCATGAGCACACAACCGTCTCCCGTGCTTTTTTACGACACGGCCATGGCGTTTCACCGGACCGCCGCCCTGCAAGCAGCGGTCGAGTTGGATCTGTTCACCGCCATTGGAAAAAACAGGACGACCGCCGCCGAGGTCTCCACCAGGCTAGGCACGCCCGAGCGCAGCACCCGCATCCTGTGCGATTACCTGACGGTCATTGGATTTCTGGCCAAGCAGGACGGCCGCTATGCTCTAACCCCGGATAGCGCTATGTTTCTCGACCGGGACTCGCGGGCCTATTTGGGAGGTGCGCTCCAATTTCTTCTTTCTCCCATGATGAAAAGCGCCTTTGGGGAGCTGGCCGAGACGGTTCGCCGGGGAACCACAATGCTGGACGGACAGGGTTCGGTCAGCCCGGAGCATCCCGCCTGGGTGGACTTCGCACGGGGCATGGCGTCACTGATGATCCTGCCGGCCCGGAAGATGGCGGAGGCGCTCCGCTTCGAGACGGGCGGCAAGGCCAAGGTGCTCGACGTCGCCGCCGGCCACGGAATGTTCGGCATCACGCTGGCGCAGCGGAACCCGGAGATCGAGGTGACGGCGCTCGATTGGCCCAGCGTTCTGGAGGTGGCGAAGGAAAATGCCTCCCTCGCCGGAGTGGCCCGCCGCTACCACACCATCGCAGGCGATGCCTTTGAAGTGGAGTTCGGGAACGGCTACGACGTCGTCTTGCTGACCAACTTCCTGCATCACTTTGACGTACCCACTTGCGAAACCCTCCTGCGCAAGGTGGCCGCCTCGCTCAAACCGGGAGGACGCGCGGCGACCGTCGAGTTCGTGCTCAACGACGACCGGATCTCTCCCAGGGATTCTGCCGGCTTCCCTTTAATCATGCTGGCCACCACGCCGAACGGCGATGCCTACAGCTTTGCCGACCTGGAGCGCATGTTCGGCATCGCCGGTTTCACGCGCAGCGAGTTGCATGATCTCAGCCCGGCCGTCCAACGACTGGTGATTTCTTATCAGTAGCGGCGGGCCTCCTGCCGTTGGAATGCAGAGGTCTCCAAAAAATCTTCGAAAACAATTTCAGGGCCGCGCAGACAGGCGAACCATCTGGAGCCGCCCGAAAATGCTATCGAAAATTCCAGTGAATGCAGTAAACTTCCCGGAAGCCCCGGATAGTTTATGCCATGGGGGTGCACATGCCGATTGAACTTCCCGACACAATCAAGCAATTTCTTACGCTCAGGGCCTATGGCCATGTGGTAACGCGCAATCAAGACGGCAGCCCGCAAATGTCCATGGTTTGGATGGACGTTGACGGAAACGAGGTGCTCTTCAACACTGCGGAGGGAAGAGTCAAGCCGCGAAATCTGCGCCGCGACCCGCGCATCCTGATCTCTGTTCAGAATCCTCTCAACCCGCAGGGACACGCGATCTTCCACGGGACGGCGACGGTGACTGCCGAGGGAGCGGAGCAGCACATCGACATGCTCGCCAAGCGTTTTCTGGGAACGGACAAATATCCCTGGCGCGCGCCGGGTGAGAAGCGCCTGATCGTTCGGACCCAAGTGGACCGCATCGCAGGTCTCGGTCTCTAATGAAAAAGAATGCGAAGGGCAGGCAGTTGGGATAATCACCGCAGTGGATTTACAGCAGCCTCCCCACATACCCCCCAGTGAATCGGTGGCCTATTGTAAGTAAATGGACGGGAAAATTTGGCTCCTCAGGTAGGACTCGAACCTACAACCCTTCGGTTAACAGCCGAATGCTCTACCATTGAGCTACTGAGGAGTGGCTCTGAAAGATCGGCTTTCTTATTGAAGCAGACCGTTCCTTCGCTGTCAAGCTAGCCCTCTTACCGGAGTGCGAAAGCGGAGCGGCAAAGAAAATCAAGCGGGTCAAAAACAGATCACAGCCAGTGGTGACCAGCAGCACTTCGCGGAAGTTGCGTTCGAAAAGCTTCCCTCAGCATTGTCTAGCAGAAAGAAAATAAGGCATTTGGGGTGCCTCATTCTGTACTCTGGCGGCTGTCTGAAAAGGACATATGTAGGGGTTGACCCGCTAACGTACTCAAGATTTAGTACTTCCATTTAGGAAGAGGGGAAAACTCACGGGTAAAAGCCTGCCTTGGAGCTATGAACCACCCAGAATCGACTTGACGAGCCTGAAAAAAAGTGGCTATCTAACCATGGAAGTCTGAATTAGAAAGAGGCTGGAGTTTAGCTGTATTGGAGCGACCGTAAAGATCGAAATGCTGCGAACAGCAGTCAAAGCTAAAACCAAGGGAGATGCTGATTCTATGCTTGACTCACGCGAAGTGATGAATATCCGCCAGGCTTCCCATTATCTTGGCATTTCCCCGGATACTTTGTACAAGTACCTCTCGGCGGCGAAAGTTCCTGCGTTTAAGCTGGGCAACCGTTGGCGCTTTAAAAAGACCACCCTGGACCGATGGATGGAGCGAGAAAGCCAGGCTGGGGATGCGAAGGGCCGGATAGGCGCCAACTCAGCGCGGCGGGCATAGGTTTTTTAGGGGGACGTGGATGCTAGGTTTTGGCAGAGGCAAACAATTAGTCGGCGTGGACATTGGTTCCAGTTCGGTCAAGGCCGTCGAGCTGAAGCGGGCCGGCAAAGGACTGGAAGTGAGCAAGCTCTGCATGGAGAGCCTGGACCCGGAGATTGTAGTGGACGGGGCTATCGTAGATACCAACGCAGTCTCCAACTCCATCGCCAAGATCTTTGCCGAAAACAAGATTAAGACCCGGGACGTGGCCACCTCGGTGTCGGGCCATTCCGTCATTGTGAAAAAGCTGTCGCTGGAGCAGATGGACGACAAACAGCTGGAAGAGGCCATCCAGATGGAGGCGGCGCAGCACATTCCCTTTGACATCGCGGAAGTGAACTTGGACTACCAGATTCTGGAGGCCGACCCGGAGAGTTCCGTGATGGAAGTGCTGCTGGTGGCGGTGAAGAAGGACAAGATTCTCAACTACACCAATGTCTTGACGATGGCCGGGAAAACGCCCGTCGTGGTGGATATCGACGCATTTGCTTTGCAGAACGTCTACGAATACAACTACGATCCCGCGTCCGACGCCACCGTCGCCCTGCTGAACCTGGGCGGCAGCGTCATGAACATCAATATTGTGCGAGGGCGAACCCCTCTGTTCACCCGCGACGTGTCGGTGGGCGGCAATCAATACACCGATTCTTTGCAAAAGGAGCTGGACCTCGGATTCGAGGATGCCGAGCAGGTGAAGATGGGAGGCTCGGTGGCCGGAATCAGCGACGAGGCCCGCATCCCGGTGTTGCAATCGGTCTCCGAAATCATTGTCTTGGAGATGCAAAAGACCTTTGACTTCTTCCGCGCGACGGCGGGCGGCGAGCACCTCCAGAAGCTCTATATTGCCGGTGGCTCGGCCAAGGTGTACGGCTTGGTCGACTTGCTGAAGCAGGAGTTTTCCATTCCAGTGGAGGAGCTCAACCCGTTCCGGCAAATCGGCTACGATGAAGCAGGCCCGATGGGAGAGTTCGTGTCGCAAAACGCGCCCCGCCTGGCGGTGGCGGTTGGATTGGCATTGAGGAGTTTTGAGAACCTATGATTCGTGTCAACCTGCTGGGATTACCGAAGAAAATCAAAAGAGGCGCTCCGGCCATAACGCTGGAGGGAACGCCGATCATGATCCTTTTCGCCGTTGTGCTGCTGGCCGTGCTGGGGGTGCAGTACTGGCGCTACACCGGCCTGCAAGCCGAAGGGGTGGTCTTGGATGAACAGATACAGCAGCTGACGGAGGAAGAGCAACGCCTGGCAGCGATCCGCGCCAGATATGATACGAACATCGCGCGCAGGGACCACCTGGAAAGACGTATCGCGATTATCAACGACCTCGAGGAACGGCGATCCGGCCCGGTGCCGCTGCTGACCATGCTAGCGACCACCGTTTCCAACACGGAGTCGCTGTGGCTGACCGGTTTTGACCAGACCGGACAGAGCGTGTTGATCGAGGGGATTGCCTTGAACATGGATGCCGTCAGGTATTTTCTTACGCAGTTGCAGAGAACGAATACGTTTTCGAATGTGGATATGGAGGAGGCCCGCGAGGATAGCACTGCCAAAGAAGTGAAGAAGGTGATTTTTCGGTTCACGGCGCAATTGGCGGCTGCGGCCCCCGCTACCTAAAAGAGGAAACCGATGGCACTGCCGAAATTCAGCGAAATGTCCACCCGGGCCCAGATCGGCGTGATTCTGGGGGTGGGCGCGCTTTTGTGGTTTGCATTCGAGTACAATCCGATGTCAGAACCTGTCCCGTCGCTAAGCCGGGTGCGCGCCAGCAATGCTGAGAAGGAGAGTGATCGCGTTGCGCGTGAAGCACGGGTCGCTCCCCTGCGGCCTTTGGAAGGCCAGTTGGAGGCCCTGGAGGCGCAGAACCAGCAGTTGCAACAACAGCTCGAGACTCTGCTCACCATCGTGCCGGCCGAAAAAGACATCGACGATTTCATGGAGCAGGTTCAGAGGGAAGCCACCGTCTCTGGAGTCGTAGTCCGCCGGTTCACGCGGCGGCAGCCGATCGAGGAAGAGTTTCACGTCGAGGTGCCTTTCGAGTTGGAGCTGGATGGCTCGTACTATGACGTTCTGGAATTTTATCAGAGGCTGGAAGGGTTGACCCGCATCATCAACGTGTCGGATTTAAAGCTGGGCAGCATTGAGGCGGGAAGGTCGGTGGGAAACACGCTGTACGCATACAGCCCGAGTGAGACTGTGGTGGCTGTTTGCACGGCCACAACCTACTTCAGCACGGAGGGAGAAACGGCTCCTTCGCCCGAAGCCGGGCAGCCAGCGCAATAGTCGGCGCAATTAGGGTGAGGAAAGAGAAAATATGAAGACCGACGTATTCTTCGGAGCGATTCTGGCAGCCATTCTTGTCGTGTCTCCGGCCCTATCTCAGGAAGCGGCTCAGAGTTCTGAGGAAGAAGCAAGTTCTTCCGCTGAAACGCAGCAGGAGAATGCCCCTGCCGCCAGCCAGTCCTCCGGCATTAGACAAAGACGGGACCCGTTTCGCGCCATTGTCGTTAAAAAAGCGGAGGCTGAAATACCCGCCCAGTTGCCTCCCGGCAAGGCGGGTCTGGTGATCGGTCAATTGCAGGTGCAAGGGATTGCACGCAGCATTGACGGCACATGGATCGCGGTGGTGGACAATAACACGAACCGCGCTTATTTCTTGCGCGAAGGGGATAAGCTGTATAACGGCACGGTATCTGCGATCAGCCCGGATCACGTTGTGTTTATGGAAGAGACGACCGATGCGCGGGGTCAGAAGAGCACCCGGGAAGTCGTCAAGCGGCTGCCGGAAGATTGAAACTTAGGGCAGGGAAGCGGAGAAGGGAAGCGAAGATGGGTAAAGTTTCTAACGGAGGGAAGAATTCCATGAGGTGGAGACGCGAAGGATTGTTTTGTATTCTGGGATGGCTCCTGACAGCCACCCTGGCCTTGGCGGCCACAACCGAGCTGCTGGGCTTGCGCACAACCGTAGACCGGCAAGGCACCACCTTCCTGCTCCAACTGCCTCCGTCTGCGGAATATACTCCGTCCCGGATCGGCTCCCATCTGTTCGTAATGGACTTAGCCGGGGTATCCACGGATCGCTCCTCGGAAAGCCAGTTGATGAGGTCCCCATTGGTCAGCAGTTACCGCCTGCTCAACTATGAAGCAGCCGATGGCAAGTCCCATCTGCGCATGGAGGTTCTCCTGAAGCGAGAAGCGGAGATTCGCTATGTCGAGGTTCCCGGCGGGCTCGAAATCCGGTTTCAAGAGGACTTTGACGACGTTCTGGTCTCCGCCGAAGTTCCGATTTCTGCCGGCGATCCGGTCGAGGCCTCTCAACCACCGTCTCATCCAGGGACGGTAATCCGGGAGATTTCCGTGCTTCAGTCCACGGAAGACTTGCTGGCGGTGGAGATCATTTCCGACGGCGCGTTGGAATACCGGACCCTCAAGCTGGACAATCCGGCCCGGTTGGTGCTGGACATTCCCAATACGATAAACCGAATGCAGCAGAAGCGTCTCGCCGTAAACAGGCCTCCCCTGAAGGCTGTTCGGACCGCGCAGTTTAGCCGCAATCCGTTAGTCTCCAGAGTGGTTTTTGACTTGGATAGCCACACTACTTTCCACGTCCAACAGCAGTCCAATTCCCTGCTGGTATCGTTTGGGGATAACGCCTGGGATCATGGCGAAGCGAACGGAAGCGCGTCCCAGGGGACGACCACGGAGGAGCCGGCCGAGTTGGCTGCGGTAGAACCCTCCGAACCATACGGCGCTCCGGATCAATTGAGCCCGGAGCCATGGAGCGCAGGCAATACGGAAGAAGCCGCTGCGCTGCCCCCCTTGGCTCAGTCTGCGCTACAGGAAACCGTTCAGATTGCTTCCAACTCATCGGAAGTGCCTGTCCCTCCCTTGCCTGAAATTACGGCAGAGCCTATGGGCTTACCTGCTCAGCCAGCCATGTCTCGGGATGCAGAGCCCCTGGAATCGGAGGAGTGGGTCGAAGTGGAAACGGTTCCTGATATGGCGACCCCTGACTTGGTAGCGAAGTTGCCGGAAGCTATTGACGTTCCGGAAGCCGGTCCATTCGCGGCAGCTTCCGAACAGGACATTGCTATCGCTGAAGACGCCATCGAGCAAGTCCTCTCCGAAACCATCCCGGCTCTCAATGAGATTGCAACCGAGCCGGAGCCGGAAATTTTGCTGGCGCAGCAAGCCGCCCTCTATACGATGGCTGCGCTGGTGCCACCTCCAGCCATGCAACAAGCCGGGCAGGCCGCCGCTCCCTCAGCCTATGAGGGCGAGCCGATTTCATTGAATTTGAAAGACGTGGACCTGAAAGACTTTTTCCGGTTTATGCATGAAATCAGCGGATTGAATGTCGTGCTGGACCCCGCCGTGAGCGGCGTTGTGACGATAGTCCTCGACGAGGTTCCTTGGGACCAGGCTATGGACATCGTCATGAAGAACAACTCGCTCGGCAGCGAGATGATAGGCAATGTCGTGCGGATCGCCACCCTCGCCACTCTCCAGCGGGAAGAGGAACAGCAGAGAGATTTGGCCCGGGCCATCGAAGAGGCTCAGCCGAAGGTCACCGTGACGCGCACCCTCAGCTACGCTCGTGCCAGCGAGATGATTCCGACTCTAAAGCGGTTCCTCTCGTCGCGCGGCGATGTGATCGCCGACCTCCGCACCAACACCCTGATCATCACTGACATTCAGACCGTCATCAATCAGATGGACCCGCTCATCCAGATCCTGGACCGGAAATCCCAGCAGGTGGAGATCGAAGCCAGGGTGGTGGCTGCCAGCCGCTCCTTTGCCAGGGATATTGGAACGCAGTTGGCCGCCTCCGGATTCACCGGGAATGTAACCCTGGGAGGCACGGGATTGGTCGGCACCAGTCCCATCAATCGGGGCACGGTGCCGCCCCTGTTTATCGGGAGTCCTCCTGACCCTCCGGCGCCTGGGGAGCCGGCAACGTTTGCCAACGTGGCGCAACCCTTGGCAACCAACTTCGGAGCCGTTGGCGCCAGCAGCGGTCTGACCTTCTTGCTTACCGGCCCGGGCCTCAACCCCAGCTACGCGATCGATGCCATCATCACGGCGGCTGAGTCCAAAGGTATCGGCAAGCTGCTTTCCCGGCCCAAGCTGATTACCCAGAACAACGTCGAAGCCACCGTGAAGCAAGGGGTGCGCATTCCCATCCAGACGACTGTGAACAACACCGTCAGCGTGCAGTTTGTGGATGTGGTGCTGCGGTTGACGGTCTTGCCACAGATCACCGCTGAGGGCACCATCTTCCTGAGCATAGATATCGAAAACACCACCATCGACCCCGGTATTGCCAGGGTCAATGGCATTCCGGCGCTCGATACCCAGTCGGCCACCACCCAGGTGCTGGTCAGCAACGGGGGAACCATCTTCTTCGGCGGCGTCATCCAGAACATCAACAACTTGACGGAAGTGCAGGTTCCGCTGCTCGGCAGCATCCCCATCATCGGAAACCTGTTCAAGCGGAAATCCACCGACTCCACCACCAACGAGTTGTTGTTCTTCATCACTCCCAAGATTGTGCAGTCCTAGGTCGCTGCACCCTCAACCCACTACTCAGGACTCCCCGCGCCGGTGGAGTCCTTGTACTTTTCGCGGGGCACAGGCAGCGCGGGACATGACGCAGCCCCGGCATGAACTATGGAAAAGGAGACACTCTCCCCTCCGCTCCGGCGTTTGAGAAAGCTCCGGGAGCGCATGGCTCGGGAGAAAATCGAAGCGCTGCTGGTGGGTTCCCTGCCGAATGTCCACTACCTGACCGGCTTTTCGGGAACTGCGGGGGTGCTTCTGGTAACCCTCCGCAACTCCGTCTTTTTCACTGACGCACGCTACGACTTGCGCGCCCACCAGGAAGTTCAAGGCTCCCGTGTGGTGATTGCCAAGGGGGGGAATTTCCAGGCTGCTTTGCGATGGGCCGCCAGAACCAAACAGGCCCGCATGGGTTTTGAGAGCGATTCAGTTTCTTTCAGCTCCTACCAGAATATCCTTCAAACAATTGTAAATAAAAGGCTTGTTCCGACTACCGGGATGGTGGAATCGCTCCGCATCCAAAAGGATGAGGCCGAGATTGAGCGAATCCGAAAGGCCGTCCACCTGGGTTCCAAGGCGTATTCCGAGACGCTGGCCCACCTGCGTCCGGGCATGACGGAGATTGAGGTGGCTGCCGAGATTGAGTACCGCATGCGGCGGAACGGCGCAGAGCGGCCTGCATTTGAAACGATCGTAGCCGCGGGGCCCCGCACGGCCCTGCCGCATTCATCTCCGGGGACCCGCAAACTTCGGCGAAATGAATGCATTATGCTGGATTTGGGTGCTATACTTGGCGGCTATGCGGGCGATATGACGCGGACGGTTTTCCTGGATCAGGCTCCCCGGAAGGCTGCGCGGATTTATGGAGCAGTGCTCGAAGCGCAGAGGGAAGCCGAGCAGGCTGTTCGGGTTGGGGTCCCGTGTTCTGCCGTGGACAAAGCTGCACGCAGGGTGCTGGAGCGTCACGGGTATGGCCGGTATTTTACTCACAGCACCGGCCACGGGGTAGGCAGAGAGATTCACGAGCAGCCTAGCTTGGCCAGAAATCAGGAGGCCCTGCTGCCGGAAAATGCCGTGGTGACGGTTGAGCCGGGCGTTTATATTCCCGGTTATGGAGGTGTCCGCATCGAGGATGTGGTGGTGGTTCGGAAGCGAGGCCCGGAAGTGCTTACGACGACACCCAAAGAACTGACGGTGCTTTAGTGCCGCAAGGCCGGAGCGAAAGCAGCGCCGGATAAGGATCGGAACCCTACACCGTACATGAACCTAAAAGAGATCAGAGAACTCGTTGAGCTGGTAGCGGAAAAGGGGATTTCCGAGTTCGAACTGGAGCGCTCCGGGGTCCGGCTGAGGATCAGCAGAAATACAGGGTCTTCTTCGGCAGAGGCTCTGGCCGAGCAAGCGGAACTCGCCCGGACTGCCGGTGTGCGGGTGGCAGGTGTTCAGCCGTCCGGCTCCCAGCAAGCAGGTTCGTTTTCGGCCGAGGCGGGAACCGGTGTTTCGGACCGTCCGGAAGCGCTGCACGTTGTGCGGTCTCCGATGGTCGGAACCTTTTACACCGCGCCGGGCCAGGATGCCCCTGCATTCGTGGAGGTGGGAGACGATGTACAGCCCGGGCAGGTGCTTTGCATCATAGAGGCCATGAAGTTGATGAATGAAATCGAGGCGGAAATCGCGGGCAAGGTCGTGAAATGCTACGTCGAGAACGGGCAGCCGGTAGAGTATGGTGAGCCGCTTTTCGATCTGCGCCCCTCGGTTTCCTCTCATCAGGAGACTGACGCCGCTTAGCTCCCCGGCGCTTCCCGTCTGCTTGTATGTTTAACCGTATATGTTTAAAAAGATACTGATCGCCAACCGAGGAGAGATCGCGCTGCGGGTGATCCGCGCCTGCAAAGAGTTGGGGATCCGGACCGTGGCCGTTTATTCGGAAGCGGACCTGCAATCGCTGCATGTTCGCTTTGCCGATGAGGCAATCTGCATCGGGCCGGCGCGGCCTGGGGCCAGTTACCTGAACATTCCCGCCGTGATCAGCGCCGCGGCCATCACCGACGCGGACGCCATCCATCCGGGTTATGGTTTTCTCTCCGAGGACGCCAACTTCGCCGAAGTGTGCAGAACTTCCGACATTACGTTTATCGGCCCCCGTCCGGAGTTGATTCGGCTGATGGGGGATAAGAGCACGGCCCGGCAAGCGATGAAGGATGCAGGGATGCCGGTGCTGGCCGGCTCCGAGGGGCTGGTCCACAGCGCGGAGGAGGCGAAGGAGTGGGGCTCCGCCATCGGCTACCCGGTTTTGGTCAAGGCGGCGGCCGGCGGCGGAGGCCGCGGGATGCGCGTGGCGCATGCGCCCGAGGAGATCATTCCGGCCTTCCTGGCTGCCCGGAGTGAGGCGCTCCAGGTTTTCAATTCCGACGAGATGTATCTGGAGAAACTGATCCCGGGAGCCCGGCACATCGAGTTCCAGGTTCTGGCGGATGACAACGGGCAGGCCATTCACCTGGGAGAACGCGAGTGCAGCATTCAGCGCCGCTACCAGAAAATTGTGGAAGAGTCACCGGCTGTTCCGATCACGCCCCAGAAGCGCCGGGAAATGGGGGCGCTGGTGGAGAAAGTCATCAGCCAGATTGGGTACACGAACGCCGGCACGGTGGAGTTTTTGATGGATGAGCGGGGGGATCTCTTCTTTATCGAGATGAATACCCGCATTCAGGTGGAGCATCCGGTCACGGAGATGGTCACGGGCATTGATCTGGTCAAGAGCCAGATCCTGCTGGCGGCCGGGGCCTCGCTTCAGGAAATTACCGCCGACCGGCCCGTGGTGCTTCGCGGCCACAGCATTGAGTGCCGCATCAACGCCGAGGACCCCGACACGTTTATCCCCTCGGCCGGCCAGATCACAGCCTTTCACGTGCCCGGAGGAACGGGCGTTCGCGTCGATTCCGCCTCCTATTCCGAGTGCGTCATTCATCCCTACTACGATTCTTTGATTGCCAAACTGGTCGTGCACGGGAGGAACAGGGAAGAGGCCCTCAGCCGCATGAGTTGCGCTCTGGAGATGTTCATCGTGGAGGGTGTTCAAACTTCCATCCCGAAGCACCGAAAGATCCTCGCCGACCCGAACTTTCTCCAGGGGAACTATCACGTCGGCTTCCTGTCGAATTGCCAGGCCCGCCCCGTGATGGCGGCAAACTAACAAACCGCAGACAAGTCCGCATCCGCACAAACCAAGCCGAAACAGAGGCTAATGCAAGGGATGACTCAGAGGATGAGCGTTCCAATCGGTGAATTATTAGCTCGCGCTCCGCTCTACGCTATCCTGGACACCTCCATTCGTCCGGAGCTTTCCCCCGCCACAATTCTGGAACCCCTTTTGCGAGCCGGGGTCAAGGTAATCCAATACCGCCACAAAGAACCGTTCCGCAAAGCGCACTGGGAACAGTGCGCGGCGCTTGCCCGCTGGGTCGGCGCATTCGGAGGAGAATTCATCGTGAACGACCGGGCGGATGTCGCGAAATTGTGCGGAGCCGCCGGGGTGCACCTGGGACAAGACGACCTGCCGCCGGACAAGGCGCGGCTGTTTCTAGGAGAAGCTTCGGTGGTCGGGTTTTCCACTCACAACCTGGAGCAGGCGCGCGAGGCCGTTTCCCTGCCGATCGATTACATTGCTATCGGTCCGATTTTCCGCACAGCGAGCAAGAAGGAGCCGGACCCGGTGGTGGGCCTGGAGATGATCGCGCGGGTGCGCTCCCTCACCGCATTGCCGCTGGTGGCGATTGGCGGCATCACGCTCGAAAATGCGCCCGCTGTCGTGCAGGCGGGGGCCAATGCGGTGGCGGTCATTGGAGACCTGCTGCAGGCCGATGACATTGAGGCCCGGGCCAGACAGTTCCTGGCAGCGCTGGGGACACGTCACTCCTAGCGGACAGCAGGCTTGTTATGCGATTATGGGCACGCTTAGACGCGCGATCAGAGACGTGATCAGACACGCGACAAGACAATTGTAAAGAGGCTTCCGCTTTCATGTCTGAAAATAACGCATCATTGGATTCTACGAATTCCGCCCCATCCACAGGTTCTCCGGAGCTGGTCCGGGGGCTCCGGCTGGTGGACTCGACGACCCTTGTCATCGGGTCCATGATCGGCTCCGGGATATTCATTGTTTCCGCCGACGCCGCCCGCCTGCTTTCCTCGCCGGGCCTGCTGATTCTCGCCTGGATTTTGACTGCCGTGCTGACCATCATCGGCGCTCTGTGCTACGGCGAGCTGGCGGCCGCCATGCCCCGCGCCGGAGGACAGTACGTTTACCTGCGGGAGGCCTTCGGGCCCCTCTTCGGGTTCCTCTACGGCTGGACGACGTTCCTGGTCATCCAAACGGGATCCATCGCAGCCGTGGCCGTGGCCTTCGCGAAGTTTCTGGGCGTCCTGGTTCCTTCCATCTCTTCGAGCAGCACCGTCTTTGCCTCGGTCACCACCGAGCAACTGACGGCCATCCTCTCCATCGCCGTGTTGACGCTGCTCAACTGCTTCGGGATTCGCCTGGGCGCCTGGGTGCAAAACATCTTCACCTTCACCAAGACCGCCGCTTTGCTGGCCTTGGCGCTGCTGGTTTTTTTCCTCGGAAGCAGCTACCAGGGTTTCACGGTAAACTTCGGCGATTTCTGGAGGAATGCGGACTGGAGCGTCTCCACGCTGACGCTGCTGGCCGTGGCTATGGTGGGTCCGCTGTTTGCCTCCGATGCCTGGTACGGCGTCACCTTCACCGGCGCGGAGATAAAAAATCCCCGCCGTAACCTGCCTTTGTCGATGATTGTGGGCGTGGGAACCGTCTCGGTTCTCTACATCATGATCAACTTCGTGTATCTGGGCTTGCTGCCGCTGGAAGGCTCGCCCGACGGCGTCGGCCCCATCGCGCGGGGGATTCAGTATGCTTCCGAAGACCGCGTGGGCACCGCTGCCGCGCAGGTGATCTTCGGCCCGCAGGGCGTCGGATTGATGGCGCTTTTTATCATGATCTCGGTTTTCGGATGCAACAACGGTTTGATCCTGAGCGGGGCCCGCGTGTATTACGCCATGGCCAGGGACAACCTGTTTTTTTCGGCGGTGGGAAGGGTTCATCCCCGCTACCACACCCCGGTCGTTTCGCTCGTCGTGCAAGGCGTTTGGGCCAGCGTGCTGACGCTGAGCGGAACCTATTCGCAGTTGCTGGACTACATCATCTTTGCCGTCCTGCTGTTTTTGATGCTGACGATAGCCGGGCTGTTCGTGCTGCGCCGCAAACGCCCGGAGATGGAGCGCCCCTATCGCACCTGGGGCTATCCGGTCCTGCCCATACTGTATTTGGTTTTAGCAGGGTTCATTGAGGTGAACCTGCTGATCTACAAGCCGGAATATACCTGGCCCGGACTGATCATCGTGCTGCTGGGGCTGCCGGTTTACTATCTGTGGAGGCGCTTCTCGGGCTCCCAATCCGTCAGGCAATAGGCGGTCCGGGATTCTCTGCGGCGCGATAATATTTCCCCCGGCCCATCCTCCGCTTCCAATAAGTGTAAGATGTTTCCAGGAGTTAGATGCTTCTCGTGTGGATCGCATTGGCAGTTCTGGCCGTCGCAACGGGCGGGTTCATCCTGCTGCTGTACAGCCCTGTGGTTGTGACGGTGGATACCGGGACCGGGCAGATGGGAATTCGTTGGCTGGCCCTGCTGACCTATCTTCGCCCGCTGCCCTGGGCCAGGGGAAGCCGGCAACTGTTACTTGCCGGAATACCCATCCCGCTCGCCGCACTGCGGGGAAGCAAAAAACGCCGGAGAGCCAGGGGCCAGCCTCGCACGCGGCGGAGAAAGCATTTCCCCTTTCTGTTTCGGTTGCTGCGCGGTTGTTTCCGGGACTCCACGATTCGCCGCGTTCTGGCTCTGCAACTCGTGAGCCTCGCGGGAGGCGTCCTGCGCTCCGTGGAGCTGGCGCGGTGGCGCGGCAGTCTGTCGCTCCCCGATCCAGCCCTGAACGGGATGCTGGCTGGCGTCCTGGCTCAAGGAGATTGGGGTCCCGGAAGCGGCATTTTCGTCAATTTCACCGGAGAGAATGCTCTGCAAATGGAGTTTCGTTTCCATCCGGACCGGCTGGCGAAGGCGCTGCTGGGATTTCTATTCAGGCTTCCTTACAAGGCGATTTACAAACAATGTCTGGCATCTTAAAGTAATTCATTCAAAGGGAGGGATCATGGGTACCGCACAGGAAATTTTGAAGGATCTGGTGGAACAACTTAAAAGTCTGGCCAAAACGGAGACCATTGTCGGCGCGCCTTTCACTGTCGGGGAATTTACCGTTGTCCCGATCTCTCGGGTAATGCTTGGGGTTGGCGCGGGAGGGGGATCAGGCGGAGCGGAAAAGAAAGCCGCCACCGGTGAGGGAGGGGGAGGCGGAGGAGGAATCCGAGTCCGGCCAGTGGCCCTTGTAGCCGTTCGGGGCGGGGAACTCAACGTGCACATGCTGGGGCGCGGTGCGACTGTGGCCCACAGCTTTGAGAAGATGCCCGAACTTGTGGAGAAGGGCATGGAAAAGCTCTTTGAAAGCTGGAAGGCTCGGAAGGAAAAAAAGGAAAAAAGGAAAAAGAGGGGTAACAGATAACCCCCCAGATAACCTAAAGATAACCTGGCAGATAACCTCATGGTTCCTGGCTGCTGGTAATCGCTACTCGGCGTCCCGCGATGCCAATGCGTTGTAGCGAGGGGAGCCGAGCGCTAGGGCGTGTTAACACTAATTGGGATTTTGTGGTATGCTTCGGTTCATGGAAATCACCGAGGCACAGTATCTTCGTATCGAGCCCAGCCTTCCGCGCCAACGAGGCAATGTCAGCCTTTCCAACCTGCAGGTGCTCAACGCGTTGTTGTACGTGGCCGAGCAGGGGTGCAAGTGGCGCGGACTGCCGAAGCGTTTTGGCAACTGGCACACCATCTACACTCGTATGAATCGCTGGTCCAAGGCCGGCGTGTTGGATCGCGTCTTTGAGCAGTTGCAGCGGGAGCAGATCGTGCGCATCAAGATCGAGGCCGTAAAACTGGACTCGACCACCGTCCAGGTGCATCCGGACGGCACCGGCGCATTAAAAAAAACGGCCCTCAGGCCATCGGAAAATCCCGCGGCGGATGGACCACCAAGATTCATATGGTTGCCGCGGATGCTCGAACGGCCATAACCTTTGCTCTCTCGCCGGGCCAAGCCTCCGACGCGGTCGAAGGCCGCGAACTTCTGGGCGGCATCGGGCCGCTGCCCGCACCGTTGTATCTCATCATGGACCGCGCCTACGAGGACAACAAGACTCTCCAACTGGCTCTGGACTTTGGCTACATCCCGGTGGTTCCGCCCAGAAGCAATCGCCTGCAACCCTGGCAGTACGATAAAGCCATGTACCGCAAGCGCAATGAGATCGAGAGGCTTTTCCGCAGACTCAAAGGCTTCCGCCGCATCTTCTCGCGCTTCGATAAACTCGACGTCGTCTTTCTGGCTTTCCTCACCTTCGCTCTGATCGTCGAGGCCCTCCGATAGTGTTAACACGCCCTAGGTCTCCGCCGTCGCATCCGGTCTACCCTTCGCCGTCGCGTTTTGACGTGCCCTTCCCGCGCACCGTTTGACGCCCCTCCCTTTCAATGTAGGGTTGGGCGATTGGTCGGATCGTGCTGACGGAGCCTGCGCGGACCGAACCGAAAGCTATCCTGGCCGGTGGCTCTCTTGCCCGGAGCACGCTGTGAGGGCTGTGCCCAATGGCGTGGCGAGAAAGGCTGTCTCCGACGGGGTATGCCCCATCCAGGTCCAACTCTCGGTTCCACCGTTGCCGGTGAAGGCCTGGTCTAACCGACTCCGGGTCCTTTCGGAACCTAGCGTTGAGTCTGCGGTTCTTGGAAACTATGGGGCAAGTGTGGCGTCCCAGGCGCTTGCAGTTCATTGATATGAAAGGAGAAAAAATGTCGGCTGGTTTCCCAGCGAGAATTAGCGAGAGTTGGAGAGAATTACCAGAG
>JADFGZ010000192.1 GCA_022567475.1 Acidobacteriota bacterium | reverse complement strand
GGCCTGCAATCCGCCCACAAGCTGCGTTGTTCCCTGGATCGTGGTGCCGGGTATCGCTCCCGCCGCCGTGGCCGTCGCCGTGATCGTGACCTCCGAAACCCCGGCGTTGCGCGCCTGCCATGTTCCGCTCCAGCGGCCGTCTTGAAGCGACTGCAATGGCAGCGGCGGATCGCCGTTGGAGAAGGTCAGCAATACCGAGCCGGTGGTCAGCGGATCGCCGCAGTCATCGACCACAGTGGTCTCAATCGGAACCGGCCAGGCCGCCGAGACGTTGAACTGATTGCCCAGCAGCGTGAACACCGGTTGCAACTCCATCGGGGTACAGCCTGCCAGCCGAGCAATGGGAGGCAGGCGTTGCGTTGATCCGCTGGTGTCGGCCAGCACCAGCGCCATCTCCACTATCCGCACCGAGCCGTCGCCGAACGCAAGGGTCAGCGTCCCTCGCCGCACTCCGGCCGACAGACCGGCGATGCGGGCTTGCAGAACAATCTGGGACGGCTGGCTCGGCGAAACGGTGCCGCTGATCGGCGACTGTGTGAACCAGTCTGAACCGTCCGAGGTGAACCGGCCTGAGGCAAACGTCTTCGAACTGTCGGTCAGATTCGAGACAGTGATGGTCTGCGAGTCCGGATCGCTTCCTCCGGCAATAGCTGTGAAGACCACCCCGGCCGGACGCACCACCGCTCCCGGATTGCTGCCCGCCGGCAATACATTCAGGACGACGGAAATCACCTGCGGCGAGTTGTCGGCCTCCGGCGAGGTGACCTCGACCCGCCCGTAGTACTCTCCTGCCGCCAGTCCCGTCGAATCGATGCTGACTGTCACCTCGGGAACATTCCCGGAGGCCGCATCGGTCGAGCCGTTGTCGGGGATAACCGTAAGCCAGGGACCGCCGGAGAGGGTTGAAGGACTCGTCATCCAGTTCAGCGTCCCCCGTCCGGTATTGCGCACCCCAAAGCTTTGTGAAGGCGGGGCCGCACCGACGCCGGAAACCGACCGGAACGTCAGGCCGCGCTGCGACAGCCGCAGCAACTGCTGGGCGGGGCTGATCGTCATCGTCACGGGCACATCGATACTCGGGTTGGTGGAAACCGTTACCACGCCGCGATAAGTTCCCGCTGCCAATCCGGTGGGGTCGGCTGTTACGGCCAATGCGCCGGGAGTTCCCAGCAGAGCTGTGCCGCTGGCGGGTGAAACCATCAGCCAGGAGCCGCCGGAGAGGGTGCTGGCTGTGGCCTGAAAGGCCAGCGTTCCGCCGCCTTCGTTGAAGACGCCGATCCGAGTTGTCTGGGCATCCGCGCCGAGCACGAACGGAAAGCGCAGGCGGCCGGGCCTTACTGCTAAGGTAGGGACTCTTGCTGGTTCCACCGTCAAGGAGACCGTGACGGTCCGAGTGGAGGGGGTGGCGCTGGACACCGTGACCGTGACGGTGCCTTGATAGCTGCCCTCTAACAAACCGTTCGGGTTTACCGAAACAACCAGGCTGGAGGGCGCTGTCCCGCTGGCCGGGTTGACCGAAAGCCAGTTCCCGCCGGTGCTGGTAGCTGCCATAGCCGTAAACGCCAGCCCGGCTGTTGGGCTGAAGATCGCGACGATCTGCTGCTCCTGTTGGGTCGCTCCCTCCTGGACGCTGAACGACAGCAACTCCGGGCGGAGCAGAAACAGCGGCGAAAAACCGGCTTGGTCGACTGTAAAGGTTTGGCCGGCGATAGTCAGTGTTCCCACGCGGCTACCGGACCCACCGTTCGTCGCCACCGAATAGTTTACTGTGCCGCTGCCTATCCCGAGGGAACCCGAGGAAATACTGAGAAAGGAATCATTGCTGGTTGCATTCCACGAACACCCCGGCTGGGTGAGGACACCAACCTTTTCAGTGCCCCCATTGAACAGAAAGAATTGCTGGAGGTGAGAAAGCCTGAAAGTGCAATCTGTCTGGGGACCTTGCAGTTGGCCCAGGACATTGTAGTGGATGCCAAAACCATTTGGTAAACCGCCATTGAATCCCAGTCTGTAGACTCCGATCAACTGCCCAGAGGAGTCAATCGTTCCCGAAAAGTCGACATCAACGCTCGGCTCGCCGCCGGCCGGGCCGCTTCCAGAAGCAAAAAAGCTGCCGAAGGTCCCGGTGACGGTTATCCACGGGGAAGGCGCTGTGAATGTGATCGTTGGAGTATCCGATCCCTGGAGGGTTATAGTTAACACGCCGGGCATACCGACCAGCGATGCGTTGTTGCCGGGATCGAAAGAGACTTGCACTGTAGAAAGATAATCGCCATCCAGATTCGCTTCAGTGATGATGACGGTAAAGGTCCTGAATGCCGTTTCCGCAGGAGGAGATTCGAGGACTCCGACGGTAAAAGTAAACGTCCCGGCGACTGAAGGCGTGCCACTGATTATGCCGGAAGAGGACAGAGAGAGACCCGTTGGAAGCGAACCACTGCTCAGCGACCAAACAAAAGGCGGGTTTCCATCGTTTTGGAGCGTCGCGGAGTACGACGCGCCTACGGCGCCGTTCGGTAAGGAGGAGGTCGTCACCGTATGCGCCTGCCCCTTTTCCGTTGTGAGGAAGAGAAGAAATATTGCCAGCCAGGGGAGGATCAACACACACCGGCGCGGAGAAAGGAAGCAATGATTCATAGGTCACCCATTTCTGCCCATTCAGGGGGGCGGTCATGTCTCCCGGGCCATCCAATCGGGCCGGGGGGTCCTGCGCTTACTTTGCTCTTTCCAGGTATTTGCCTTCGGCGGTATCCACGCGAATCTTTTCTCCCGTGCTGATAAAGGGGGGAACCTGCACCACGAAACCTGTTTCAAGCTTGGCGGGTTTGGTCACGTTGCTGGCGGTGGCGCTTTTCAATCCGGGTTCGGTTTCCACCACCGTCATGTCCACCGTGGAGGGCAGCTCAATGCCGATAGGATTCCCTTCATAAAACTCCACCTTGATCTGCACGTTGGGCGTCAGGTAGTTTGCGCCGTCGCCCAGGACCGACCGAGGCAGTTGGATCTGCTCGAAGGTTTCGGTGTTCATAAAGTGGAAATCATCGCCTTCGCTGTAGAGGTATTCCATTTCTTGCTGATCGATGATGGCCAGCTCGACGGTGTCCTCGGACCGGAAGCGGTGCTCCATCATGGAGCCGGAGCGCAGGCTGCGGAGCTTGGCCTGCACAAAGCCGCGTTTGTTTCCGGGCGTGCGGTGGGTGACGCCGAAAACGGAAAACAGCTCTCCTTCGTATTTGATGACGTTGCCTGGCCGCAACTGGGTCGCTGGTATCATTGCTAAGCCGATCCCTCCAAAGTTCTATTCCGCGAAAGCTCCCGTGCGCCGGTATCAGCAGGCACGTTCTCCTCAGACGGCTGAATGCTGCTGCCTCAGAGGAAGCACGGAGGTTGCGGTATCGTTTAATTATAGGCAGGCGAAAAAAACCCGTCAATCCAGGGCTGCGAGCGAAAGTCCCTGCACTGTGTGTTGCCGACTCTTTCTGCTTCGTCGGGGTGAGCAACGCAGCTTTGGCCACCATTCTAGTTCCGCCGCTCCAGGAGCTGAAGCACTTCCGTGCAGCCGCCCACCCTAGCCACCCATCGAGCCAAGCGTCCCCAGAAGTTGGGATGAAGTTGCAGGTCCGGTGCTTGTTCCAAGAGGGCCTGTACCGTCGCGGTCTGACAGTCACCGAGCGTAAATTCGTCGATGTCCGGCACTCCGCTCACTGCGGCCTCCAGCGCACCAATGCCGTCTTCGTGTTCCAGATACGCATCCGCGCCTCGCACCAGAAGCTCTCGGACCATCTCGGTATAGCCGTAGCCTGCCGCCATCATCAAGGCAGTAAGACCGTCCTGCCTGCGCGCGTTCACGTCTGCGCCGCCGTCGAGAAGGGCAAGGGCGGAATCCTTCTGGTTTTTGTGTATGGCGTGCATGAGGGGCGTCCAATCATTGCGTCCTCCACGCCGGTCCGGATCGGCTCCTTGCGCGAGCAGGACCTCGATCTTCCCGACACGGCCTTCCCGCGTCGCACGGATTAATTCCGATTCCGAAGCGCCCCCGCCACAGCCGAGCAGTGTGGCTGCAAATACAGCAAGTGGAAACGACATTTTCATGGATGGTTGCATGGACAACTGCCTATTTTGAGGTCCAGTCTCATTTTTGCATCAAGCTTTCAATCTGCTTTGCCGTGCGGGGCAGTTGCTCCGTGAGGAGCAGATATCCGTCTGATGTCACCAGCACCATATCCTCTATGCGGACCCCAAGGTTTTCCTCCGGCAGATAGATGCCGGGCTCAATGGCGATCACCATGCCGGCTTCGAGCGTTGTCCGGGGGACCGCTGCGTCGTGCACGTCCAGGCCGACGTGGTGGCCCACCCCGTGGGTGAAATATTTTCCGAGCGGTTTGCCATGCCGGTCCTTGCCGTGGGTGTTGATGTACTCGTAGGCGATTTGGTAGAGGCTGCCGGAATCACGCCCGGTGAGATTCACGCCGGGCTTAACGGCTTCGATGGCGGCCTGCTGCGCTCCGAGAACGATCTCATAGATTTCCCGCTGCCGGGGCGTGAAGCGGCCGCTGACGGGCAAGGTCCGCGTGATGTCGGCTGCGTAGTGCCCGTATTCGCCGCCCACATCGATGACTACCAGGTCTCCGGCTTCGAGCTGTGCCCGATTGCGGTTGTAGTGCAGGATGGTGGAGCGCTCTCCGGAGCCTACAATGGGAGCAAACGAGGGCCGCTCGCAGCCTGCGCGCTCAAAAGTGTATTTCATCAGGGCGGCAATTTCATATTCAAACAGACCGGCCCGCAATTCGCGCGCCGCCACCAGATGCGCATCGATGGAACAGTCCACGGCGCGGCGGATCAGCCCCAGCTCGCTCTCTGACTTTATTTGGCGCAAGCTGGCCAGGGCTCTGCGGGCGTCCTGGATTCTGGCGAAGGGTAGGATTGCTTGCAACTTCTCCAGGCGTCCTTTGTACAGTGCCGTCTCCATCTGGGATGCGTGCGCCGAGGGAAGCAGCGTATAGACTGTCCGGTATCCTGGCGCAAGCCGGCGGATCTCGTTCTCAAGCGTTGCGACTCCCTGGACGGCTGCGAACCCGACTCGGGCATGAATGGAATCGTCGTAGAGGTCCGGTTTGGGTCCGGTCCATTTTTCCTGCTGCGGGTTGGGCGGAGGCAGAAAAAGAATTTCGCGGGGGAGTTCCGAGAATTGTTTCCAATAAGGAGAACGCCGGTCCTGGAGCGGCGGAGCCAGCAGGAGCGCGGCGTCCGGCTCGTTGAGGCCGGTCAGATAGTAGAAATTATTTTCTTGGCGAAAAACTTGGTAGGCTTCTGATCCCGTGTCCTCTTGGTTTCCAAAGAGAACAATGATCCCGTCTTTGAGTTTCTCCCGGAGAGCTGCCCGGCGTTCCCGGTAGACCTCCAGGGGCTCGCGCTCTTGCGCCCAGGCCTGCCTCGCTGCCGCCATGCAAGCCATAAGCGCAGCCAGAAAGCAGACCGCCCGAAAATAGTCAGATCGTTTCACGGAACTGAGTGCTCTTTACAAACCGCCGCCAAATTGCGAGCCAGCTTGCGAGAAAGATGCCGTCCGCCCTAGGATTCCTGCAAACCCTTTCCAATGGGGCGCAACAGCAGCGCCAAACGGCTATACAGCGCACCCGCCAGTTGCTCCCCTTTTCCCTGAAAGGCGGAGAGCAATCCCATTCCCAAATATCCGCCCGCAAACAGGCAAAGGAAGGGGACCGTCGCAAAGTTTCCGTTTGCGACCGCGTAGTAAACCGTAAAGGCGAAATAACAGCCAACCAGCATTTCCAGCAGAGCAATCCAGTTGGCGCGGTGCCGGTATTTCTTGTTCGCGATGCGGTCGGCGCTCGATTCAATGCGATACTTCGCCGTGCGGACAAATGGGGAGGGGACGCCGAACAGGGCCTCGATCACCGCACGGGAGTTGCTGAGGGTCAGCCCAATGCCGGTGGCCATCAGGAGCGGAAGAAACTTGATGGATTGCTTCCATGTTCCGGGAAACAGTTCGCGCTGCGAGACCAGATAGAAGGCGGAAACCGAGCAGGTGGCGGCCAGCAGAAGCGGCAGGTCGATATAGAGCATCTGGAACCAGCCCTGGTAAAACCGCACGATCATGGCCGGCAACAGCAGCGCGGCCAGGACCGCCATCAAGGGATAGCAGATGTTGGCGGTCAGATGAAAAAAAGCCTCCACCTTGACGCGCCAGGGAAGCGGGCTGCGCCACAGCGTAGGGAGCAGTTTGCGCGCTGTCTGAATCAACCCTTTCGCCCAGCGGGCCTGCTGGGACTTGAAGGCGTTAATCTCCACCGGCAATTCGCTCGGACACTCCACATCCTGCAAATAAAGAAACTTCCAGCCGCGCAACTGGGCGCGGTAGCTGAGGTCTGTGTCCTCGGTCAGGGTGTCGTGCTGCCAGCCGCCGGCCTCTTCAATGGCTTGCCGTCGCCAGATGCCGGCCGTCCCGTTGAAGTTGAAAAAACAGCCGGAGCGGGATCGCGCGCCATGCTCCAGGATAAAATGGCCGTCGAGCAGGATGGACTGCACGCGGGTCAGCAGGGAATAATTGCGGTTGATATAGCTCCAGCGAGTTTGTACCATGCCGACCGTGCGGTCGCGAAAGCAAGGAAGCGTGGTTTGGAGAAAATTCGGCGGCGGCAAGAAGTCGGCGTCGAAAATAGCCACGAACTCGCCCCGGGCAACGCGCAATCCTGCGGCGAGAGCGCCCGCCTTGAAGCCCTGTCGGTTGTTCCGGTGAAAGTAGCGAATGGGAAAACCGAGGGCGGCATGCCGTTCCACGCAGTGGCGGGCTACCAGGGAGGTGTCGTCGGTGGAATCGTCCAGGAGCTGAATCTCCAGCAGCTCGGCTGGATAGTCCAGGCGGCAGACTTCATCGATCAGCCGTTCCACCACGTAGCGCTCATTGTAGACGGGCAATTGAACGGTGACGCGGGGAAGGGGACTGATCTGGCCCGGCTCGCGTTTGGGCAGGTTGCGGCGGTGGCGATAATAGCTGTACACCAGATAGTAACGGTGGAGTCCGTAGACGGACAAGATGGCCAGCACCAGGAAGTAAGGGATCAATAAAAGCAAATCGAATGCGTTGACCTGGTATATCCCGCGAAAAGGATCCGCGGTGAAGAGGCGCTCAAAGTAGAGGACCAAGGGGTTTTCTGCTGCTAAAATCGCTGCGGGATACGTCATAGGAATCGGTTCAAACTATTAACTGTTAACTAAGTAGATGCCTCACAACGGTCAGATGACTCACAACGGCTCCACACCAGCGGCGGGTCAGCCCGCTTCCCGGCGGCTTATCTGGATGCTGGCGGCGCTGGCCGGAGCGATGGAGCTTTTCTATCTTTTTATCCTTCGTCTCAGCAACCTGAAAGAGCAGGTAGAGACGTTTATTCCGCTCATTCTTCTAGTCGGAATATTGTACTTGGTTTCGGTCTATCTTTCGGAGAAAATTTCGCCGCGCCGCTCCCTTTTGGTGTTTATTTTCGTGGCCGCTGCGGTATTTCGCCTCACATTGCTTCCCCTCTACCCTTCGCTTTCCGATGACCTGTACCGCTACCGCTGGGAGGGGAAGGTGCAGCAGGCCGGCTACAATCCTTACCTGGTCCGGCCTTCCGATCCGGACCTGGCTTTTTTGCGCGATGAGACTTACCCGGCTATCCCCGGACGGGACTTTGCGACCGTCTATGGCCCGTTGCTCGAAGAACTCTATTGGCTGTCGTTTCTCCTCACCGATTGGGTGATTCTCCTGAAGCTGCCCTATCTTTTTTTTGACCTGGGTGTGGTGCTTCTGCTGTTTCGTTTGCTGCCGACGCTGGGAGTCTCGCCCCTGCGCGCAATCGTCTATGCCTGGAGTCCATTGACGGTGGTCATGTTCGGCGCGAGCGGCCACAATGACTCGCTCCCGGTCTTTGCCGTTGTTCTGGCGCTGCTGTGGTATCAAAAAGGGCAGGGGAAGCTGTCGATGGCGGGCGTGGCCGCCTCGGCGCTATCGAAGCTCTATGCTGTCTTCTTGCTGCCGGTGTTCCTGTTCCGGACTTCCTGGAAATTTATTTGGGTGCCGGTGCTCGCCGCCGCCGTTGCCTTCGCTCCCTACGCCGGGGCGTGGCGGCACCTGGGCGACGACCTGGCGGGCTACACGGAAAACTGGCGAAACAACGACAGTCTGTACGCCTTGATTTGGGAGTTCACGGGGTCCGCG
>JADFGZ010000191.1 GCA_022567475.1 Acidobacteriota bacterium | reverse complement strand
TTCCGGGTCCACGGCAATCCCATGAGGATCGGCGAGACCGGTATGATCCCCCTGGATGAGGCGGATCGGGTCGTCTTCCCCTTGCGCCATCTTGGGATAAACCACCACGGCGCTGTCGTGCTCCACCGTCAGGAACATCTCCTGGTTTTCTTCATCCACTGCAATGCCGTAGGTTCCGTGCGGAGTGTGAAGTTCGCGGTCGGGAGGAACGTCGCCCCGCGCCTCGCGGGAAAAGATGACCAGCGTATCCATGGTGTCGTTGTTGACCGAATAGATGTCCCCGTTTGCCGGATCCACATAGAGCCCGCAGTTAAACTCCACCTTGGTCCTGTGCCCGCCGATCACGCGCTTCGGCTCGGTCATGGTGGCTGTCGGCGGCGTATTGGCCTTTCGGTCATACACCATGATCTGGAAGAGGTTCTCATCCTGCAGAATGATCTCACCCCTCACGGGATCAACGGCCACGGCACTGAAGGTTGGATAAGTATCCTTGATCGCCCGCACGGGAGCGCGGTCGGCATCTACGGTTGCGTTCCTGCCATCGGTTTCCGCTGCGAACAGATTCTCCTGCCGCAGAGCAGCCACCAGCCGGGTCTGCGAACTGGCCGGCGCCCATTCGCACATGGCGCTGCCGACCGCCGGCATGGGCTCAACCGAGACCAATTGGGCGAAGCCCGAGGGTCTCCGCAGCGCCGCCTGGGACTCTGCCTGAAAATCATACTGTTCCATGTCCCCGGCTGAGAAAATCCATCCGGCGCTAACGGCTATTGCAGCAAGAATTGCAATGACACCCGGACGCCATCCGAAATGGTTGCGACGCGACATAGCGGTTCGTTCCTCCTCCAAACTTGCCCCGCTCGAATGGGTCTATTTTAATCGCTGGCCAACTAGTTAAACAATATAAGAAAACGCCTGCAGGAAGAAGGCTGCAAAGTTCAATACGTCCCAGGAACTATAACACCCGCACGGTTAGCCGGCAATCCATGCCGACGACCGGCCGACAACCGACCGATGAAATATTTTCCGCCGGCGGAAAAACTCCAGATCATGCCCATCGCCAGCGGGTTCAGGTTGTTGCTCACGGCGTATCCCAGCATCATCGGCAAGGCACCATCGGCAAGGCACCACCGGCAAGACAACGGCGGCAAGGCAACGGCGACGTGGGCGGTCTGAGAGGCCCGCAGGAGGTGCGAGACAGAAGCAAGCCGATAAGCAAGCCAATAAACGATCCGCGATGTCACTCCCAAGAAAACTTGGCGCTTTGCGATTGAACCGATCAGGTTGGTGGAGTAGGATCGTAAGCTTGGAAAAAATCTCAATCGGAAATTCCTGTTATATATGTTGCTGATGAAATTTTTCTCGGGGCCATTGACTTTCATCGCCCTCTATTTGGCCCCCTACGAAGGTCTTTCGTCCGAAGGTCGCATTGTGCTGGCAATCTTCGGGTGGATGATAACGTGGTGGATGGCCCAACCGGTCCCTTGGGGCGTAGCCGCTTTGCTGCCTCTGGTGTTGTTCCCGGGCTTTGGACTCATGACTATAGGCAGAACCGTAGGCCTGTATGGCCAGAACGTCTTCTTCTGGCTCCTGGGCACGGTTCTGCTTGGCTACGCGATCCAACGCCACGGTCTGGCCAAACGTTTTGCCCTTTGGTTCCTGTCCCGGCGCGTGATAGGCGGCAACACCTATCGCTTGATTTTCGCGTTCATGCTGTCGACATCCATCTGCTCGATGTTTATTTCTGACGCCGCTTCGGTGGCCATGATGATGCCGGTGGGGATTTCTTTGGTTGCTTACGTCCGGACGGTTGGAGGGATTTCCCCTTCCCAAAAGACTAATTTAGGAACCTTCATGTCGCTGGCGTGTCTGTACGGTGCGGTAGCCGGCGGCACGGCTACCCTGGTGGGGACACCTTACAACGTCCTCAGTGTCGGCCTGTTGCAGACATTAATCGGACAAGATCTTGGCTTCTTCGACTGGATGAAGGTGGGCGTTCCTGTCTGGATAACAAGTCTTGGCATGTTCTACCTTGTCCTGTGCCTGTTCTTGCGGCCGGAGGTTCCACATCTTCCCGGCGGTGCGGAGTTTATTCAACAGGAGCGCAAGAAGCTGGGTCCCCTTTCCTCTGCGGAACGCGCCACCCTTTTCGTCTTCGTATCCATGGTCACCCTGTTCATACTGCCGGCGCTGATTTCTCTAACGCTGGGCGGAGAACACACGCTCACGAAATGGGCCAGGGTGGCCCTCTCCATCTATGTGGTGCCCCCCGCGATTGTATTGCTCATGTTTTGTACTCCGGTGAATTGGAGGAAAAGTGAATTTCTCCTGACATGGCGCGAGGTGACAGAGCACGCCCCCTGGAACATCATGCTTATGTGCGCCTCAGCCGTGGGCGTCTCCGTTGCGCTCGTCGAGTTTGGCTTTGTCACATTCGCGGAGGGCTTGATCGCCGGGTTGGGCCTGGGACCTTATTCGCTGCCGTTCGTCACCGCCCTCCTGGTTGCAGTCGGAGCCAACATGGTCACCGCATCCGCCGTCACCGCATTGTTCGGAACCATCTTAACCCCGGCGGCCCAACTGATCGGCCTGAACCCTGTCTCTATGGCAATACTAATTCCCCAGATGGCTACGGGGATCATGTTGCCCTGGTCCGGGCCGGCGGTGGCCATAGCCTTCGCCAGCGGGGATGCGGAGCTGAAAGATATGATCCGAATCGGCGCAGTGGCAACGGCATTGTTGGCAATCCTGGTGCCAGGAATCCATACTCTACTGGCCCCCTACCTTTAGAGCATTTCACCAATTGGTGTAGTCTGGCTAATCTTTGGTAGCCACGGCGAATTGTTTTTTCGCCGTGGGCTTTTCCTTGCCCGCAACGACCCACGACGAGGTAAATCGCTCGTCGTGGCTACCACTGCACGATATACACCAAGGAGAGAAATGCTATAGAGGATTGTGAAAGCGACTCCCCGGACCAGTCCGCTCTCGGCAGCTACAGCGGCTCCGGTGAGTTTCCTGCGCCCGATTCGCTGGCTGCTTCGCCAGCCCCGAAATATCCCTCCGCCGTGCCCGTTTCCAATGCCGGAAACCGTGAGGAGGGAACCGCCTGCCAGCTACTCAGCTATTCTTCAATCGCAGGGCTTTCTTCGTCCAGGAACTGCTTGCTGCAATAGGGACACGCCAAGGGGATCTTTTTATGGCGCAACTCCTCATAGTGGCAATAAAACCTTCCCTGGCAACCCGGACAAGTAACCCAAAATATTCTGGCCATTATGAAAAGACCGCTCTTAAGAAAATCCGCCAGAAGGAGGCCCGCAGGCCCCAACGGCGGGAAGGGACGCTGCTAGACACTCCGGCGGGAATCCAGGAATGTCGGCAGCGCATCCAGTCGTTTGGAATCGACGTAATTCTCCAGCCGAAATTTCTGGAGCGCTTGAGCCGGAACTCGCACACGGGCCGCAAAGGGCCTATTTACCGGCATCGTGGCGTCGATCAACAGCTTGTCGGTGAGCATGTCGTCGCTCTGGGAAGGGTCCAGAGTGTTTCCCTTGACGTTCTTGATGATATCCACCGCTTCGCGCGCCTGCGTCCGGGTGGCGACGGCAAACATGACTTCCTGTTCGTTGAACGGATCGATGTCGGCATCGACCACAATGATGTTTTTGATAAAGTCCACTTGCCCAAAGGCAGCCAGCGCGGCTTGCTTGGTTTCTCCTGGCACCTTCTTGTCAATCGAGATGTAGCAGTTGAAGCGGCCGCTCCCCGACAGGGGAAGGTGAACCGCCTTGACCGTGGGCACAATGCCCTTGATGGTGTTAAATACCGCCCCTTCCTTCGGGATGCCCCCCAGAATCCAATTGTCGCGATGACCCACGAAGGCGTGCTGCAGAATGGCCTGGCGACGGTGGGTGATGGCGGTCACCCGGATCACGGGCCGCACTCGCTGGGGACCGTAGTAGCCGGTGAATTCCCCGAACGGCGCTTCCACTTCGCGCTCATTGGGCAAAATCTCCCCTTCCACGATCATTTCCGCATCGGCAGGGACTAAAATTTCTTCGCCCCAGGTCTCGGAAGCAACCAACCGCAAAGGCTGGCCCGTAATCCCGCCGATGACCGCGTAGTCATCCTTGCCAAAGGCTTCCACGTTCAACGCTCCCAGATAAAAGGCGGGGTGGTGGCTGACGACGATCGCCACAGGGGTGGGCCTGTTCTGCGATTCGTACTGGCGGAAAATCTGCCAGTTGTGACGGGGAGACATGTGGATGCCCAACTTCCGCGGCCCTTTGTACATGGTCCGCAAGAAGGCAATATTGTAGAAGCCCTCCTTCGGATGCTTCATCACCGGAGTCATGTCGATGTAGGGACCGGAGTCCATTTCATGATGGCGCACGATCGGAAAGTCGCGCAGGTCACACTCCTCGCCTCGCGTGACTACTTCTTTGACCGGGGCCTGGGACGGCTCAATGCGAACCGGCGGCAGCGGAGATTCCAGCCGGCGCGCATATTCCAGGCTCAATTCCATGCCGGACTGCTCCCGCTTCAGTCCCATGGCCAGCGCGCACCGTTCCCGGCAGGCGTAAACATTGCTCAGCAACGGAAAGGACAGGTCGTCGCCCCGCATGCCCTTCGTCTTTTCAAACCACACCAGCGGAAATTTCCCCAGGTCCTCCAGGTGTTTCAGCACCGCCGTGACCTCGAACTTTGCGGGGTCCACCGGCTGGCTGACCCGGATCATCTCGTTGGGATAATTCTTTTCGAGCGAGCCCAAAAACTCGCGCAGAGACAGCTCGGCGACAGCCGCGCCGCTTTTGGATTTAAGGACGGTAGTGCCCATAGGAAATCCTTTCTCCGTATCAGGCCCCTGCATTCATTATTCCGGACGAAAAGGATACCGCAGCCGCAGGATTTTCGCAAATCCCTCTCTTGCTTTCTTCTGTGCTGAGGCGGCGGGGTTATTGCTGGTTTTTTAGTTTTTGAAGCGATTCGAGATATGGGGCCCTGACCACTCCCCGTTCAGTGATGATGGCGGAGACGTAGGAATGAGGCGTAACGTCAAAGGCAGGGTTGAAGACGGCAATCCCCTCCGGCGCAATCCGCACGCCCTGGATCGAAGTGACCTCGGAAGCGGCGCGCTGTTCGATGGGGATCGACTCGCCGGAAGCAATATCCAGGTCCAATGTGGAAAGAGGCGCGGCTACATAAAAAGGAACCCCGTTCTCTTTGGCCAAAACCGCCACCGAGTACGTGCCGATCTTGTTCGCCACATCGCCATTGGCGGCGATGCGGTCGGCGCCCACCACAACGCATCCGATGCGTCCGGAATGCAGGAAGTGGCCCGCCATACTGTCGGAGATCAGCGTGGTTGGAATCCCGTCCTTCTGGAGTTCCCATGCAGTCAGCCGGGCGCCTTGCAGGAAGGGGCGGGTCTCGAGCGACAGCACATCCACGTTCTTGCCCCCGGCAATCGCGGAACGGATCACGCCCAAGGCGGTCCCGTAACCAGCCGTGGCCAGCGCGCCGGCGTTGCAGTGGGTCATCACCGTTTTTCCGTTGGGTATCAGTGAGGCTCCATGCCCCCCCAAAGCTTTGTTTGCTGCAATGTCTTCTTCTAAAATTCGTTGCGCCTCCTGTTCGAGCTTCGTCCGAACCGTCGCGATGCTCGCCTTCTTTTTCATCAGGCCGTCAAACAACTCGCTCATGCGCCTGATCGCCCAGAAGAGGTTGACCGCCGTGGGGCGGGTGGCAGCCAAGGTCTCGGTGATCTGCCGGAATTCGGCCTTCAAAGCATCCCTGTCTGTGGCCTGGGATTGCCGGACGCCCAAAGCGATCCCCATGGCGGCGGTCACCCCGATGGCGGGAGCGCCGCGCACCGCCATGGACCGGATGGCCTCGGCGACCTCGTGGTAAGTGCGGCACAGCAGATACTCTTCCCGGAGCGGAAGCAGGCGCTGGTCGATCAGCCGGATACCTTCCGGGGTCCATTCGATGGTCTTCACCGTGTTTGCGGTTTGGTTCGGCTGTATTCCAGGTCCGGCCATCAGGAGTCCTCCGCTCCGGCTGTCTTCCGCATAATCCGCTTAGATTGGTAGCCACGGTGAGCGATTGTTCTCGCCGTGGGTTTCTACGCCGGAGTCAATGCAATCGCGACATATTACACAGGATACCAAAACATAAGAACCCACAATGAAAAAACCCTTTTGCCGTGGCCACCAGCCCGCTGTGAGTTCTTCCTCAACCACGATATGAATCTGGCAGCAATACGTGGTCAATCTGAATTGGACACGCTGCCCGTTGGGACTCTTCCCGTCTGAAATTTTGGCAACTGGACCATCGCCACTCCTCCGGCTTTGTACTGATGGGAACGGAAAATTGGCGGCTTAAATTTGACGTAGGTTCGTAAATTCCGCAAAAGCCCACGGCGAGAAAAGCGCTCGCCGTGGCTACCGGCCTCGTCCTCATCCGCCCAGGTTGCGGAAGCCGTCCGTGGAGATGTACATCGAGACAAACAAGCAAGTATTGTAAGCCAGATGCATGAGAAAAGGCGGCAGCAAGGAGCCGGTTTTCCCGCGACAGTAGGAAAATACGCCTCCCACAACGAGGATGGTGGCAATTTCAGGCCATCCACCCCACAATTGCGGGGCGTGAATGGCGGCGAACAGCACTGCGGTTAAAAGCACCGCCATCCAGAATCCCCAGAGCCTCTCAAATACGGGGTAAAAAAAACCCCGGAAGATCAGCTCCTCCACAAAGGGCGCCACACAGATCCCCAAAACAACCAGCAGATAGGCAGCGTCGGGACTGGAAAGCCACTTTTCAATGGGCAGTGGTTGCTCGGAGGGGAACAAGTTGAATTGGTCGAAAGTCCAGTCCAGGATCGGCGCCAGGAAGGCTAATGCCGCGCCGCCGAGCAGGTAGTTAACCCCGTGCTGCGGTCCACGCACCCACCGGAGGGCCTGCCAAAATGGCCGGCGATACTTCGTGGTGATGATGAAGTAGATGAACAGAAGCCACGAAAACTCCAACCCCACCTGCATCGAAATCATAAATGGAGTCTGCCTGGAAGTTTCCTCCCCGGATGGAAGGAATAAGGAAGCCGCCAAAACCACAAACAGGAAAGAAAGCAGGGCAAATGAGACGAAAGCACCCAGGTCGGCAAGAGACCAAGGCGGCTCCATGCCAGAAGTGGGGCTGGAAACCGGGCGGGAAGGGGAAGTTGCAGGTGCAGGCTCGGAGGGCCACAAAGGGAGCTGCGAGCCGGCCTGACCGTCTGGTTGTTGTTCGCTCCGTGTGCCGGGCGGCTCGCGCCGCAACTCGTCCATTGCCATTCAATCCTGTTCAATCAGGGCCGCCGCCAGCAGCGGCAACAGGATTTCGTGATGACCGGTGAGGGCAATCCCCTGGCCGCCGTCGAGCGTTGGCCGCCGCACCACATTTTCCGACGGCCGATAGTGCTGCAAAAAGTCCAGGTTCACGGTGGTGAACTCCCGCAGCGGGTGGCCGAGGTTGCGCACCACAGAGACCGCCTTCAAGAAGACCTCCGGCAGAATCACGGCGGAGCCAACATTCAGGTAAACGCCGCCGGAGTTCAGTTCGCGGACCAGGCTGGCAAACAACGAAAAGTCGCGGAAGCTGGTCCCGCCGATGGCCCGGCCGTCGGCCAGCGGATGGTTGTGAGGCGTGTCGGTGCCAATGGCCACATGGACCGTGACGGGAATCTTCCGGCGATAGGCCTGGATCAGCAGGCTCGCATCTGCGAACGCCACCTTTCCGGAAGCGGTCCCCGCCGTCTCCTGGCAGAGGTTTTCAAGAAACCGGCCCAGCCCCTCGCCCATCCCCAACCCGTTGCCATCGGCGGAGGAAATCGCCTGATTCATCCACGCGCCCGTTTCCTCCGCCATGCCAAACTGTCCTTCGGGCAGCGCTGCGTCCACGTCCTCCGAAGTAGCCCCAGCCAGAGCGATCTCAAAGTCATGAATGGCCGCAGCGCCGTTCATGACGACGGCCGTGACAAATCCCCGCTCCATCAGGTCAATCAGCACCGGGCTCAGCCCGACTTTGATGACGTGGCCGCCCAGCCCCCACAGGATCGGCTTCCCTTTTTTCCTGGCGCTGAGGATTGCCCCGACGGCGGCGCGAAAACTTTTGCCGGCCAGAATCTGCGGCAGCGAATCGACCAGCGCCCCGACGCCTTGCCCTTTCCGGTAGGGGCGGGCGAACTGGCTTTCCCTGACCTTCCCCTGCCGTTCCG
>JADFGZ010000190.1 GCA_022567475.1 Acidobacteriota bacterium | reverse complement strand
CCGTGCAGAATGCTTTCGGCGAACACCGGCATGAGGATCAGAATGGGATAGTTCATGATGCTCGCCACACCCAGCAGCAGCAGCAGCGCGCGCGAGGGGGCGTGATGGCGGATATAGTTCCAACCCTCTTGGAAGTGCTCAAACGGAGAGGGGTGCGGCTCGCTCGGCGGCGGCGGCAGGCGCATCATCAGCAGGCCGATGATCACGCTCAGAAACGTGCAGCCGTTCAGCAGGAAGCAATAGCCTTCGCCGATGGCGGCCAGCAGCACGCCGGCTACGGCCGGTCCCAGGATGCGCCCGCTGTTGTAGACGCTGGAGTTCAGGCTGATGGCGTTCATCAGGTCCTCTTTGCCGACCATCTCCACCAGGAAGGAATGCCGCGCGGTCATGTCAAAGACGCCGATCACTCCCAGGAGCAAAGCCAAACAGAAGATGTGCCAGACCTCCACCACCCCGGCCAGGGTCAACCCGGCCAGCAGGAAGGCCTGGAGCATCGCCAGGAGCTGTGTCACGGTAATCAGCCGCCGCCGGTTGACCCGGTCTGCCACCACGCCCGCCACGGGAGATAGCAGCAAGAAGGGAATCTGGTTGGCGAAACCCACCAGTCCCAGCATGACCGGGGAGCCGGAAAGCTGGTAGACCAGCCAGCTTTGCGCCACCATCTGCACCCAGGTGCCGATCAAGCTCAGCAATTGCCCGCCAATAAACAAGCGGAAATTGCGATGGCGCAGGGTGCGCGTGACCCCGCCCCATCTTGTCGGCAGAGGCTGCCCGGGATTGCTGCCCGTTGTTTGTTGTGGAGCGTCCAAAAACTTGCTTCTCCGTTATTTGGTTATTGGGATGTCCGGTCCGGACAATCGCATCATCCATTATAACTGCCCATTATAGCTGCCGAGCCGGAGCGGGGGCAGTTTCGGAGTTGGTGTGAAGTGCGTTGTTGGTGAATCCATCCGAGCCGCGACCCTTTCGGCAATCCCTCGGCTTCTCCCTCGGTTTCGCTCGGGACATGGCTCGGGACAAGGCTCGAGACAGGCGCGCGCGGCTCGGACTATGCACGAACTGTGAAATGCTCTGGCCGCATACAGACTGCGCGAGCAACTCAAAAACCGACTGCGCGGTGCTATGCTAAAGTGAAGTTGCCAAAGAGAGAGAAGAAAAAGAGGTAGAAAACCGATGGCAGTGCGCGTGCGCTTTGCCCCCAGCCCAACCGGAGAACTGCACGTGGGGAACGCCCGCACCGCTCTGTTCAACTGGCTGTACGCGCGCCGGAACCGGGGCGTGTTCGTTTTGCGCATAGAGGACACGGATGTCGAGCGCTCCGAGGCGCGGTACGAAGGGCAGTTGATGCAGGACCTGCGCTGGCTGGGGCTCGACTGGGAGGAAGGGCCGGACCATCTTCCGGACCGCGGCGGCGCTTATGGACCCTATCGCCAATCGGAACGGCTGGCGCTCTACCAGCGATACGCCCGGGAACTGATCGCCGCCGGCAGCGCCTATTACTGTTTCTGTTCGCCCGACGAGCTGGAAAAAGACCGCCGGGCGGCACAGGCGGCGGGCCGCCAGCAAATATACTCCGGCAAATGCCGCGCGCTGCCGCCTGCTGAGGCAATCTCACGAAAGGAAGCCGGCGAGACGGCCTCCGTGCGGCTGCGTGTTCCCGACGAGCCACTTCGTTTCGAGGACCTGGTTAGTGGCACGGTGGAGTTTTCCCCGGATGTGATCGGCGATCCCATCCTGCTGCGCTCCAACGGCACCGCCGCTTACAACTACGCCGTGGTGATCGACGACGGGTTGATGCAAATCACGCACGTCATTCGGGGCGACGACCATATCTCAAACACCCCGCGCCAAATGGCCGTCTACCATGCCCTGGCCCGCCTGCCGTCGCCGGCCACGGACGGCTGCGACTGGCGGCTGCCGCAGTTCGCTCACCTGTCAACCATCCTGGGGCCCGACCACACGCGGCTCAGCAAACGGCACGGCGTCACCTCGCTGGCGCACTTCCGGGAGAGGGGAATTCTTCCCGAGGCGCTGGCCAACTACCTGGCGCTGCTGGGGTGGGCGCCGAGCGGAGGCGACCGGGAGATCTTCAGCCTCCCGGAGCTGGTCGAGGCCTTCAGCCTGGAGCAGGTTTCGCGCAGCCCGGCGATCTTTGATCCCGTCAAGCTCCATTGGATGAACCGCCACTACCTGAAGCAGAGCGATCCCGAGAGGGTTCTCGATCTGGCGATCCCCATTTTCCGCGCCGCCGGGCAGATCGGCGAGTCACCCGGTGAAGACTTGCGGCGGTGGTTGCGGGGGGTGGTGGAGCTGTTGCTGCCTGCGGTGGACGACCTCAGCCAGCTTCCCGAGCAGGCTAGGGTGATTTTTGAATACGATGCCGCAGCCAGTATCGCGAACGATGAGAATCAGCAGGTGTTGGCAGAACCCGGCGCGCGCCAGGTGATTGAGGGGTTTGCGGAGCAGGCGCAGCAGGACGAAGAACTAACGGTAGAACGGTTCCGAGCCGCGCTGGACCATGTGAAAAAGACAACCCGGCAGAAGGGGAAGAGCCTGTTCCAGCCGGTTCGCATCGCGCTCACCGGCTCGCCCTCCGGCCGGCAACTGGACCGGCTGGTTCCGTTGCTCGAAGCAGGCAGCCGGCTGGAGTTGCCGAAGCCGGTGAAGAGCTGCCGGCAACGTCTGATGGAGTTTCAGCAGGCGTGGCAGAGATAGCGCGCTACGGGCGAAGGCGATAGACGGACGCCGGACGCCCATAGCGAAGCACTGCTCAATTAAGTGACGATTAATAAGTAAATGATCGATAGGTAATGAATCAGCCATTGGACAGCATCTGGGGTATCCACGCCGTCCGGGAAGCGATTGAGAGCCGGAAGCGGCCCATCGAGCACGTGCATTTTCAGGAAGGCTTGCGCAACTCGCGCCTCATGGAATTAATCCGGGAGTGCCGCTCGCGTAGCATTCCTTTGCGGTTCGATCCGGTTCGCGCGCTCGACCGCATGGCTCAAGGCGGGCGCCATCAAGGTGTGGTCGCCGTTGCGGGGGCCTACAGCTACGCGAGTCTGGAGAGTCTTCTGGAGCCGGAGCCTGCCGACGCGCTGCTGTTGCTGCTCGACGGCGTCGAGGACACGCACAACCTGGGGGCGCTGATTCGCACCGCCTGCGTCGCCGGAGCAGACGCCGTGGTGCTGCCGGAGCGGCGTTCGGCGGGCCTGACCCCGGCGGTGGCCCAGGCGGCGAGCGGAGCCGCCGAGCATGTGCCGGTCGCCAGGGTCAGCAACATGGCGCGGACGGTCGAGACTTTGAAGAAGCACTCCTTCTGGATCTTTGGCCTGGATGAGCGCGGCGATCGGAGTTATGACCAGGTGGACTACCGCGGCAACTGCGCTTTGCTGGTGGGGAGCGAGGGGAAAGGTCTGCACCAATTGTTGCGGAAGCAGTGCGACTTTCTGGTCCGCATCCCTGCCGAGGGGAAGATTTCCACGCTCAACGTCAGCGTCGCCGCCGGGATTGTGTTGTTCGAGGCCGTCCGGCAGCGGCGGGAACCATTGCGCTCAGGCAAACAAGCTCAGCACCCCACTAGCGCTGCTTCGAAAAGTTCTACTTAGAAAGGTCCTTCTTGAGGATCTCCAGCGCCGCCGGAACCGACGCTGCCTGAAAAACCACTCCCCGGGATTTTGGATCGGCGGCCTCGATCTGCTCCACCACCTGCCGCCAGAAGTTTCCCAGGACAACCAGCGGCCTGCGGGGCAGCAGGCGTTTGTGAATCTTCTCCCAGGCAACCGCCAGCTCCACCAGCGTTCCTGTTCCGCCTGGGCAGGCCACGTAGCCGTCGCCGAGCGCGATCAACTTCCGCAGCCGCTGCTCCCAGTCTGCAACCACAATTTCCTGCCGAACCCACCGGTTGGGTTTGCTGGAGAAGGAACTGGCGAGGACTCCAATCACGTGTCCTCCCGCTTCCGCCGCGCCGCGCGAGACGGCCTCCATCACGCCGCCATATCCGCCGCTGGCAACGGCGAACCCGGCCTGAGCCAGTGCTTCACCCAATTGGCGGGCCAGCCGGTAGGGCTCGCTCGATTCGGTGGAGCGAGAGCTTCCAAAGACGGTGATGATTGGGGAATCAGCGGAGGAGGAAAAAGCCGGTGAAGAAGGATGTGGAGACACGTTCAGGGAGGCGACGCTACCGCATTCGCGGAGACCACTTCTGATCCACGATGCGTTTAATCTGCCGGTTGGAGACCCCCATGTTGTGCTGTCGTTGCGCCTCCAGCGCAATCTGGCGGCAGAGCAGTCAGGTCTCGCCGTGGTTGTCCGTGAAGCAGTCCAGATTATTGCGGTGACCGGAAGAGCCATAGCAGCCGCAATAGCAAGGCATGTTTTCCAGGACTTCCGGGATGTCCTTGGCTATTTGATAGGACCGCGACACCTCCGGATCGGAGAAGCCGTTCGGGCTCAAGGTAGCGGGGCGCGGGGTCTTCGGCGTAGCGGGTAACACCAAGCGGTTCCGTAGCGTGGAATCGGATGAGGCATAAGAGGAGGCCTGAGCCGGTTCGTTGGACGTTTGTCCGGCCCCGGAAGAAGACTCCTGGCTGACGCCTAAATAGGCGAAGACCATCCCTGCCAGCACGATCCCGGCTATAGCTCCATACCAAACCTTGGCGTTTTTGCGCCGCGACCTGGAGGAGGTTTGAGCTTTTTTGTGTTTCGACATCGGTAGGTAAAATCTAGCATACTCGTGCCGTGCTTTCCAGCTATTTTAAGCAGAGTTGTTGAAAAACGCCATTTGTCCACTCCCTCACAGCCTGCCCTGAGCCATGTCCCGAGCCATGTCCCGAGCGAAGCCGAGGGAGAAGCCGAGGGATCAGCAAGCGGACCCATACACCAGTTTTTCAACAACCTCTTGTGAGAGTTGCCTGGTCAAGCTGGCCGGTCCCGTTTGGTTCAAGTTGGCCAAGTTTGGATGAGGCTGCCTTATTGTCTCCCCCGGCGTAGCGGAAAATAGTTCGGTTGGGGAATCGTCGGAAATATGAATTTGCTGCTAACAGCCACGGCCTTTTCATTTAGAATGGAAGGTCCCATTATTTTGCCGCACTTTTGCCGGTCCCTAGATCCTGACGATGGCCTCGATCAACAAACATATTGAAAAAGCAGAACGTTTCCTCCAGAAGGGAAAGGTGGACGCGGCCCTCGCGGAGTTCCTGATCGCCTGGAAAGAGGAGCCGAACAACGATGCCCTCGTCCAGACGGTGGCCGAACTCTACTATCGCCAGAAGAAACTGAAGGAGTGCCGGCAGTGCTACGGGTATCTGTTCGACAAGTACGCGGAAAGACAGGAGGGGGTGAGGGCGGTCGATGTCTTCCAGAAAATGAAGAAACTGGGGCCGGTCGAGCCCAAGCGCTCGCTGGCTTGCGCCCAGTTTCTGGAAAAAAAGAACCCCAAAGAAGCGACCGGGCTGTACCGCCAAGTCCTGGACACTGTGGGCGGGCAGAGTCTAGAGATTGCCATACAGTGCCTGCAAGGATTGTCGAAACTGCAACCGGACTCATTGGAGGTCCAGCAGCGGACCGCCGCTTTAGCCTCGAAGATGGGCAACACGGCCCTGGCATCCTCCGCCTACCAGAAGGCAGCGGAGATGCTGAGCAAGCAGGGAAAGGATGCTAAGGCGCTAGAGGCTCTGGAGCAGGTCTGTCGGCTGTCGGGAAACAATCCGGCTGCGCGGCTTTCGCTCGCCCAGGCCTACGCGAAGGCAAAAAAGTTCGCGCCCATACTCGAACTTCTGGGAAATGCAGAGGAACAATCCGATGACCCCCAGTTGCTGAGCGTGCTGGCAGATGCCTGCCGCGCCGGGAAACAACTGGAGCGAGCGGAGGCCATTTACTGGAAGCTGCTGAAAAGCTCTTCTGCAACGTATGATCCTTTGCTCGAGATCGCGCTGGAGCACATCCGCCAGGACAACATTCCCCTGGCGCTCCGATTGCTGGATAGCCTCAAGCAGGAACTCACGGCTCGCAGACGGCAAAACGACCTGCTCGCCTTTGCCGACAAGCTGGGCCGCATTGCACACACCAATATTTCTTTCCTGGAGTTCTTGTGCAAGCTGCTGGAGGAGCTCCATTACGACAGCCCCCTGTTCAATGCATTGAACAGACTCTTTGACCTTTACTTCGCAGCCGGACAATTCCCGAAGGCTACCGACCTGCTGCACCGCCTGATCGATTTGGATTCCTACGATCCGCAGTGCGCCGCCAAACTCGACCGGCTGGAAGGAAAGGCGGATCCGGAAGTCTGGAACGACCTCGCGGCTCGATTGGGAAAGAGTCCCTCCTCCGCCGGGAGTTCCGCCACGGGAGTTGCCACCGGGCAAGCCGAGGACGGGGGGAATGTGCTGGACGACTTGATCCTCCAGGCTGAAATCTACGTGCAATATAAACTGGACGCTAAGGCCCGGGAGCGTCTGGAGCGCATTGCCAAGCTGTTTCCGCGCGAGGAAGAAAAAAACGACCGGCTGCGGAATCTGTTCACGCAAGCCCGCTTCGCCCCCAAATATCCGGACCTGCCCGCGAAAGCGGCTCAAGCGGCGCCGGCGGGCGCTGGGATTGATTTGAGCCGGGTGTCGGGGGTCAACCGCAACCTTTTCCGGCAAGGCACGGTGAAGAAAGTGCTGTTCGCCGCAGTCAATGATGTGGGCCGGCTCTGGCAGGCAGACCGCTGTGTGGTCGGCTTAGGGGTTCCCGGCCGCCCCCCCAGCATGGTGCTGGAATACATCTCGCCATCCAGTGAGCCTTCCGATCCCAGCACGCTGGGGAAGCTGGTGATGGGGCTGCAGCAGATCATCAAGGACCAGAGCGACCCCCTGGTGGCGGAGAACGCTGCGGAAGCTCCCCCACTCGCCGAGTTGAAGAGCTTGCTCGCCGCCTCGCAGGTGAAGTCTCTGGCGGTGATCCCTTTGCGGGACGCCGATCAACCCACCGGCATCCTGGTTCTGGAGCAATGCAGCAAACCCCGTTCTTGGGGAGCGAACGACCTGGCCGGGTTGGAAGCCATCGCCGGGCAGATTGTTCTCGCGCTCTCCAACGCGCGCCTCCGCAGTCTGATGAAAACCCTGGCCGTCACCGATGAGCGCTCCGGCCTGCTCCATCGCGACTCCTACCTGACCTGTTTGTTGTCGGAAGCCGAACGGATGTCGGCGCAGAAGACGGCGCTGACGGCGGCCCTGCTCCAGTTTTCCGCAGGAGGCCAGTTGTCGCGCCAGCAACGGGAGCAACTCATGGACCAATTCATGAAAGAATACGCGGGCACGCTGGCCTCTCATCTCCGGCAAAGCGACATCGCCATACAATACAGCAAAGACACCCTGGCGTTGATTATGCCCGGCACCAACGGAAAGAACGCAGTCTCGGCGGTAGAGAAGCTGAGGAAGACGCTGTCCACCATGCATTTACCCAACGCCAATGGCCCCCAGCAGATGCGTGCCGGCATTGGACAGGCCGTGGAGGCGGTGGAGATGGACAGCGCCGACATCGTGACCGAGCTGATTAACCGGCTGGAATGCGCCTTGGAAGATGCGAAACAGTTGGGCGGCAATGGCAGCAAACTTCTGGAGCCGCCAGAGCTTTCAAACTAAACAGACGGGCGAACTGAACAGGCGGGGAAAATACGGGCGGGAGAATAGAGAGGGCTAATTCAGAATGGAAATCCGCCAAGTAGGTGTCGTGGGATGTGGGTTAATGGGCTCGGGAATTGCCCAGGTGGTTGCTACAGCAGGTTTTGAGACCACCGTGGTGGAAGCGAATCAGCAACTGTGCGACCGCGGAATCAGCAATATCGAAAAGGGGCTGGAGCGTATGGTCCGCAAAGCCACCCTGTCGGAGGAGCAAAAGACAGCTATCCGGGGGCGTCTGCGGGCCACAACGGATCAATCCCAGCTTTCCAAGTGTGATCTGATCATTGAGGCCATCATCGAAAACCTGGAGGAGAAAGCCAAGTTGTGGCGGTCGCTGGATAGCATTCTCAAGCGCGAAGCGATTCTTGCCAGCAACACCTCCTCGCTTTCCATCACGGAAATGATGATGGCCACCAACCGGCCGGAGCGCTTCGTGGGCATGCATTTCTTTAACCCCGTCCCGGTGCTGGAGTTGGTGGAGGTGGTGAAGACCGTCGCCACCGATCCGCAGGTTTACGAAACGGCGGTCGCTTTCACCCAGAAGCTGGGTAAAACGCCGGTGCGCACCTCGGACCGTGCCGGCTTTATTGTGAACCGGCTATTGATTCCTTACCTGCTGGACGCCATCC
>JADFGZ010000011.1 GCA_022567475.1 Acidobacteriota bacterium | reverse complement strand
ATTTCAAAATCCCTCCCTAATTTTACGTCCCGTGATCCGAGAAGGAAGCCCTTCCGCCAGTTGAGAAACAGACACGCACTGTATCGCCAGACGCAGAAGACGCACCGCAACCGGGATTTCCATTTTGAGCTTCTGGCTGGGAAAATTATACGCCCCACTGCTTTCGTTGCGGCCGCATCTTAAATCATGCATGCCGTCCGCACCTGGCGGGCTGAGGACCTCGTACGAGCCAAGACGGGCACCTGGAGATATGGACACTTTATAACCCCGCCTGATTGAAAAGAATGGTGAAAGGTTACACGAGGGGAGAAAGTAAGCAATTGGTGAAACGCACATGCTGAACGGCAGGAGGTGGCGGAATGGCGACTGCGTAGGATCGAGAGAACCATTCCCTGGCCGTTCATTTCCGCCTCGGCAGACCCTATCCCCCAGCGAGAACCTGGAAGAAGCTCTCAGGCAGGGGGGCTTTTGCTGTCGGCGCCCGAACCCCGTGTAACAGCCGTGTAACACAAACATGGTGCTTGGTGCGTTTCATGCGCATGGTGCCTACCGAAAATCAGAAAGTTAGGAGCCTTCAATAAACCGAAAAGACCGACTCCCCCTCCAGCACCAAAAAACTTATTCCCGTCGAGCAAAGATCGTAACGAAAGATCGTAACTGTGGCTGCACAGGCTCTGTACGCACTCGCAGGATGAGGGTAAAATAGCTTATTCATTTGCAGTCCTTTCTGGTTTGATTTTGGCCCATGGGTGGTCGCATTGCCGTCAGTGATCTTTTATAGTTTTGAAAAGGGCGAAGTGCGGCTGAAGTTGTAAATGGCGGATCAGGTCTTATCCCGGCAAGTGTGGAGTAAATCCGTGCACAAATCGGTGAAACAAGTTTGGGTGATACCTGCAGCAATTGTTTGCACGCTGCTTTTTGCGTCAGCACCGGAGTTGTGGTCAGCGGCCTTTCTGGCTTCGCTGCGCGGCTCGGTGCGGGATCGAGCAGGGGCTCCCGTCCCGGAAGCGTCAGTCAAGGCGCTAAATGTTGAGACGGGACAAGGCCACGCGGTCAGCAGCAACGGCGAAGGGCGGTTTGAGTTCCCGCAACTCACCGCCGGCACATACACATTACAAGCTTCTCGCGATGGCTTTGTAAGCCAGATGCAGGAAGGGGTCGAGCTAGGGGCAGGCCAGTTGGTGACACTCGCCTTGGTACTGGAGCAAAGCACGGGAGCTCAGGAGCAAGCGTCCCAAGAAACGGGGGATGCAGCGGCGGCGCTATCTTCAACAACCAACCGAATTGACGCGAGCCAACTGCTGGGGCTTCCCCTGAACGGCCGCAGTTACAGCCAGTTGGCGACTCTGCAGGCAGGCGTGAGTGATCCCTCTGCAGCTTCGGGTTCGCGCGGGGTTGGCGGCGGGGGGCTGACGGTTGCGGGAGGCCGGTCCACCTCCAACACTTTTTTGCTGGACGGAACAAACATCATGGATTCCCGCAACCAGGTCCCGCGCAGCGCGGCGGGCGTTCAACTGGGATCGGATGCGGTGTTAGAGGTTCAGGTATTCAGCACGACTTACGACGCCGAGTATGGCGGCGGCAGCGGGGGTATTCTGAACTCCATCACGCAATCCGGCGCTCCGGAGTTCCACGGGACTTTCTTCGAGTACCTGCGCAACAGCAAGCTCGATGCGAAGAATTTTTTTGACCGGGCGGATGAGCCGATCCCTCCCTTCAAGCGAAACCAATTCGGATTCACGCTTACGGGTCCGGTTGTGAAAGAAAGAACCTTCGTGATGGGCAGCTTCGAGGGGCTGCGCGACCGGTTGACCGCGACGAATGTGGATTTCTTCCCGGACAAGCAGGCCCGGCAAGGGCTGATCACGAACGAAGACGGTGAGGTGATCCAGACTGTTCCACTGCATCCCCGCATCCCGGAATATCTGAAGCTGTATCCTCTGCCGAACGCGGGCCGGGAGGGAGGAGGGATCGGTCGGAACGTCGCCTCACAGTTCTTGCCAACCAATGAATTTTTTTTCACCATTCGCCTGGATCACCAGATCTCGGAGCGGGATAGCTTCTTCGCTCGTTATACCTTTGACGACGCCACCAGCCAGGATGCTCAGAGCACTTTTCTGTTCAACACGTTGTCCAATAGCCGCCAGCAATATCTGACGCTGGTGGGGAGTCATATTTTTAATCCCGCCCTTTTAACCTCGTTTCGTTTGGGGTTCACCCGGCCGGTGAGCGCCAGAGAAACGATTTCTTTTCTGGAAATTCCACAGAGGCTGTTTTTTGTTCCCAGCGCGGCCCAGTTCGGAACGCTCCGTATTCCCGGTTTAAGCGAGTTCGGTCCGAATCGCGCCATCCCAGACGCCAATATCATGAGCACATTTCAGTTCGCTGACGATGTGATCGTGCAGCGAGGATCGCACGCTTTGAAGATGGGGCTGAAAGTTCACCGCTACCGCTGGGATTTGTTTTCCAGTTCGCGTTTGGGAGGGCAGTGGTCGTTCAACAGTCTGGAGGATTTTCTACAGGGAGGAGCGAGTGGAACCAACCTGGAGGTGACTTTGCCGGGTTCGAACAACCGAAAGGCTTTGCGGCAGACATTAGTCGGCCTGTATTTCCAGGATGCTTTTACGGTTCGTCCCCGCCTGCAACTGAACCTGGGTCTGCGCTATGAATTTTCCACGCTCCTCCGCGAACGGGACGGCAAAACGGTTTTTCTCCCCGACCCGCTGCGAGACTCGGCAGTGCAAGTTGGCCCCCTGCTGGAAAGCAATCCGTCGCTCGGCAACATTTCTCCCCGCGTCGGCTTGAGCTGGTCTCCAGGGAGCAGCGGCAAAACGGTAATCCGCGCAGGTTTTGGCATCTACTACGATCATTTTCTTGAGTACCTGGCGCAGCAGCTAAAAAATACGGCTCCTTTTTTCAATATCGCCGTAATAACCAACTTCGACGTATCCAGTACTTTCCCCGACGCGGTTGCCGTCGCCGATGCGGCTGCCGCCGAAGGCGGTCTGCCCATCCAGGCGCAAGTGGTGAATTACCGGGACACAACTAGCCCGGTGGTGCTGCGCTATAACTTTGATTTGGAGCAGCAACTTCCCGGAGGCTGGCGTGCCGGAGCCTCTTACGTGGGCGCCAGGGGAAACCATCTGTTCCGGACCTACGAAGCGAATCTTTTTCCCGTTCCAGAGGTCAGGGAAGACGGGACGCTGTTCTTTCCGCCCGACACCGGCCCGGTCAATCCTGCCTTTCAAGGGGGGATCCAAATCCTGGCCAGCGATGCACAATCGTTTTACAATTCTCTTCGGCTTTCCGCCAACAAGAGCCTCAGCCAGGGGATTTCTTTGCGAGCCAGTTATACCTTCAGCAAATCTGTGGATGACGCATCCTTTCAGGGGGGGTCCGCTGCTAGTCCCGTGCAGTTTGGGTTGCTGCGGACTCTGGAGCGGGGCCTTTCCAACTTTGACATCCGCCATCGCCTGGCAATCAACTACTTTTACGTGCTTCCTTTGGGGGGCGGACAGCGTTGGTGGAGCTCCGGCCCGCTGTCACACGTTTTCGGAGGCTGGCGGGTGGGGGGCATTCTGCGCCTTCGCAGCGGGACCCCGTTTAGCCCCCGGGTCAACATACGCAAGACGGGATTCCTGTTTGCAGCCAACCGGCCCAACTTGCTCCCTGGCCGGAGCAACAATCCGACGGAAGGGGTGACCGTCGGCTGCGATCGGGGTACGGATCAAGAGATAAAGCCCGGCCTCAAGCTGGGAGGCCCCGACCTGTTTTTTGATCCCTGTGCCTTCGCCGCGCCTCCGGCAGGAACACTCGGGAATGTGGGGCGTAATACCATCATTTCTCCGCGGGTGTTCATTGCCGACATCTCCTTGCAGAGGGAATTTTCCTTGGATGCCAAGAGGCGCCTTCAATTCCGAGCCGAAATTTTCAATCTGTTGAACCGTCCCAATTTCAGCAGGCCCGACGGTGGGTCTGCCATCGTTTTTTCGGGCGCTTCCGCCCGCAGGAATTCCAACACGGGAAAAATTGTCTCGACCGTCACCACGGCCCGGCAGATTCAGTTTGCCTTGCGGTTTTCGTTTTAATGGGAAGGGGAGCGGTCAGCGCTTGCTGGACCTGCCGGCAATCAGACCATCCAGGCTCAGCCTTCCCGGGCCCGCTGTAGCCAGGAAGAAATAGATAAAGCAAAACAGAACCGCGCGCTCGCCCCCGTTCTGGATCGGCCAGAAGCCTCTGGGAAAGTGAGACAGGAAGAAAGCCGTCGCCATCTCTCCCGATAGGAGAAAGGCCACCGGGCGGGTATACAGTCCGCCCGCGATGAACAGGCCCCCGAAGAACTCCAGCACCCCGGCAAACCAGCGCAAGGTCAGCAATTCCGGTTGATTGCCGCCGAACATGCCAAATAATTTCGCAGCCCCGAATTGCCAGAACACCACTCCGGTAACGACCCGAAGCAAGGTCAGCGTCATGGGATAGAACCGGCTGAATAGTTTTCGCAGCCCGGTTTTGTCGGGGAGCAGAGCCTCAACGGAAAGTTTTCCCGGTCCGGTGGTAGCCAGAAGTAGAAAGAGGAAACAAAACAGAACAGCCAGTTCTCCCTGGTTCACGATCGGCCAGAAGCTCCTGGGAAAGTGAGCCATAAAGAAGGCAACCGCCATCTCTCCGGCAAGAATAAAAGCAACCGGGCGTGTAAACAGTCCGGCTACGATTGCGATACCGCCCAAAAACTCCAGTATTGCGGCAATCCACAGCAAGCTGAAAAAATCCGCTTGGTTGCCGCCAAACCAACCCAGCAGCTTCGATGCTCCCCGCTCCCAAAATAAAAAACCGGCAAAAATTCGAAGGAGCGTCAAGGTCGCGGGAAAAAACATGGCGAATATTTTGGTGAGCATTAACTTTTCGCTCCCAGTGCGTCTGAAATTCCCGGGCAGTTTGTCATAGTTCTGCCGCTTCCCGTCCGTAGACAGCCCAGGGGCTCCATGCGTTTTCAGAAAATTTCCAAGCCTAGCAGGAGCAGGGTCAGCACTATAAGGACCGCCACCGTCGTTCCGGCAATCAAGTTATATCCCCTGGAATTTTTGAATTCGCCCATCAGGTCCACGCGGTTGACGAGCAACAGCAAGAAGACCAGCACAAACGGCAGCAAAAAACCATTGGCAACCTGGGAAAGGTAGGAAACCAGGATCAGAGGAATTCCGGGAATTAAAATCAAACCGCCCCCTACTACGATGAGCAAGGTATACAGCCAGTAGAAGACCGGCGCTTCCCGGAACTTTTTGTTGACCCCGGCCTCAAATCCCAGCCCCTCGCAGACGGTATAGGCCGTAGCAAGCGGAAGGATGGTGGCGGCAAATACGGACGCATTGAACAACCCAAAGGCAAACAGAAGCGAGGCGTAATCGCCGGCGAGCGGCCGCAATGCGATGGCGGCGTCTGCGGCGTCGACAATGTCTTGCCGGCCGCTGGTATGTATGGTCGCCGCGCAAGATACGATGATGAAGAACGTCACTACAACCATGACCAGGCAACCCACGATCACTTCCACCCGGGACTCGGCATATTGCTTCTGCCCCACGCCCTTTTCGACGATGGCTGATTGCAGGTAGAACTGCATCCACGGCGCGACGGTCGCTCCGATCATCCCGACCAGCATGATCAGGTAACCGGTTTCCATGTGAATCGTCGGCCGGACCACGGCTTGGGCGGCTGCGCTCCAATCCGGTTTCGCCAGCACGCCGGAAATGATGTAGCAAACATAGAAGCTGCAGGCAAACAGGAACACCTTCTCGACGGACTTGTAGGTGCCCCGTACCACCAGAAGCCACACAAAAAACGCCACGACCGGCACCGAGATATACTTGGAGATGCCGAAGATCGCCAGGCTGGAAGCCACCCCGGCAAACTCCGCCATGACGTTGGCCAGGTTGGCCACCGTCAGTACGAGCATCAGCAAAAATGTAATGCGAAAGCCGAATTCCTCGCGGATGAGGTCTGCGAGGCCCTTGCCTGTGACCGCTCCCAGGCGCGCGCTCATCTCCTGGGCGACGATCAGCACGAAGGTGATCGGAATCAGCGTCCACAGCAAGGTATACCCGTAGCGCGCTCCGGCGAGCGAATAGGTATAGATGCCGCCGGCGTCGTTGTCGACATTGGCCGTAATAAAGCCCGGGCCGATGACGGCGAAAAAGATTACGATGTGGGTCTTCCAGCGTTTCAGGAAGTTCATCTTGTTTCGGTTTTCGGGTTGGTCTGGATAAAAAGTTTATGGCAGTCATGGGCGCCACCCGGGTCAACTTTTCTTGCGCAGCACGCTGACGATATCGTCCACGGTCACAACCCCGATCAAAATTTGCTCCTCGTCCACCACGGGCAAGGAAAGCAGATTGTATTTGTCGAACAGTTCCACGATGTCCTCTTCCGGAGCTTGCGCCGGAATGGAGAGCAGCGGCTCCGATTGCAACTCTTCCAGGCTCGTCTGCGGTTCGGCGACGATCAATTGCGCCAGGGCCACCATGCCCACCAACTTCCCTTCCGTATCCACCAGGAAAATCGTGGCGAAATTCTCAGGCAATTCCGGGGCGCCACGGATCAAATCCCTGGCGGCTCCCACGTCGGCCGTAGAGGGAATGGCCACATAATCGGTGGTCATCCGGCCGCCAGCGCTGTTTTCTGGAAACTCCAGCAACTCGCCCAACTCGGCAGCTTCCTCCCGGTCCATATCCTGGAGCAACTCGTTGCTGGTTTCGGCGGGAAGCTCCGCCAGCAAGTCCGCGGCGGCGTCGGGCGGCATTTCTTCCAGTATGTTTGCCGCCCTGGTTTTTCCCAGCGATTCAAGAATGGAAACCTGCAACTTCCGGGGAATTTCCGAGAGGGCTGCAGCGGCCGTGGCATCGTCCAGGGCGGTGAAGATCGCTTGCCGTTCTTTGGGCGCCAGCTCTTCCATGATGTCGGCCAGGTCAGCCGGGTGGAGTTTCCTTAAAACCTTGTGGGAAATGTTCAGCTTCACCTGCCGGAGAGGATCGGCCTCCAGCAGGTCAACAAATTCCCAACGGATGGCGGTTCCCTTTACATGGGATTCCAGTTTCCGCAGCCAAGCCCGGGGCAGGGCGCCGTGCAACAAACGGCGCACGGCTCCGCTGAGTCCAATGTCCACTTCGCTCAGCAAAAGTTCCGTGTGGCCGTTCACAACCTGTTCGCTGAAAGAGAGATCATTGACGCGCACCACCTTGCGTCCGTTGACGTCGATGATTTGCTGGTCGAGCAGGTCCTTGCGCAGCAGGAGCAAAGCTTCATCCGGCTGGAACGGTTTCAGTTCTTCTCTGGCAACTCGCAGGCGGATCTCCTCGGGTGAAAAGGCGGAAACAGTCTCAAACGGCACCGCGATTGTGGGTTTCCCCTTGGTGTTTTTCAGCAGCAGTATTGCCACGCGCGATGGTTGCACAACCGGAGCAACGGCTAACTCCGTCACTTTTCCAGCCTTCTTTCCGGAAGAGTCTATGACGGGCAATCCCAGAATTTCTGTCAAATACAGCATGCTTGCCTTCCTTGTCTCGTCTCGCTGGCTGGGTAACGAACAGCCAAAAAAATCCCGTGGCCATTCGCCACGGGAGGCATTGGTTTCCAGCCATAGCCCGCTTGCTAGCGGGTTTCCGGGCCGTAGCTGGGACAAATCTAAAATCTCCTGATCTCTCTGGCCGAAGCCCCGGATTTGGCGGAATCACACGCGGATAACGCCGACGGACACAAAAGCTCCAGCTTTCAGGGAACCGGGTGATTTTTTGTTTCGCCCTACATTTCTCGCCCCCAAAGACTTAATAAGATTTTTAGCGCTTCCTTGTCAAGAAGTTTTCCGCCTTCCGTGTTTTGTGGAACCCGAAAGAGGTCTTGCTCCGGTTTTCTTTTTCCGATGTCCCCGGCGGGAAAACAGCATGTCGCCCGGCGGGATGTTCTTCTTGCGGCATTCCTCCAGATAAAGAGCGCCGTAGGAAGACGTGCTGTAATCGCGTCGCGAGTATCCCAGTTGACGCGCCACCCGGTCAATCCACCTCCGGCTTCCCTCCAGCTCCAGGAAATCGCCGATCGGCGTTTCATCCAGCACAATTTCCCCCGGCGCTGCTTTCCGCAGCACCGTTTTTCGGAGGTCTCCTTTCTGTCCTTTCCGGCTGGGGGGGGCATAATGGCGGCGATATTTTTGGTATCGAAATACAGGCTGGAGACCGAGGACCGCAAAGAGAGAACGGAGCACCTGTGGTTTTTCAATTTCTGTTTCTATCTCCACCCGGGACTTATAAAAGCGATCCGGTGAAGGTGTGCCCTTATAGGTTAAAACCCATCGGCGGCCATAGTGCCGCAGGCGAAGGATGGAACGAACCTTCCGCAGCTTGCGGTCCGGCGTATCAAACAAAGTATTGTCTTCCAGGGACCGGGAGTGCCGCAGGCGGAACCCGATCTTCCGCAATTGTTTCTGGACGCCTTTCACATCCGCAATTCTGATTTTTACTTCTGTCTCCCGGTTAGGCATGGGATGCATGTTGCGGTTCCGCTGGTGAATGGTGGATCGGACGGCCCTGGAAAACGTGTTTGTCGTTTGTCTAGGGAGAGCAGCTTAGCTGCTCCGGTTCACAACAAAATCCGGCAGAGCCGTCAGGGCGCGTTTATAAAGAGAATCAGGAAAGCTTTCCAAGTATTGGAGGGCATTTTGGGAATAGAGGCGAGCTTGCTCCTTCACCCGGCGGGGGATTTCGTAGCGGTGGAGGATTTCCAGCAAGTCCTCCCAGGGCACGGACTGAAAGGAGCGCTCCTCCATGACCGTGGCAACCTTGGCTTGCTCCTCGGCAGTGCAGCCCTCCAGCAGATAGATCAGCGAAAGGGTTGCTTTCCCTTCGCGCAGGTCGCTGCCCACCGGCTTGCCCAAGGCCGCTTCGCTGGCCGTGAAATCCAGCAGGTCGTCCACCAACTGGAAGGCCATTCCCAAATTTCTACCGTACTCGCCCAGCAGGCGCTCGGTCTGCTGGTCCTGTCCGTTCAGCACCGCCCCCAGGCGGGTGCAGGCCCCGAACAGGCACGCCGTCTTGCGATGGACCAGGTCGAGGTGTTGCTCCACGGTCAAATCCAGCTTGCCGATCATCTCCAACTGGATCAGCTCGCCCTCCACCATCATTTGAGTCAATTCAATCAGAATGTCCAGAATGCGGAAGTTGCGCTCCTGGAGAGCGGTCTTGAAGGCTTGCATGTACAGCCAGTCGCCGGCCAGCACGCTGGTATGGTTGCCCCAGCGGGAATTGGTGGAAGGCCGTCCCCGTCTCCGGTCCGCTTCGTCAATGACGTCGTCATGAACCAGGGTGGCGGTATGAATCATCTCCACCACCGCCGCCAAGTGGATGGCCGCCTTGCTGGCGTTTCCAAAAAGCTTGGTGGCCAGCAGCACCAGGGCCGGACGCAGCCGCTTTCCGCCGCTGATCTGAAGATATTGCCCGATGGCGGTGACGGCCGGAACACCGGAAGCCATTTCGGTCCGGAACTGCTGTTCCACCAGCCCCAATTCCGGACGGACCAATTCGAAGGTTTCTTGCCACGACATGAGGGGAGGTGATGCGATAGTCTTCATGGCAGTTCGAAAGGGAGAAACGCGAAAAGCCCTAATGTAATATGCTCCGGCAGTATAGCACAAGGATTGTTTTAAGAAGTTTGTCCGGCAACAGCGTCTCGCCTCCGGGCGCGCTCAATCCATCGGAAAAAATTATGGGCTGTATAGCTGCCTACCTCCTCTGCCGAGAGTCCCTGCAAAGCCCCCAGTTGCTTTGCCACAAGCAGAACGAAGCTCGGCTCGTTGCGTTTCCCGCGGTGCGGGACCGGGGTCAGAAAGGGGGAGTCGGTTTCGACCAGCAGCCGGTCCCGGGGAATTTGCGCTGCCACTTCGCGCAGCGCCCCGGCTTTGGGGAACGTCAGGTTGCCTGCGAAGGAAACCAGGAACCCCGCGTCCATTCCCCGGCTGGCATCCCGGAAAGAACCGCTGAAACAATGCAGAATGCCTCCCAGCCCGGTGCGTTTCCAATGCTGCTCCAGAATGCGGAGGCAATCCTCCCAGGCCTCGCGGCAGTGGATCACCAGGGGTAAACGAGCCTGTTCGGCCAGCTCGATCTGGCGGAGAAAAACCTGCTGCTGAATCTCCCGCGGGGAATGATCGTAATGATAGTCGAGCCCCAATTCACCCATCGCCACCACGCGCGAATCCGCCGCCAGGCGGGCCAGTTCCGCAAAGTGGTCCTCGGTGGCGAGCCGCGCTTCGTGAGGATGGATTCCCACCGTCGGGTGGACCCAATCCTTCCCCTCGGCCATATCCAGCCCCGCCCGCAGCCGATGAGGCCCGGTCCCGCTGCCGATCGCCAGGATGGATTGCACGCCGCTCGCCAGCGCCCGCTCGAAGACTTGCTCGCGGTCGCCGTCAAAATCAGGAAACTCCAGGTGAGCATGGGAGTCCACAAACATCAGCGCAATCGTGCTCCATTGGGAACGTCTTCGGTGAAGGTCGCCAGGACCGGCCGGTCATCCTTGCCGACCGATGCAGCTACAATCATGCCATTTGATTCGATGCCGCGGAACTTGCGGGGCGCGAGGTTGGCTATGATGACCACCTTCTTGCCGAGCAAGTCCTCCGGCGAATAAGCCTCGGCAATTCCGGATACAATCTGCCGGACTTCGGTTCCAATATCCACCTCCAGCCGCAGCAATTTCGTGGCTCCCTTGACCCGCTCCGCGACGCGCACTTCTCCAGTGCGCAGGTCCAGCTTGAGGAAGTCTTCCAACTGAATCATCTCGCCGGTAGCCTGCTGAGCAGCCGCAGCTCCCTCACTCGCTTTTGCCGGCAGGCTTTTTTGGGCGGCTTGTTCTTGCAACCGGATCAGTTTTTGGATGGTCTTCTCTTTGTCGAGGCGCGGAAAGACCGGCTCCACCTTGCCAATCTGCTCTCCGGTTGCCAGCGGCGAACGGCTAATATCGTCTAGCGACAACAGGGACAGGTCCGAGGTCTGGCCGAGTTGCTGCCATATCTTGGCGGTCGCCTGCGGCATGACCGGAGCCAGCAATTGCGTCGCGATACGCACGGCTTCCGCCGCCGTATAGAGAACCGTGGCCAGCCGGGAGCGGTCGTCGTCGGTGTTTTTTTCTGCCAAAGCCCAGGGTTCGGTCTCCACCAGGTATTTGTTGACCGCTCCGATCAACTCCCAGATCGCCTCCAGGCCGGCGGGGAATTCAAAGCGGTCAAAACAGCCGCGGTAGCGGGAGATCGTCTTTTCGCCCAACTCCAAAATTTTCCGGTCCTGCTCCGAGCGTTGTGCCAAAGCCGAGGGGTAGGGAATTGTGCCGTTGAAGTACCGGCTGATCATTTTGAGCGTGCGGCTGACCAGGTTCCCCAAATCGTTTGCCAGATCGGCATTGTAACGGCCGAGAAGAGCGTCGTAGGAAAAATGGCCATCCTGTCCGAAGGGGATCTCGCGCAACAGGAAATACCGCAAGGCGTCGGTGCCCAAAACCTCCCGGATCGGCTCGGCCTGGATGACGTTTCCGCGCGACTTGCTCATTTTGTCTTCTTCAAACAGCAGCCAGCCGTGGGCGAAAATGCCGCGAGGAAGCGGCAATCCCGCAGCCATCAGAAAGGCGGGCCAGTAAACGGCGTGGAATCGCAGGATCTCCTTGCCGACCAAATGCAGATCAGCCGGCCACAGGTTGCCAAAAAGGAAGGCCTCTCCGGATTCTCCTTCCTCCCCGTAACCGATTCCGCTCAGATATCCCGTCAGCGCGTCGAACCAGACGTAGAAGACGTGCTGGGCATCCGATTTTCCCTGCGATGCTGCGGGCAACGGAATGCCCCATTTCAGCGTGGTGCGGCTGATCGAGACATCTCGCAGCCCTCCCCGCACGAAGGCCGTCACCTCATTGCGGCGTGTCTCCGGGCGGATGAAGTCAGGATGCTCCTGGTAATAGGCCAGCAATCGGTCTTGAAAAGCGGAGAGCTTGAAGAAGTAATTTTCCTCCGTGACGGTTTCTGTAGGCCGTCCGCACTCCGGGCAAGGGTCGCCGGGGCCGGCCTCGGAGGCGTACAACTCGTCGACGATGCAATACTGGCCGGTGTAGTTGCCCTTGTAGATGTAGCCGGCTTTCTCGACCGCCTCAAAAATTTTTCTCACTGCCGCGTGATGGCTCTGAGAAGTGGTTCGAATAAAGCCGTCGAATTCCACCCCCAGGCTGCGCCACGATTCCCGAAACAGAGACGACACCTGATCGGTGAACTGCTGCGGCGACAGCCCGGCAGCCTTGGCTGCTCTCTCCACTTTCTGCCCGTGTTCGTCGGTTCCGGTGAGCAGGAAGGCGTCATAGCCCTCCATTTTCTTGAAACGGCGGATGGTGTCCGCCACGAGCGTGCTGTAGGTATGCCCCAGGTGCGGGGCTGCGTTTACGTAGTAGAGCGGCGTGGTCAGATAATATCGTGGCATCCTGGTTATCGTCTTTTTCCTTTTTTAGCCGGAGAGCCGGCCTGAGTTCCCGATTCCCTCCAAAATGTAAAGGTGGCTTCCTCTAAAACTTTCTTCAAGGGTACCGCATTTTCTTCCGCCAGTCTCCGGCAGTCTTCAAACTCCGGACTGAAATGCATCACCTGGCCGTTTTGGCGGGCCACCTTGATGCGAACCTCGCCGTAGGAAGTCTGCACGGACACCGATTCCCGCTCCAGGGCGCGCCGGAAGACTTCGTAGCCGCGCACGCCGATGGTGGTTGTTTCCTGGAAGTACATCTCCATCAGCTTTTCCCGCTGCGCGGGCCGGCACAGGACGGAAAGCAGCACGCCGGGACGGTTTTTTTTCATCTGCACCGGCGTAAAGAAAACGTCCAGCGCTCCGGCAGCAAGCGCGCGTTCGGTGAAAAAATTGAATACCTGGGGATTCATATCGTCCAGGTTCGCCTCCAGCATGAACAATTTCTCCTCTCCCGTTTCGACCGAGGTCGCTTCCCCGATGGCGATGCGGAGGACATTGGGTGTCCCTTCCAGGTTGCGGGAGCCTGCCCCGTATCCTACATGCTCGACCGTCATGGCCGGGAAGGGGCCGAAACTCGCAACGAGGCTGGAAACCACAGCCGCGCCGGTCGGAGTCACCAGTTCGGCGGCGACCCCGGAAGAATATACCGGTATTCCTTTCAGCAACTCCAAAGCTGCCGGGGCGGGGACCGGCAGCGTGCCATGATCGCATTTCACCGTCCCGCCGCCCAGGTTCAGGGGCGAGCAAATGAGCCGCTCAATTTTCAGCAACTCGATGGCGGCACAACTGCCTACGATGTCGGCTATCGAATCCACTGCGCCCACTTCATGAAAATGAACTTGATCGAGCGTCCATCCGTGCAACGCGGCCTCGACCTCGCCCAAGCGGCGGAAGATTGTCAGGGCTTGCCGCTGCACCTGCTGGGAAAGGGGAGCCGCCTGGATCCGTTCCACGATGTCGCGATATTTGCGCGAGGGCTGTTCCGGCGGCGCTTCAATCAGAATCCGCGTCCCCATCAGCATGCCGCGCTTTACTTGTTCCTGCCGCCAGCGGATATCACCGAGATCGAGCTTCCGGACCTCCTGCTCCACTTGGGAGAGTTCCAGGCCGCAGCCGACAAAGGCGCCGAGCAGCATATCGCCGCTGACGCCGGAGAAGCAATCCAGGTAGGCAATTCTCATAACGTTGGTATCTTTCCTATCTTTCCCCGCCGTATCTTTTCCTGTAATGGCCCCAGAACTTCCGCCGCCTTTCCCCGGATCGACAACTCTGCCAGGCCGGAGAGAGGCGTCGGGTCAAGGTTGATTTCAACCAGCCGCGCGCCATTCTGTTTGCCCAGCAAGGGCAGGGAAGCAGCCGGTTCCACCAGCGCCGAGGTTCCGACGATCAGAAATAATTCGGCTGAACCGGCGGCCATCGTCGCCCGTCTCCAGGCGGCATCCGGCAGGGGCTCGCCGAACCAAACCACTCCGGGCCTCATCAGGGAAGAGCAGTCGCACCGCGGAGGAAACGGGTCCAAGGGAACCGAGTTGTCCTGCCGCTCGGCCCCGCACTGCGTGCAGCGCAGCCGCCAGATATCGCCGTGCAGACGGATCACGTTGCGGGAACCGGCGCGCTCGTGCAGGCCGTCCACGTTTTGTGTAAGCAGGGTGAATGGCTCTGCTTGCTCTCCAGCGGGATCACCATTTCGGTCGCCGGCAAACCGCTGTTCCAACTCCGCCAGGGCGAAATGGGCCGCGTTCGGCTGGGCGCGCCCGATGATCTCCCTTCTCCATGCGTACCACTCCCAGACCGTCATCGGATCGCGGGCAAAGGCTTCGGGCGTCGCCAGCTCCTCGGGCCGGTATTGTTTCCACAATCCGCCGGCGCCGCGAAACGTAGGAACACCGCTTTCCTGAGAAATGCCGGCTCCGGTCAGAACGCAAACGGATTTGGCGGAGGAAAGCAGCGCTTCCAGGTCGCTTGTTTTTATTGCCGGTCTCGCGGGTATTGATTGTCTCGCGGCGGATGATTTCACGATTGAAACCCCATCATTACTGCGACTCGCTCACTCTGTCAAACCCTTTCAGCTTTTGACGGTCGTTTGGCATTCGAGAGTCCATGCCAATCAGAAGCGGAAACAAAATGCGCAGGAGATTACGCTCTCGGCGAGCCCATGACGAGAGAGAGGAATTCCTCCCGCGTCTGCTGCTGCTCGCGGAATACGCCGAGCATGGCGCTGGTGACCGCCTGGGAGTGCTGCTTTTCAACCCCCCGCATCATCATGCAGAGGTGCCGGGCCTCGATGACGACGCCAACGCCTTGGGGATGAATCGTTTCCTGCAGGGTTTCGGCAATCTGGTTCGTCAGCCTTTCCTGCACTTGCAGCCGCCGGGCGAACATGTCGACCACTCGGGGAATCTTGCTGAGCCCGATTACTTTTTTGCCGGGCACGTAGGCCACGTGGCACTTTCCGAAAAACGGAAGCAAGTGGTGCTCGCACAAGCTGAACAACTCGATATCTTTCACAATCACCATCTCATCATAGCTGACCGAATAGAGAGCGCCATTCAGCACCTGGTCCAGCTTCATCTGGTATCCGCTGGTGAGGTGCCGCAGCGTCTCCGCGATTCGATCCGGGGTTCCTGTGAGTCCTTCCCGGTCCGGGTCCTCGCCCAGTGCGACCAGCAACTGGCGGGCGGCGCTTCGCAGGGGATCATCTGTGGCTGTGCCCTTTTGTGTAACTTGCAAACGGCTTTTGGAATCCTTCATATGTTTCTCCTGCTTTCCCTGGAATCACCGGCTCGGCGTATCCGGGCTCGGCGGATCTGGTGATTCTCTCCGCCGGACACTGAACCAGAATCCAATCTTTCCAAAAAGATTCTTTCGCGATGACTATGCGTCCCCGCTGTATTCAAAAAAATTCGAACTGGTCTCCTCCAGGCGCACACCCTGCAACCGCGCTTTTTTCCCGGAAGGCAACTCCTCCCACCTTTCCCGCAGAATCCGGTGGATTTCGATGCAGAGGTTTTCCGAGGTGGGAACCAGCTTTGCGAAAATCGGTTGCCCGTTCAGGCTGGTCTGGTCGAAAGGAGTCAGGATGGCGTTCTGCACGTAGCCGTCCAGCTCCGCCAGATTGACCACCATCCCCGTGAGCGGGTCGATGGGACCCGCCACGGTGACCTCCAAAAAGTAATTATGGCCGTGTCCACCGGGGTTGTTGCATTTCCCGTAGATTCGGCTGTTTTCCCCGTCTGCCAGGCGGGGATTGTGCAAACGGTGCGAGGCGGAAAACATGTAGCGGCGCGTCAGGTGAACCAACGGTTTTCCTTTCTCGGCGACTTCCCGCCCGCGATGCACTACCGCGCACTCGCTTCTTGCGGGGAAGACGGGGCGGTCCCTGGAGGTCCAAAGTAGTCTACAAACAGATCGGGCGTCTCATAGAGGCGAATCCGGTGCAGCGCGCAGAAGGACAATTTGGGAGCGATCCTCCGCCAGATGGATACCGCCAGATTTTCCGTGGTGGGCACGCAAGCGCGAAATTCAGGAACTTCTTCGTTGAGGAAGCGGTGGTCGAAGATGTCCAGCACCTCGCGAGCCAGCACCTCCTTGAGGTCTTTCAAGTCCACCACCATTCCGGAGCGCGGATCAATCTCTCCCTGAACGGTGACCTCCAGGACGTAGTTGTGTCCATGGCCGTGCGGGTTGTTGCACTTGCCGAAGATGCGCCGGTTTTCCTCGGGAGAAAGTTCCGGGCTGTGATAATAGTGCGATGCGGAAAACTCCGCTTTCCGTGTGAGATAAATCATAAGTTTATGGTCTGCGGTTCACCGTTCAATATTCCCTAGGCGTTTGGACAACCACCGGGCGGTTTTTCATTCGAAACCTGCTGACGGTAGCAGGTAGCGGCCCGGCAATGCCGCCGCCGTTCGCCATACGGCGCTGGAATCTCCATGGTAAAGCAAAAATAAGTTTTTCGTCCAGCCTTCCCACATTTCCGTGAAGCGCCGATACATGCGGGTGCTCACAATCCCCTCGCCTGGGCCGACCCAGCCTGGCGGCAAAGGGGGCACGGAAACCAGTTTGACATGTTTACCGCGCGGCTGTGCGGCGGCAATTTGGGTGACAATCGTAGCCGTTTTGTCCTCCGAACCGTCGTCCGCCACAATGATTTCTCGGGCGATTTCCATAGCGATTTCGATGCCGCTGCCTTGTTCCAGCAGGGAGTGAAGGCAGTCAGCAATGTTCTGCTCCTCATTTCTTGCCGGCACGATCACCGAAACCAGCGGTGGCTTTTCCGGGCGGTCCACTGATTTAGTCTCCCTTCCCACCGAAGATTCGTTATTATATTAGGCAGATGCCATGACTGCTCAAAAAGAAACCGCCGCCAAAATCACCCTGCTTTTGATGGTGGGCCTGTTTGTGGTCTTTTTTTCGCAACCGCACGGACAGAGCCAGGCGCCCGCACTGGGAGAGCAGGTTCCGAGCTTCACTCTGCGGGATGGTGACGGGCAGGTCATTGCCTTGCAGGATTACCGGGGACAGATAGTGGTCTTAAACTTCTGGGCCACTTGGTGCCCACCCTGCATTGAAGAGATGCCTTCGCTGAACCGCCTACAAGAGCGTTATGCCGGCCAAGGAATGCAGGTGCTGGCCGTGAGCGTCGATGAAGACCCGGAAGCCTATCAGAACTTTTTAACTCAAAATGAAATTGTCTTTCTGACTCTGCGGGACCCGAACCGCAGAATCAGCCTCCAGTATGGGACCATCAAGCTGCCGGAGACCTACATCATCAGCCGTGACGGTCTTCTGATCAACAAAATCATCGGTCCTGCGGATTGGATGAGCCAGGAGATGATCTCCTATTTTGATTCGCTCCTCGCCGGACCGTGAACTTTCTTACTAAAGATGGCATACAGATAGTCGGAGTTGGGACCCATGACATCGGTGGTGGCGGTTTTCAAGTATCAAGGGACGCTCGATACCCGGCAGGCCCGGAACTTGGGAGAGTCCTTTACGCACCTGGGAGTGCGCAAGATTCACGTCGAGGAAAAGGAGCAGACGATTGCCGTGGAATATGACGCGACCTGCATGGACCGGAACGGTGTCGCTGCTCTGCTGCGGCGGCTGAGAATCCCCGTGCTCGATTCGGTTGTGGTGTAGGTTTTTTCGTCAGCACTGCGGGGCGGTGGTTCCACAGAATCGCGAACACTATTTTCTAATGCCAGTGGCGGAAGAAGCAATCAGCAAGATGGAAGAGCGCCTCCTTCGAGTGATCTGCCAGGGAGGCCTCAACCGGGAACTTCGGGAGGAGATGCTCTCCCGGTTGCACTCCTATGCCTTCGCGAGTGTCCACCATCAGGTGGTTTTCGACTGCCTCTCGGCGTTGGCGCAATGCGAGCCGGAGACGATCCGCAGCCTGCTTCCGGAGCGGCTCGTGCGGGCCGGTTTCCCGGACCTGGACATTGCTGCTTTTTTTGAGCCTCATGGTTTTGAGCAGCATGGGATGATGGATGCCGAAGCTAGGGAGCTTCTGACCAAGGTCACCGGAAGACCTGAAACGTAGGAAAGAGCAATGTCAATGTCCAGTAATCTTCCAATCGTACTGCGGGGCAGGGCAGGGAGCATCGAACTTCCCTTCCACAATTGCCGACCCCCTTCCAGGGGTGCGCCCTCTGCCGGACTCGTCCGTTGGAGTGTTTTGTCTGCGCTGAGTTTGCTTTTGCTTGCCTCCACCGCCGCATATTCGTTGGCGCAACGCTGGCGCTCAGATGCTCCGACGATGCAGTTGACGCCATCGGCACAATTCTCCAGCGAGCATTACCGGTTCTTTTACAACGCGGAGGACCACAGCCTGGCAAAGGTGCAAAGCTTTGCAGAGGAACGGGAGCGCCTCTGGCAACAGATGACGGCACGGTTGGAAGCGAAGCCTCCCGCCGAAAAGATTCAGTTCTATCTGCATTCCACCTTCGAGCAGAAGAGAAGCCGGGGGAACGGCCGCGACGAATTTAACGCCGACCCCGGCAAGGCCGCCGTGGCGGCTGTCTGGAATGAGATATTCCCACGGGTGGAACTGTTGCCCGACGCGCAGGTTTTGGTGCAGCAGGTTTGGGGTAGCCCGGCGCATTCCTTCCTGGGACTCTCAGCCGCTGCCTATGCCGCCGGAACGTGGCGAAGGAAACCGATAGCGCAGTGGGGGCCGCAGATCACCTATGAGGAAGGTCCTTATGCGCTCGACTTTTTAGCGAACGCAGAATCGGGCGGCAGCAGAGGAGGCAACTTTCTTTCTCCGCTGGTCCGCCGTCCCTTGGCGGGGGAGTTCGCCCGCTGGATCATCTCCCGGTGGGGGCTGGAGACGTTTCGGGAACTCTACTCGACGGCCCAATCACCACTCGTCCGCAGCATCGCTTTGTCGCTTGATCTATCGCCGCAAGAACTCGAATCCGCATGGCGCCGGTGGCTAAGGGAACAAGCAAAAACTTATTCACCGGAACTCCGGGCAGCGACTTCACAGCGGCCATTTTTTCAACGCGGCGTATCCTTCACTCAGGAAGGGCGTCGCCGTGGCGGCGGGTATGATTCTTCGGGGATGGGGGATGTGCTGGCGTCCTTGCGGCGGCTCGGTGTGGACTCCATCGCGTTGGTGCCCTTTTCTTTTATGCCGGGACCCGATGTCCCCGAACTGATCCGTTTTTCCGGAGAGAGCGATGCGGGGATCAACAATACCACTTTCCGGGCCCGCCGGCTGGGGATGAAGGTCATGCTCAAACCCCACATCTGGCTGCGGGGGGGATTGTTCCCCGGAGATGTCCATCTGCAAAATAAGCGCGAAAGAGACCTCTGGTTTTTCCGGTATCGCCAGTGGATTTTCCACAACGCGCGGCTGGCCGAATGGAACGGGAGCGATCTGTTCTGTATTGGAAATGAGCTTCGGGAGATGACGCGCTACGAAACCGAGTGGCGGGATTTGATTGCGACGGTCCGGCGAATCTATCACGGCCCGATTACCTACGGCGCGCACTGGGAGACCGAATTTGAAAAGCTGCCGTTCTGGGATGCGGTCGATTACATCGGCCTGAACAACTATTTCCCTCTGACACGGAATGGGGATGCTTCCGCCACGGCGTTGCAGAAAGGCGCTGATGAGGTGCTCCGGCGCGTGGAGCGGCTCCAGCGGCGCTGGGGCCGTCCGGTGCTCCTGACCGAAGTTGGCTTTCCCAGCAAGCGGGGGGGAGTGACCGAGCCATGGAATAATAGGGTCTCCTCCATAGTCGATGTAGAAGAACAGGCCCGCGCCTATGAGGCCATCTTCCAGTCTTTTTACGGCAAGCCGTGGTTTTATGGGATGTACTGGTGGAAGTGGTATAGCACGGGCGCCGGCGGCGGCCCCGAAGATGGCAGGTTCAACCCCAGAAACAAACCGGCGGGAGCGGTCATGTCGCGATGGTACCGCAAGCCGGTCTCGCAGTCGTCTTCCATAGAGAAGAGATGATAGAGAAGCATCGCCAGGAAAGCATTGGCCGATAAACGCTGATACCCGGCGCCGTGGCGTCTTTCGCGCCGTCCCACCTCGCCGACCCACCTCGCCGTCCAATCTGGGGATGCGAAGAGTCTGCTTTGTTGCGCCAACCTACCTGTGACCTGCCGCAACCTGCTCCGTTGGGAAGCTGTCTCATTGAACTGTGTTATACTGGCTTTTCATTTCCGACCACCCTTGTTAAGATGGCGCAGCGAAAGTCGCTTCGCTTGGGGAATGTGGGGCCGTAGTTCAGTTGGCTAGAACGCCTGCCTGTCACGCAGGAGGTCGCGAGTTCGAGTCTCGTCGGCCCCGCCAGTTTTTTCGCAAAGTTGGAAGCCGGAACTCCTCCTTCATCGCCTGCATTTCTGTCAGGAAATTGAGACTCAAAGGCATCCTTTCACTCCGTTTGCTACATTGTTGCGCTGTTCCTGTTGTTGGCAATCCAGCCCCGATTCTATCCACAAGCGGCCAGGGCGATCTGTGCTTGACTCTATAGGCCGGTCGGCATAGGCTTTGGGCGAACGGGAGGCGCATATCGAAATCACTGGTTTCCAGGCAGCGAGTGTGCTCTAGTGCGGAATCGCGTGCAGGAAGGCATGTGATTTCCGTATCCAACCGTAGCTGTTATGAGTGGCCGAATGGCAGAAAACCGAGTTGAGAAACCAGACTAAGAAACCGAGTTAAAAACAAAGTTAAGAAACAAAGTTAAGAAACCATATTACGAAATAAGGTGTTGCAGCATGGCTGACTATGACAGCTACGACGTGATAATAGCGGGCGGCGGCATGGCCGGCTGTGTCCTGGCCGGACGAATCGCTGAGCGAGGCGTGAATCCAAAGACAGGCGACCGGGTTAAGGTTGCCATGGTCGAGGCCGGTCCTTACTGGAAAGGCGAGATCAGGCCGGGCTACGGTGATGCGCAACGGCGGCAGATCATCACGAATATCGCCCATGCTCGAACCGATCAATACTTGTGGCCTTACCGGGTGACGGGAAGCGGCAAGATGGTGGGGGGCAGCTCGCTTCACTTCGGGAGCAACGCATGGCTTCCTGGAGAGGTGGACCTGGAAAACTGGGTTGCAGAGACGGGGGTGGATTGGACCTGGGATGAGCTGAAGCCTGCGGTGGAGGAAGCGCGGGAAATGTTTCATATCCAAGCAGCTCCTCCAGAAGCTTTATCGAAAGGCACGCTGCTGTTCCGGGACGCGGCCAGCGCCTTAGGCCATGCCGTGCATCCCACTCCTATGGCAGCCCAGAACTGTTTGTACTGCGGCTACTGTGGCGGCGGGTACATGTGCCGGTACGACAGCAAGGGGACCTCGCTGGTTTATGCACACCTGGCGGAGAAGCATGGGGCGGAGATCATCTCCGATGCCGAGGTGGAGCGGATAATCATCGAGAAGCAGGGGGCGAAGCCGGTCGCCAGGGGAATCGTGTATCGCAAGGATGGACAGTTGCGGGAGGCAAGGGCCGGGAAAATAATCATATCGTGCGGCGTGGCGGCGACGCCGTTGTTGCTGTACAGATCCGGCTATGGCCCCAGGGAGTTGCTGGGAAATAAATTGATCGTTGAGAATGGCAACGTGGGACAGCACATGACGGGAGATGCCTCTTTCTCTTTGGCGGCCCTGTTTGATGAGCCGATCAAACAGAGGCAACTGGGAGCAAGCGGCGCCTGCCACTATTTTTTAGAGGATGCCCACCGGGACGGGTCGTTCCGGCTCCGGTTCAAAGACAGTTTTGACAATCGGATTGCGTTCCCGGATCGTGTAGCCCTGGGCGAGTTCGCTCCAGCGTTTGGCAAAGCTCACAAGAAATATATGAAGGACGCTTTGGTGAGGCTGGGGGGGATCAACCTGGGGGTCCAGAACATCAAAAGCATCCGGGGGAAAATAAATCCGGATGCTCAAATTGAGCTGGAGGGAGACAGCCGCTTGGTAGACGAGCGATGGGCAGAGGGCATCGAGATGGCGGTTGAGGTTCTCAAGAAGATGGGCGCTGCGAAGGTCAGTCAGAGAAGGCCCAGATTTCGCAGAATTTCCCATGAGCAGGGAACCTGCCGGGCGGGCGACAGCCGGGAAAGCTCGGTGGTCAACCCCTATTTTGAGTCGCACGATGTGGAGAACTTGCTGATAGCCGATGGCAGCGCCATACCCAGAAATACGGTGTCGTTGGCGGCGGGTCCGGTGATGGCAGTGGCTTGTTTTGCCTGGCGACGCATTGTGGAGCGGCACTTCCAATGATCCTATCCTCTATCGTTAGACTTTTAGCGGCCCGGAGGGGTAAGGAAATGCAGGGAGAGAAAAATGGCTGAGAAAAAAGAACGCGCTGAGCAAAAAGAGCAGATGGTTCGGAGAAGGTTTTTGAAGCAGGCGGGGCTGGGCACGGCTGCCTTGGCAGCATCCGGGCCGCTGTTACGGCAAGCCCCGCTTTTGCAGGAAGCCCAGGCTGCCGGGGTGAGTAACCGCCGGGCTATCGTTTTCCTCCTGGGGGATACTTTGATTCCATCCGAGCCGGATGACCCCGGCTACAAGGACTTTGAGTGGTATGGCATCACCGAGGAGGCGATGAAAAGGCTGAGCGGCATCAGTGACGAGAACTTCGAGGCCTTCAACCAGGCGAGCAAGAGCTTCTTTGAAGAAAAATGTTTTTTGGACTTGGACGCGAACCAGCGGGCAGAGTATCTGAATCTAATCATCGATGGCGGCAGCTTCACCGACAAGGAGTTGCTCAAAAAGCTCCAATCGGTTTACCGATTGGTTCGAATCAGAGTCTTCTCGCTGTTTTATCAAAATTTTCCTGAGCACTTCCTGCCGCGTGACGCCAAAGGCATTCCCATTTTGCGGCCAGGGGATCAGCATCAGATCACCAATCCCAACACGCCTAATCTGGTGACTGCATGGGACACCACCGGTTTCAAAGGCCCTCTGCGGTGGGAAGAGGAGGAAGAGCGGAGAGCCTTTTTCAAGAAGGTCAGGTGGAAGGAATAACTTCCCCCCGGTCAATCCGACGATCAGTCCGGCGGTCAGTCCAGCAGTTAGTTCAGTATGGCCGCTTGAGTAAACCGCAGGGTTTCCCTTCGGCCTGAAACTATAACTATTTCGCCATCGCCCTTCGCTTCCACGTCTCCCATCCCCGGCGGTATTCGTCCAGGGTGGTTAACCGTCCCTCCTCCGGGTCGATGTAGGTTACATCCCCGCCGAGACCGATCGCCTGGTTCTGAAGCGTTGCATTGATAGCCATGTAGATGCTGCGCCCGACAGCCATGCGGATGGAGGGTCCCACCACCACGGCGCCATGTCCCCGCATCAGTGCCGCCGGCTTGCTTCCCAGTGTTTGCGCCAGGGCTTGTCCGAGCATCGGGTTGTCTACCAGCATATTGGTCATTTTCCGCCCCGCCGCTTCGCGAATCTCGAAAACAGGCACTCCCTCCCAGAGGAAGGCAGCCATGTGGTAAACGGGCTGGAGCGGCACGGTGCTGATCCCGAACGGGATTAGCGACGGAGTGTGGCAGTGGACGATGGCCTTGACGTCCGGCCGGACCTTGTATATCTCGCCGTGGATAAACCGCTCTTTGCGCAAGGTGCCGCCCTTGTCATCCACCGGGTTGTTGTCGAGGTCATATGCCAGGATGTCGTCAGCGGTGACGAGCTCCGGACCGCGAGAGCGCGACAGGAGATATCGATCCGGGTCGCGGTCGTGCCGTGCGCTCACATGCCCGTAAGCGTCCAGCACGCCATGGTCCGCCAGGATGCGGTAGGCGGCAACGAGGTCCTCGACCAGTTGCGGCGAAGCGGGTCCAGCCGGGGCAGGAGCCGTTTGGGCGGCTAACCGAGGCGCCGCGCCCAGGGCAATCCCCGCCAGAAGCATCGCGCAGTCGGCTGTAAACTTCCGCCGCGTAACCCGGCGGTGATGCAGAGTGGTTTGTTTCATAGCACACCTCATGGAACGGATGACCAGTGTCACATTTCGCACCGGGTTCCAGCACGTCGTTAACGCACATCGTTAGCGCATCAAGGATACGTCAATCTTGCGCTCCCGAACGAGTCCTGAAAAAGCCTTTTTTACCACCGGCTGCCAGGGGGCGCTGAATCTTTTTCCGGCATGGCGCAAAAACGAATATTTCAGGCGGACATTATTTCCAGTATAGTTTCACTCAGGGCGGATTCGCGTATCAGAAGCAATCGGCGAGATGCGGCAACATGGCGTGCAAATTTTAGCGCCTTGGAGCCACGCTGTTCACTGGGCCGTTCACTGCATGGAGGAACTGACGATGAAAACCTATCTTTGTGCTCTGGCAATGTTCACTTTTTTCTGTTTCGCAAGCGGAGCTGCAAATCGGCCGGTTTTTGCCCAAGCGGTTGTCATTCGCGGGGGCACACTGATTGATGGCAATGGCGGGGAGCCCGTACGCGATCCGCTGATCATCATCGAAGGGGGCCGCTTTCGAACGGTAACGACGGTGGGGAATGCGCCAATTCCTGCTGGGGTGAAGGTGATTGAAGCCGACGGCAAGTATATCCTTCCCGGCTTCATTGACGGGCATATGCACCTGGCCGATTGGCACAACGAGCTGTACTTGAATCGCGGAATCACTACCCTGGTTGATTTAGCGAATGTGGTGGAGTGGACGCTGGCTCAGAAGGAAGCGGTGGCGATGGGGAAAATTCGCGGTCCGCGGATCTTTGCCAGCACCGCAGCGATCAACGGGCCGGACGCATTCGGGGGAAGGAAGGCTGCGGTGGGCACCATGTGGCTCGCCAGCCGCAAGACCGAAGAGAATCTGTTTCAGGTCCGGGCATGGATCGATCAGGGAGTGGACGTGGTCAAATTTCGGTGGGAAGCTACGTTTGAAATTGTTCGGGTGATGGCGGGAGAGGCCCGGCGGCGGGGGCTTCCCACAATCTGCCACTGCGACCTCAACGTGATGCAGTCCGTGCCTCTGGGGATTCTGAAGGCCGAGCACGGCACCGGGATTGCCGAAGCCGTCATTAATGATCCGGCAAAGTGGGCCAGGGTCCAGAACGCGCGGGAACAAGGCCATCCCTATATATGGGACTGGTCGTTTGTGGAACCGGGCACATACGGCAGCCGGATTGACGAGGTCATCCGGTTCCTGATTAAAAATAATGTGCATGTTGAGCCCACCTTTGAATCCGCCTGGAAAGGCGTTTATCCGAAGACGGCGGAGTTCTTGGCCTACGATCTGGAGTTTCTCCACAGCAATCCCGCCCTCCTCAACTACATTCCGGACTCCTCGATCTTCTGGTTCGGAGACTATTCGTTTGGAGGCGATCCGGCGGAGATACCCAAAAACAGGGAGAGACTCCAGAAGGGGTATCGGAATTTCCAATATTTTATCCGGCGGTTTGTGGAATTGGGCGGCAAGCTGGACGTGGACTCGGACCAATCCAAGGACTCGATAGCGGGGATCAGCCATGACAACGAGATGATCCTGACGCAATCGGCCGGGCTGACCCCCATGCAGGTCATCGTGGCGGCCACACGGAATCCGGCGGAATGGCTGGGGAAGCTGGAGGACCTGGGGACGATTGAAGAAGGAAAGCTGGGGGACTTGATTATTCTCACCAAAGATCCGCTCGCCGACATTCGGAATGTCAAAGGGAACGTGGAGACGGTGATCATCGGGGGGAAGGAAATGGACACCTCGTTTCATCCGGACTGGCGCAATCCGATCCCCGGAATTCACCAAGTGGATAAATATGACAACGAGATTCCGGAGTTGGACTGGCAGGTCGTGCCCCGGATAGTCGTCGAGGGTAGCGACGCCGTTACGGTGACCGTTAAAGGAAGGTACTTTCTTCGGGGCACCCAGGCGAGCTTTAAGAGCGTGCCGGTGGCCACACGGGTCAAGGATTCCGGCGTCATGGAGATCACCATTCCTTCACGATTGCTCGAGGAGGTGGGGACATGGCCGATCACTGCAATCAATCCGCCTCCTACGGAAGGCTTTTCCAGGCCGGTATACCTGATGGTCAAGTTTCGGCCGGATGGAACGGTTGTCACCACGGCTCGGGAGCAGGGCACCGAGTAGTAATGGAGGTTTGTATGCAGGCCGCCTTCCCATTCCAAGCGCGGGTAGCCGCCACGCCGAGCTAATCAGAGAGCCGCCTACAGTATCGGATCGCCGAAATCATACTCTGTCTTGAACTGAAACTTGAGTTGCGGTCCTACAGCAGGCACGCCCCACTCGTTGGCCAACTCCTCCCGCAGCACAATGGTCTTACCTCCGACCACGGTCATCACCGGAATGACTTCCGGTATCTCCGCTTGCGGAACGGTAAAGTAATCCTTGTTGAAGACCACGAAATCAGCAAATTTGCCGGGTTCGAGCGTCCCGATTTCTTTTTCTTTCAGGACGTAATAGGAGGGCCAAACCGTGATCGCCTTCATCAGGGTTTCCCGGTCAATGGCCTCTTCCGGGGCGATGAGTTCTCCTCGGTCGTTTCTCCGCGTAATCAACCGGCTCAACTGGGCAAATAGCGAGGGTCCCTCGCCGCTTTCCACCCGCAGCTCTGTTTCTACGGTGGTCATCAGGCCAGCCGCTAACATGCTCTTGATCGGAGAGATGCGGTTCGCTTTGTCCTCCCCATATACTTTGAGGTAGGGAGCGCTGCGGTTCAGATACCGGTCGTCGCAACTGACGATCATCCCCAGCTTCTTCATGCGCGGAATCTGGTCCTTCCGGGGATAAAAACCGCAGTGATCGACGGTCACGCGCAAGGAGCGCATGTAGTCCAGCGTAATCTCCGGTTTTTCCTCGATCACCTGTTCCATGATGTCCATCACGTAGTCCACGCCCTTGTCCCCGTAGGCATGGTTCACCACATACCGATAGTGGTTGCTCAATGCGGTGTGGATGGCTTGCGCGTAAGGGTTTCCCGGCTGCAGGATGCACTCTTCCTTGGCCTTAAATTCTGGCGGAGCATCCATGGTGGTGCACATCGCCGGCGGGCCGTTATCAATGCCGCCCAGGGTCAGCCCAATGTTCCAGAAGTACTTGTCGCCCAAGCCCGCCCAGTCGCCGACCCGGAGAAAGCAGCCGGCGTTGTCCGGCTCCACCAACTGGCAAAGCCGGTGGGCGAAAGCAAAGCGGATCGGCATTCGCCCGGCGCGCACCAGCTTCAAGTAAGCAGGGGTCACTCGCAGGCTGACAATGTGCGAGCTGAATGTCGTCAGGCCCGCCGCCGCTTGATGCTTCAAACCGTCTTCAATGACGTCGGCCAGTTCGTCCAGGCGAGTGTCGAAGTAGTGGTCGAGGACCAGAGACCGCGTGATGGTTGTATCGATCGTGATCGCCAACTCCTCGTTTTCATCCGTCGGTTCGACTTCGTAGAATTTCAGAAAAGCGTCCCGGGCCGCCGTGTTCAACAGGAAAGCGGGATGAGCAACCACAAAGACAGGCAACTGGGGCGCCAGCCCGTCCAGTTCCTTGCGGGTCATCGTTTCCTTCTGCAGGTAATCGACCCCGATGCCGGTTCCGGAGCTGCCTCCGCGGGGAAGATTAATCATGGCCCACTGCCCCGGCAGGGGATGCGCCATGTTTTCCTTGATGACCAGCTCGATGCCCGCGGTGATCTCCTGGAAGGTTTTTCCGGTTACCGAAAATTGTTTGGCTACCTCCTGAACCTTGTCCGGGTTGAGCCGAACCCAGCGGCTGACCGCATGGTCATGCAGGTGAGTATGCGAGCCGATGATTCCCGGCACAACGGTGCGGCCTTGCAGGTCAAGCTTCCGCGTCCGGGGACCGGCATAACGAAGCACTTCCGCGTTGCTGCCCAGGAACTGGATTCGATCCTCCTTCACCGCCATGGCCTCAAAGGCGCTTCCCGTGGAGTTGTTCAGGGAGGCGTCATCCATCGAGACGATCTTGGCGTTGTGGATGATCAGGTCCGGATACGCCACCAGCTCCGCCGGAATATTGTTCAGGGTTTGCTGGCCACGGACGCTGCCGCCAAAAAGAATCGCAATAAAAACCACCAATCCCGTTCGGAAAAATAGCTTGGTCATGGGAGAGTCTCC
>JADFGZ010000189.1 GCA_022567475.1 Acidobacteriota bacterium | reverse complement strand
TCTCGGCCTGTTCCGTAGAGGCCTCCGGCATCAGGATGATAAATTCGTCTCCGCCGTACCGGGCCGCCACGTTGCTTTGCCGGGAGCGGCTTCCCAGCAGCTTTCCCAGCTCGGCCAGCACCCGGTCTCCTTCCAGATGTCCTTCCGTGTCGTTGACGGTTTTGAACTTGTCCACATCCAGAAGCAGGATGGAAAATTGGCGTCCCGTACGAGTGGCGCGTTTCCATTCCGCATTCAGGACTTGGGAAAAGTAGCGCCGGGTCTTCAGGCCGCTCAAGCTGTCGGTGATGGCCTGCTCCTGCGTTCTGTGAAAGACGATAGCGTTTTGCAGAACAACCGCCAGGTGGTCGGCCAGGCTGCGGAAGGTCTCTATTTCTTCCCCCGAAAAAACCTTCGGCGGGAGTTTCTCCATGTAGAGCACGCCCAGCTTGTTTTTTCCATGGAGAATAGGAAGGTAAAGCTGGGAACTGCTGTTCGGCTGGGCACCCTCGCCGGCAGATTCCGGAGGATCATTCTGTTTCTGGCCCTTCTCGCCCGGCTGCCTCCGCAATCCCTGTTCCCAGGGAAGCTGTTTGCCCGGCATGGGAACGGCAGTTCCGGCTTCCGTCTTCCATTCCATCTCCCCCCGCCGGGAGCCTGCCAGGCCGATCCCTGCGTATTCGCAATCAAAATTGCGCCGAATCTCCTGCGCAATCTCTGCCAGCAGCTCTTTCGCGTCCCAGGTAGAGACCGCAAGGCGTTGCATCCGGTTCAGGAAGCCCAGGTGGCGGGACCGCACCTGTTCCTGGCGGAGCTTCCGTTGCTTCCGCAGGTATCCGTAGAAGAGCGCGGCTACTGCCAAAACCAGCAAGTAATAGAGCGGTTCCACGGAGGATGGAATCATAAGATAGCTACCCAGGACAAACCGGGGCCCCAGCTATTTATCGCTACACCTGAAGCTATTCCCTGAAGTTATTCAATGACACATTCAGAGGGAAGTCAAGGTTTTCAGAGTTCGCCCGGGGTGCTTATGGGAGTGGGCAGGAAATTGTAAAAAAGCTGGAACTCTGCGAGAAAAACATCCTGGGAACTGAGCCTTCTGCGCCGCACGGTGCGGAGCTTGCGGCTTCGGGCTCAGGGTTCCCTCACGAATTCATACCGTTCAATCGTGACTGCAATTCCAACACGGTCGCCCTGCTCGGAGGTCTTATCCACCCGCACGACCTTGCCCATGCATCGGATCCGCACGGAACTGCCCTTGGTGATTTCTCCCGGCAGGGTGAGAACAAATTCGAGCGACGTGCCTACTTCCAGGTGAGATTCATATTCAAAATAGATACCGCCGGAGCTGACGTCGCGGGTTTGGACAGCTTCGATCTCCGCCCCGTCCAACTCCTCCACCTTTAGCTTGACGGGCAACGCCATGGGAAAGCGCTGCGCTCGCCGCTTGTCATTTACACTCATCAACAACCTCTACACCAATCGGCAACCCTCGCATGTAATGATTTTGAGCAACAAACACAGCTAATACAATAGTCTCCTGGTCTCATTTTCCAGTAGTACGAACGTACTAAGCTAACCTGGGACTGCATCGCCTTGGCGGGAGTCCTCGTATGCCGGACAGATGGGCCGAAAATCGCAGTATCGGCAATGATATCCAGGCAGGGCCGGGAACTTCCCCGCGAGAATATCACGGCTCACTTGGCGAATTTGCCCCTGGAGCTCCTTGAAATCATCCGGCCCCCGCGTAGTCCGGAAACCCTCCTGGGTAGTTAGGTTATAGAGGACCAGGCTGAGCGGCTTTAAGCCCAGCACTTCCCGGCAAGCCAGGGCGTAAAGGGTCAACTGCAAGCTGCGATCGGCTTCCTTTTGTGTTTGCGCCCGGCCCGTTTTGTACTCGATCAACTCCACATCCTGGCCTGCGAGCTGGTTGATCTGGTCAATTCTTCCCAGCAGCTTCGTCCCGCCGCCCTGCTTGGCTTTGACGCTGAACTGGAAGCCCTTCTCCTGATGCAAGAGTTGAAACGGCTGACCCTCCAGCGCCTTCTTGAGTCCCGCGAGTTGTTCCCGGCCCATTTCCTTATATTTGCTTTCCTGGTGCGGGTCGGTAAAACCGGCCGAGGACCAGTGCTGGTCGAGGATCGCTTCGACAGTCTCTGGTTGCTGCACTTCTCTCCCTGCGTCCCCCCCTGCTTTTTTGCTGGCGTTTCTACTGGCGTCATTGCTGGCGTCTCTGCCGGCGGCGAGACGGCTGACAAGCTCTCGCACGGCCCGGTGCATGATAGACCCAAACAGCAAGGCGGGAGAAGGGCTCACGGGCAGGCGGCAGACGTAACTGTATTGATACTTTCGCGGACATTGCCGGTAGGTATCGAGGCCGGATGCGCTCAGGGTCAGGCTGCCTGCAGGCGGAGCCGCCATGGCGCCGGTCCATCTCTCAATCTGCGAAAAGGGCGGCTGGCGAATAGTATCCTCTTGCCGGAGAGCCTGCAACACCGGTTCCGTTGGCGCCGAGAGTTTCTTCCAGTCTATTTCCGAGCCGCCGTCCTTATCCTCCCGGAGTTGCTCATCCCGGAGTTGGTCATTCCGGAGTTCATCCAGGAAGCGGGAAGGCTGCTGCCGTTTGTTCGACACCGTGCAGAGCGTCAGCGTGCTGCGCGCGCGCGTGAGCGCCACGTAGAACAGTCGCCGTTCCTCCTCTATATGGAAGTCGCCCTCTAGAAGCGACCCCTTCCAAAGAGCATCTGGCAAAGAGATCAGCGGGCGGCGATTCGAAGTGGGAAAGGCCCGCCGCAGCAGATGCAGGACAAAAACGTTTTCAAACTCCAGACCCTTGGCCCCGTGCACGGTCATCAACTGCACCTTTCCCAAGGACTCGGCTTCGGCTGATTGATCCCAAAGGGTTCCCTGACGGGACTCCCCCAAGGATGCCGCGCCCGTCGGCGCTGGGTCGTCCTCATCGGGAAGTGAAATTCTTCCCCCGGCCTCTTCAAAGTAACCGAAATACTCCAGAAATTCCCCCAGCAGCCCCGCCGTGCTTTTTTCTTGATCCCATTGAATGACGAAATCGGTGAAGGCTCCGAGAGCCGTATCATCACCTTCCTCTTTCAGGCCGAACAAATCCAGCTCTTGCCGCAGCAAGGGGAACCAGGAGAGGAGCCGCTGCTCGCGGGAAAGCTTTTGATACCGGGAAAGGAATCCGAGCAGCTTCGCTTTGCCCGGCCACTGGCCGCCCCAACCGCTATCCTCTACGACCTCCCGCAAGCTGCACTGCCGCTCTCTCGCCAGACGGCAACCCTCCCACAGCAGGCTCGCCTCCATCTCCCACCGTGGGCCCGCCAGCACGCGAGCCAGGCTGACACTGTCCTCCGGGCGGCCAATGGCGCGCAGACAAGCCACCATGTCCCGCACCGGCGGCAGGTTATCGATGGCTAAATTGCGGATGGCAAAAGGAACTTCCCTGCGCCGGAGAGCCTCCACCAAGCGGTTCCGGTAGCGATGGGCGCGATAGAGAACTGCAAAATCGGAATAGGCTTTGGCTTCCCCCGCCTGTATCTGGCGGGCAATTTCTTGCGCCACAAATTCCGACTGCTGGCCAGCGTCGGGAAATTCCCAGACCTCCACCGTACAACCCTGGTCTTTTTTTTTGGTGACGAGCCGCTTGTCCTCCTTGTAGCTGTCCAGCTTACGGGCGACCGCATGGGCAACATTCAAGATGGATTTGGTAGAGCGGTAGTTCTGGTTCAGCACCTTGCGCTCGCAGGTAGGGAAGTCCTTTTTCCTGAATTGCTCCAAGCTGCCGTCGGAAGCTCCCCGAAACCGGTAGATGGCTTGGTAATCATCGCCGACCACGGTAACGTTCCGGCGTTTGCCTGCCAGCAGCTTCAACAGTTCCCACTGCGCTGCATTGGTGTCCTGAAACTCGTCCACCAGGATATAGGCATACCGCTGTTGCAACTGCCGCAGCAATTGCGGCGATTCATTCAGGCGGGATACAGCCATGGAGATCATAGCCCCGAAGCTGAGCAGGTACTCCTGCTTCTGCAACGTCTCCGAACGCTCATAGACACGGGCATGTTCCCGAAGCCGGGCGATCTCTTGCTCGGCGTCCTTCCCTGGTGGCCGTCCTTGCTTGGCTAATTGAGCAACCTCTGCGGCCAGTTTCTCGACATATTGGCTGTATTGAACGGGGCTGACGAGATTGTCGTGACAGCGGGAGCAGAAATCCACCAAGTCGTGGAGGAACCGGCCGGGCTCGGAAACCTTGAGATAATAGTCCAGTTCCAGTTCCTCCAAATGACGGCGAAAAAAAATCCACTGGTCAATCTTGTCCAAGGCACGCAGGGGAATCTCCTCTCGCAGGAGGTCATAGCAGAAGGCGTGAAAGGTGGAGAAGCGGCAGCCGAGCGCACGCTCTCCGAAGTACTCGCCAGCCCGCCGCCGCATCTCCTCGGCGGCTTTGCGGGCGAAGGTCAGAGCCAGGATGTTTTCCGGCTCCAGCCCCGGCGCCGTGCGCAACAGATAACCGACCCGCTCCACAATCACGTGCGTCTTGCCGGTGCCTGCGCCCGCCACGATCAGCAGCGGCCCCTCGCCGTGCTCCACCGCCGCCCGTTGCTCCGCGTTCAGTTGATCCTTGTTTAGCTCAACCATATTTAACTCAACCATGCCGGTTCGCGGCTCCGCGTGGTTACTCTCCCAGCGTACAGAACTTTTCGGGACCATTGCCCGCTCTGTCCCGGTTGCTGCATGAACTTCGAACTCTAAACTCCGAACTCCTGAGCAGGCTGGAATCATTTCCTAGAATACGCGGAAAGGCCCGGAAACAGGCCAACAGAATGGACTGCAACGCTTCAGCCCTTCGAGCACCTAACAGTTCGTGCCGAACCTCGCTGTCGTTCAACAAGTCCTTGACCACCCATCTGCCCGGGCAACTTGACCGGGTAGGGGAGAGGTGCTAGCGTAGGCTTCCAGATTTCCGTAGCCCAGCTTTTCATAGCCTAGCTTTTCAAATTGTGGTGGGCATGTTTCAATAAGGTCCACTGAAAAAATGAGCCATCCCATGCTCTCCTTGTTTCCCGAACCGGAACCTGGGGTAAAGAACAAAGAGGTCCGCGAGTCACGCACCACCGGAGTCTATCCCTCGCAAAAGATCCAAGAGTTCATTCACACCGACCGGATTCGCGCCTCCTCGCCCATTACCGGCGCACAGATCCAGCCGGCCAGCCTGGACCTGCGGTTGGGGCCGGTGGCTTACCGGGTGCGGGCCAGCTTTCTGCCCGGGAAATTTTCCACGGTCGAAAACAAGGTCCGTGAACTCATCATGAATGAGGTCGATCTGCGCTCCGGGGCGGTGTTCGAGAAACGATGCGTGTACATTGTCCCGTTGATGGAGGAGTTGTTTTTGCCCGAGAGCGTCTCCGGCAAGGCGAACCCCAAGAGCACGACCGGTAGGCTGGATATCTTTATCCGCTTGATTACCGACTACGGGATGGAGTTTGAGCGGGTGGCGCCGGGCTACAAGGGGAAGCTCTACGCCGAGGTCGTCCCGCGCACCTTCACCGTCCGCGTGCAGGAGGGGATGCGGCTGAACCAATTGCGGTTTGTGCGTGGCACTCCCCCTCTGCTGCGGGAGAGCGCCACGCTGGGCAAGCTCCATGACGAGGAACCCCTGGCGTATGCTCCCGACGACAGTCCCGCCGATGCTGAGATTCGCCACGGGCTGCCCATCTCAATTGATTTGGCTGGCAGCAAAGGCTCCGAGGTCATCGGCTACAAGGCCAAGAGCCACGCGCCGCTGATGGATCTTGCCCGTGTGAATTATTACGACCCGGCAGAGTTTTGGGAGCCCATTCCACCCACCCCAAGAATCATATTGAACCCGGACGACTTCTACATCCTGGTCTCCAAGGAGAAGGTCAGCATCCGGCCCGAGCTGGCCGGAGAGATGGTCGCTTATGATCCTTCGGTGGGAGAATTCCGGATTCACTACGCGGGGTTCTTCGATCCCGGATTCGGCTACGGCCTCCGAGAGGGGAAGGGCACGCATGCCGTCCTCGAGGTGCGGTCCCATGAGGTGCCTTTCGTGATCGAAGACGGCCAAGTGGTGGGCCGGCTGGTCTACGAACGCTTGATGGAACCCCCGGACAAAATCTACGGCGCGAGCATCGGCTCTTTCTATCAGTCCCAGGGACTTTCTCTCAGCAAGCAATTCAAGCGGTAAAGTCAGCTTCCCGCCCAGGGCGCTGTCGAGAAAGCGGCTTCGCCCCATTGCCCGCTGCGGCGGCACTGCGCTGGATTCACTTCTGTTGTTTGTCGAGCGCTAATACGCCTCCCCGTGCGAAGCTCGCTGTAGAGACCTCCATAAAAGCCACCGAAACGGCCTCGCGCGAGGTGCCTGCCTCTTCAACCATCGTCGCGGTGAGGCGCTCTACAATTTTGCGCTTCTGCTCCGGCGTGCGCCCTTCGAGCAGCGTAATCTGTATGTGCGGCATGAGAACAATCCCTCCTGTTTTGCGGATGAAAGCCTGCTCAATATAGCATGGCGAGGCAATCGAGGAAGCGCAGGATGATGCTAACTGCCATTGATATAACGAAATAGGGCTATTACGAAAGCGCCGTTCCGGAAGGTTGATTCCTCTGTCCGGCACGTGCTTCTCTTGCTGCCCGTCTCTCTTTTCCCCCCTCAACCAAAATTTGAAAAAAATAGTAAAAAAACCCTTTACAACATCCGCAGCTTGTGGCAGCATTCCACTAATTGGATGCAGTTTTCTGGGAGGTGCTAAGCAACTTTACAGAGAAGAAAGAGCATCCAATAACCACACACACTGACTAGACTTGACCAAAAGCCATCCACCCCGGATGGCGCGTCCATTGAGCCGGGGGCACTAACCGAGACCCACCCAAAAAGGTTAGAGCCTCCGGCTCATTTTTTTGTGTGAAGGAAGAGGTAGGCGCAAATCAGCGTCTCCCAAGCGTCAGCTTCCAGCGCCCGGCTCCCCATCTGCAGAGCTACCTTTCTTTTGGACAATCCCAGCACAGGCATCACCACCAGGGAAGCAACCGCCAGCGCAATCCCAACCCAGCTTGTTTCCGCAGCCTGTTGCTGGAGCAGAGCGCTTCCCGCCTCAAACACAACGTAACCGGCCAGCAGGAAGAAAGTGAGTCCCACCAGCAGGAGGGCTTTTTTCTCCTTCTTCGATTCTTCTTCCAGCGATCCGGAGTCGCGGAGTCTCCATACCAGAATCCCCGCCGCCAGCACTTCAATCACGCTGTCCAGGCCAACTCACCAGCACAACGCTGCCGGCCCGCCATCCGGCTGTGATGGCGATGACTGCTTCCAGCGTGTTGTAGGAGATCAGCGTGTACTCCCCGGCGGAGCGCCTTCCGCCGCAATGCGTCTGGGATATGGAGTGGCTTGGAGGGCGTTCTGTGTCAAGGAGGAAAGGTGGCTGGCGCGCTTGCTTCAAGGCAACGCCTTCTCCATCAAGTAGGCGTCCGACCCGTCGGCGTAGTAGCTGCTCAGCAGGCGTTTGAGGATGTAGCCTCTTGCTTTGTAGAACCGCAGGGCGGGTTCGTTTTCCGTTTCCACTTCCAGTATGATGCGGCGCACCCCGTTTTGCCTCAGGCGCTGCTCGGCCGACTCCATCAGCCGGTTGCCGATGCCCCGCGCACGGAACTCCTCCACGACATCAATCGTGACAATATGTCCTACAGAATTTCCCGGGGACCGCTTTTTCCGGTAGGCGAGCACAAAGGCGATGACCTGCTCTCCGGCTTCAGCGACCAGGGCAAATGCGCCCGGTTGGCCCAGCCCCAGGGCCATCTCCTCCGGCGTGTAGGCGATGTCTTCGGAATAGCACAGGCGGTCAATCTCGCAAATGCGGGAGAAATCTCGCTTGTGGAAGTCCCGCAGCCAAACCTCCAGCCGGACTTTCTTTTGAAGCTTGGGCTTTTGAACCTTGGGCACGTCATGGGGAGCTTCATTCGAGGGCATGGCGGATGGATTCGCGAAACACGATGGCGGTGCAGGAAAGCCCGTTGATGGAATAGGATGTTTCCGCTCCCGGGTCGCCCGAACCGGCTTGCGGAGCGGGCAGCAGAACAAAGTGCCGGTGCAGGTGATAGTCTTCATCCCACCCCGCGACCATTGCCTCGATCTCCTCCTTCCGGAGGCCAAAGCGGGAGAGCGGCATCGGCTGGCCAAATTCCTTCACCACCTCCCTGTATCTTTCCACAGCAGCTTTCAGGTCCATAATCCGATGCTTCGGTGATTCGCTCCAGGGGGAAATCCTTATCGGTGCCGCCGGTGGAACTGTTCCGGCTTTCCTGT
>JADFGZ010000188.1 GCA_022567475.1 Acidobacteriota bacterium | reverse complement strand
AGCCCAAACCCAGGCTGGCAGCCGCCAAATGGATCAACAGAGTGGCGTTGGCCAGGCCGCTATAAAAATGAGAATCGGACTTTTCCTCCATTGTGCGGACAGGATACGATGCATTTACCCTGGGGTCCCCCAGCACGATGATGTAAACGGGGGCGTCCCGGAACCCGGCTCCCGTCATCTTCGCTTCCCCACGCACCGCTATCTCCATCTCCCTTTTATGCTCTTGTTGTTTGAGGAACAGATCAGCGATTTTGTTTCTGGTCTCCGCGTCCCGGATCACGATAAATTCCCACGGCTGCCCATTTCCGCCGGAGGGGGCCCAGCGAGCGACCTCCAATATGTGCCGGATTTGCTCCTCGGAAACGTCCTTGTCCTTCTGGTATCCGCGGATACTCCTTCGGGTCTTCACCAGTTCGTGGAGTTCATCGATACTTAGCATGGTTGATCCCCGGCCTCCTCTGCTTCACGGTTTCATTTCTCAGTCTCCCGCAGAAGTCACGGCGACATTATCACCGATTATCGAATCCCCCGTTTATTGAATCCTCATGGGTCGGATAGAAGATACGATGAACCGATCCGTTGCCGTCGCAAAAGGGTACACGATGAACGGAGAACTTTCGAGCAAAGCTGCCATACCCTCGGTGCAATAAAGAACCGCTTTCCGGGTTCTGGCAAACCCATCTTTTTTTCTATGGGAAACTGCCCTGAGGGGCTGCGCCGTCGGCCGTCGCGGCTTGGACACACTCTATAGCAACCGGGGAACCGGTATAGAGTCTGTGTGAAAACCATCCGAGCCGCGAGAGCCTGCCCCGAGCAATGTCGAGGGGTGAGGGAGCGGACCAATGGTGTTTTTCAACAACCGGCTAGACAAGAAAAAGCATTTGGTCGGGCAGATCACCGGCAAGCTCCGAAGAATAGCCGCCTGCGAAAAGAGATCGTCTACAGCATTTTCACAAATCCTGTATAGAGGACAGTGGTAGCCATCACGGCGAGTGCTTTGCTCGCCGTGGGCTTGTATCTTAATTTTCGTGTTACAACCCGCATGGGTCAAAGGTGTTGTTCCGGCGGGGAGACCGCCCCCTGCTCCTGGCTGATTCCCCAATGAAACCAGCAACTGCGCGCCTGGGAACACACCTACAACACGATCCGTCCCCACCAAGCGCTCCACTACCTCACCCCGCAGCAGTTCCTCACTGCGGGTTCACAAACAGCAAAAGTGTCACTAATCTGCTGGACGAGTACACCGTCTTGGCTTATCGCCAGGACGGTGGTAGGCTGGAGTTCGCGTTGGGGCGCTTGACGCCTTTGGCCCAGGGCCGAAGACAATGCGCCCGAGGCGGTTCCTAGACAATCCAACCGGCACTTTTTTGCAGGAGGTGCTCCCATGAGGATCTTTTCGTTGACTTTACCCGCGTGCGTTCTCCGGCTGGTCTGCTTTGCCGCTTTTTTTACTCCATGGCTGTTTGGCCAGGGCCAGGGAGAAGCGGACATCGTTTTCCATAACGGAAAAATTTTGACCGTGGACGACAGCTTTTCCGTGGCGGAAGCCGTCGCTATCAGCGGAAATCAATTCCGCGCGGTTGGCGAAAACCAGGCTGTGCTCCAGCTCGCCGGGCCAGACACATTGGTGATCGACCTCAAGGGAAGAACGGTGGTCCCCGGCCTGGTGGACACGCATCGCCACATCTATAGCTATGCAGAGAGGGCCTATGGGGATGAGCTGGGTCCGGTGAAGCTCCGCCGCTATCCGGTGGATTGGCGGGGAGTGCGCACCAAGGAGGACGCCCTCAATCAGATTGAAGCATTGATGGAGAAGTATCAGTTCAAGCCGGGCGAGTGGGTCTACTTCCAGAACCAGTTGCAATTCATCCGGGGAGGCTCGGTCGACCAAGCGAAGATTCTCTACGACGACCTGAACCGGTGGGAGCTGGACAAGGTGACCCCGAACAATCCGGTGGTCCTCTCGCTGGGCATCCCGGATTTCAACGGGTTTCTCGCAAACAGCATAGTCATGGATATGCTCTGGGAGGAACACGGTGACTTTATTACGAAAAATGGCCGCTATTGGCTGGACGACCAAGGCAGGCCGGACGGCCACGTGGAGCCTCCGGCAAGCCGCCTGATCCTTCCCTTCACATACAACAGGGCCCCGGAGGATCTGGCCGTCATGTATAGGAAGGACCTGGCCGAGCTGGCCTCCATGGGCGTAACCACGGTGTCCACCCGGATGCCGCCGGACAGCTATGAGGCATACAAGTATCTCGATTCCAGGGGTGAGCTGACCATACGGATGGGTTCCGGGATGCTGCACCATTTCGGGACCATTACGGACCTCGACGAGGGGATGAAGGACTTGGGAAAAATCGTAGGGTCCGGCAACGACAAGCTATGGGTCACCTCCGTGGCGCCGACGGCGGTCGATGGCGCCAGCACGCGTGCCTGCACGAACCAGAAGCGGATCGGCGGAGCTTACGGGGTGATCGACGGCTGGTTCCCGATGGGCCAGTGCCACAACGACATTGAATACCGCGGGGCCCAGGGGAGGGCCGCGCCGATCCAGGAGAACTACTATAGAAACTGGACCTTCGCCAGCGCCCGCAACGGGGTCCGCTTTGCCAACACGCACGTCGCGGGCGACCGCTCGGTCGGCGTTTTGCTCACCATGATAGAGCAGATTCACCAACAGATGGGGCCTGCTTCCACGCAGGGTTGGGCCTTTGACCACTGCGACATGGTTGACCCGGCCGATTTTGAACGGGCCGGCCGGCTGGGGATCATCTTCAGTTGCTATGTGGTGAACATTGAACGCGCCTCGCGCGTCGCCGCCTCTTATGGAGAGGAAGTGGCGCACACCTTCCTGAGCCCGGTGAAGAGCCTGCTGGACGCCGGGGCCAAGGTGGTGTTTGAGTCGGACCGGAACAGCTACGAGTGGGCCGACCTGGAAATCTTCATGACGAGGAAGGACCTGGAAGGCAAGGTGTGGGGTCCGCAGGAGGCCGTGGACCGCGTGACCGCCCTGAAGATGATTACCCGCTGGGCTGCCGACTATGTCCTGAAGGGGGACAAGCTGGGCGCCATCGAGCCGGGCAGACTGGCGGACTTGGTGGTGCTGGACCGCGACTACATGACGATTCCGGAAGAGGATATCAGCGAGATTCAGCCCCAGATCACGATGCTCGATGGCAAGGTCATTTTTGTTCACCCCGATTTCGCGGAGGAATATAACTTCCGTCCCAGCGGCGCGCTGGTAACTACCTATGCCGACTTGGTCGCGAAGCGGCCGCCGGGAGGTTCCCGGTGAGGCTTCGGGGCGCTGCCTGCTATCCTTAACACTCAACAGAAACGCTCTAATGAGTGAAGAAGAAGCAGCCCACCAGCGGTTCGTCCGGAACCGAGACGATGACCTTTCCGGCCTCGACCGTCACCTCCACCGGCTGCCCGGCTTCGTCCTGAGCGGTGACTGAGACCGGGGTCAGCGTGATGGCGAACGGTTTGGCGTCCTCCGGAATTCGGAAGTCCAGGAAAGTCCACAACCCTCGCGGAAGAGCCTTGCCGGGATCGGAATCCACGACGGCGATATCAATTTTCAACCGCGTGCGGGAAAGCTCCTGATCGTTCGGCGGCAACTCCTCAGTCTCAACGGCCAGGTCGAAATCCTGGATCTCTGCGGCGATTCCCTTCTCTGCCTTGGCAAACTTCACGCTGTTGCTGACAAAATCCACTTCCAGGTGCAGGCTGCGGATCGGTGTATCTTCGGCTGGCTGGTAATAGAGAGGGACTGTAGCGGTCGTTCCGCGGTCGCTGGCGACCGTCCCCAGAATAAGGTTGGCAGGCGCCCTCGCCTCGGAAGCTTGGGCGGCAGCAAGCGCAGGGAACAGCAGCAACACACCTGCGGCAATCCCTAGCGATGCAACAAAACCGTACGAGCACAGCTTCATCGTCATTTCCCGCTCCAGATATAAGATGGGCTACTCCGGCTGCCAGCCGCAAGCCGACAGCACAGGAAAAACTTCGCCAAGCCGATTGCTATCGGCGGCGCGGGCGTCATGCCGGAAGCGCCAGTATTATACTCGCCGGCGCTTTGCCCGTGTGACCTTTTCTCATGAAACCTTTTTTTGGATTTCTGTTCCTGCTTTCACGTTCAGGGTTTCATGTTCAGAGCTTCATGTTCCTGGTTTCACATTCAGGGTTTCCCGGTCAGGGTGGACGAGGAAGCATCCGCCGTCTGGAATTGGCTTAGATTTTAATGACGTCCACCAACTCCTTGACCGCACCGGCGCTCTTCTGCAAGGCTTTCTGCTCGTCTGCCGTGAGCTTGACCTCGATGATCTGCTCGATGCCGTTCTCGCCCAGCTTCACCGGCACGCCCACGTAGAGCCCCTGGATGCCGTACTCGCCTTCGAGATATGCGGCGCAGGGAAGGATTTTTTTCTTGTCTTTCAAGATCGCCTCCACCATCTCCATCACCGCCGCCGAAGGCGCGTAGAAGGCGCTGCCCGCCTTCAGGTATTTGACAATCTCGGCGCCTCCGTCCCGCGTGCGCTGAACAATCCTTTCAATCGTAGCCGCGTCGAGCAGCTCGGTCAACGGAATGCCGGCGACCTGGGAAAAGCGCACCAGCGGCACCATGGTGTCTCCGTGCCCTCCCATCACAAACGCCTGCACGTTTTCCACCGAAACCTTCAATTCCTGCGCGATGAAGGTGCGGAAACGGGCCGAGTCCAGAATTCCGGCCATGCCGATGACGCGGTGTTTGGGGAACCCGCTCATGCGCAGGGCCGCCTGGCACATGGCGTCCAGAGGATTGGTGACGATGATCAGAATGCAGTTCGGGGAATGCTTGACTACCTGTTCGGTAGTGGGCTTGATCACATCGTAATTCTTCTTCAGCAGGTCGTCGCGGGTCATTCCCGGCTTGCGCGGGAAGCCGGCCGTGATCACGACCAAGTCCGAATTCGCCGTATCCTTATAATCGTTGGTGCCGGTGACCTGCGAGTCGGACCGCATGACGGGGCCGGCCTGGAGCGTGTCCAGAGCCTTGCCCTGAGGGATGCCTTCCAGGATATCGATTATTACCACGTCGGCCAGCTCTTTATCGGCGAGGCGCAGGGCGACTGATGCCCCCACATTGCCCGCACCAACCACAGTTACTTTCTTACGCATGGGAACCCCCTTTTTGAGTGCCGCGAAGAACGAGCGCAAACAGAACGCACAGGAAACGCTTGCGCCCGGCAGGCCTGTTCCCCGCGATAGGAATAAAAACGGTTGGAAAAATCCCGGTCTTTCTCTGGTCTCTCTCTGATATGGGCCGGCCCAGATTCAGATGGGAAACTAGGAAGCGGCGGCCATCAGAGGTTACATGTTCTCGATGATCGCGGAGGCATACTCGCTGGTCTTCAGCTTGGTTGCGCCCGGCATCATCCGCTCCAGGTCGTAGGTGACCTTCTTCTGTTGAATCGTTCGGGCGATGGAGTCTTCGATGATCGCGCTGACTTCCTTCCAGCCCATGAAGTGGAACATCATCGACCCGGAAAGAACGACGCTGGAAGGATTGATGACGTCCTTGTCGGCGTATTTGGGAGCGGTTCCGTGCGTGGCTTCGAAGAAGGCATATTCGTCTCCGATGTTTGCTCCCGGAGCCATGCCGAGCCCTCCCACCTGCGCCGCGCAGGCATCCGACAAATAGTCGCCGTTCAAATTCGGGGTGGCCAGCACCTGGTATTCGTCCGCGCGTGTCACCACCTGCTGGAAGATGGAGTCGGCGATGCGGTCATCCACCAGCACTTTCTTTTTCCATTGCCCCTTGCCGTGGGTCGAATAGATGCGGTCCAGGACCCCCTTGACCTCGGCGTAAATCCCGTTCCGAAACGCCTCCGGGGCGTGCTCCAGGCCCGGCTCCACCTGCCCGGCGTTTTGCTCTATGGTAAGGTCCGGCTTTCTGTCTTTGTTGTCCAATATCCAGCTTTCGCGTTCCGTGACCGTCTCATTGCGGAACTCCGTGGTGGACAGCTCATAGCCCCAGTCGCGGAAAGCGCCCTCGGTGAACTTCATGATGTTGCCCTTGTGCACCAGGGTCACGCGGTGGAGGTTATTCTCCAGGGCATGCCGGATCGCGCGGCGGACCAGGTTCTGGGTGCCGGTGCGGGAGATCGGCTTGATGCCGATGCCGGAGTCCGCACGGATTTTTTTCCCCAGCTTTTTTTCCAGAAACTCGATCAGCTGCTTCGCCTCCGGGGTTCCTTCCCGCCACTCGATTCCGGCATAGACGTCCTCTGTGTTTTCCCGGAAGATGATGATGTTCATCTTCTCCGGGTGCTTGACAGGAGACGGCACGCCGGGGAAATAGCGCACCGGACGGACGCAGGCGTAGAGGTTCAGGATCTGCCGCAAGGAAACATTCAGGCTGCGGATGCCTCCCCCAATCGGCGTGGTCAGCGGCCCTTTGATGGCGATGCGGAATTCCCTCACCGCCTCGACGGAGTCGTTCGGGAGCCATTCGTTGAATTTCTGAAAGGCTTTTTCCCCGGCGAAGATTTCATACCACACCACCTGGCGCTTGCCTTGATAGGCTTTCTGGACTGCGGCGTCGAATATCCGCCGCGAGGCCTTCCAGATGTCGCGCCCCGTGCCGTCGCCTTCCACGAAAGGAATAATGGGCCGGTCCGGAACAATAAATTTTCCGTCGCGAAGCTCGATGCGCTCTCCATCAGCGGGAACAGGAAGATTGTTGTAAGAAGCCTTTCGAGATGTCATTGGATGATCCTCAGGATTATGCTTAATGGATACTCACTCGATGGTTGTTTAACGGCCGGGGACCTAATAGGCGCTTCACAGGCAACGTCCCCTTGCGGGACCCTGGCTCGCAACTCGCTGGCGATGTCTTTCGGCTGTTTCCGGTCGGTCAACCAAGCCGGAGGTCATCGAGATACTCTTGGAGGAATGAGCAGCGTGTACCTTGTCCACTTCAACGCTCCATCATTATATTCCAAACGCTGGAGGATGAAAAGACTTTGGACGGCTTGGCAGAATCTCACTATGAGAATGTCCATGCGCCGGTTCACTCGATTGACCAATGCTTTTTCCAAGAAAATTGAGAATCACGCATCGGCGGTCGCAATCCACTTCATGCACTATAATTTTGCGAGGATTCACAAGAGCCTGCGGGTTACACCTGCAATGGCTGCTGGCATCACAAACCATGTTTGGAGTGCAGAAGATATCTTGAGCATTGTACCCGAGCCAAAGGCTGGACCGCGCAGGCCATACAAAAGAAGGAAGTTAGCTTGATGTGCCAGTCCTGGGACTTTAACCGATCCGTGAATAGCGTTAAAATTATTGACAGGGAGAAGCGCCGTAGCGTATCGTTACCACGCCTGCGCATTGCGCATTACGGAAGGAGGTAATCATGGCGGAGCGTAAACAATTTCTTGGCGTTGAAGCCCCAAATCCAAAACTGTTGGATATTTTGGCAGCTGCCAAGAACAAACCGGTCACAGAAGATGAATTGCGCGAGCAAAGAATCAGTTTCGCTTTTGGCAATGCTCCCGCAAACGCCAAGTTGATTACCAAAGATAGCGTGCGTCTAGCGTCGAAAAATATTCGCCTGCTTCCGTGATTCGGCCCTTCTCAGTTCATGTCTGTAAGGGAAAAAGATGATCCAGTCTTCTTTGCAAGGATTCAAGAGCAAAATCTTTTGCGCCAGTATGATCTGCTGTCGAATTGCATAGAAATTGGATTGAAGAAGGGGATTGAAGCTTTCGATAAGTACACATTGTGGTCCTTGAACTATGCAGCCGTTTCTAACATCGCACAGTTTGGTGGACGCTACCGCGAAGAACCCATCTATGTAGGAGATCATTACCCTCCGCACTTCAAAGAAGTTCCCAACGAAATGGATCGTTTCTTTTCAATGATCCATGAGAACTGGGAGATTCACGACCACCCAACTCTTCTTCCGGCTTATGCGCTATGGAGGCTAAATTGGATTCATCCGTTTGTTGAAGGCAACGGAAGGACAGCTAGGGCTGCGTGCTATTTGCTAATTTGCTTGAAACAAGGCAAGCTGCTGGGCGGAGAGAAAATCGTACCAGAACGCATTCGAGATAATAGAGATCCATACATTGCAGCCCTTAAATCGGCAGATAGGGCTTGGAACGAGGGCCACTTTAATGTCTCCGAAATGGCGCAATATTTATAGCATTTCTCTTCTTGGTGTATATCGGGCAGTGGTAGCCACGACGAGCGCTTTCTTCGTCGCGGGTCGTTGCGGGCAATGAAAAGCCCACGGCGAAAAAACAATTCGCCGTGGCTACCAAAGAT
>JADFGZ010000010.1 GCA_022567475.1 Acidobacteriota bacterium | reverse complement strand
ATAGATATTCGGCTGGCAGGCCGCCGGATGGTCGTGCTCGAGTTCAGCCGCATCGCCGGCGCAGTAGGCCGAACGGAGACAAAACTTCTCCGATCCGAATCGCTAGCAAGCGAAGTCGTGGTCTGTCCCGTCCTCGACGAACTTCTCTTCCTCAAAATCAAGACGCTTTTGAAAAGAAAATTTCTGAAGGCCCGGGATGTGTTCGATCTTTGGTATCTGCTCAATCTCGATGCCAGGCTGGACAAGCGGGAGTTTGAGCACTGGCTCGCTTTGGAAGAAATCGAGGACCGTGAAATCCAGAGGAGGCTCAAACTCATCAGCCCGAGCCGGCTCGAAGGCGATCTTGCTCCTCTCCTGCCCACGCCCTGGCTCAGGAAGTTTCGCAACGACAACTATGCGAGCCTCCTTCGGTCGGTGAGGAGCCTACTCGAGCCTTTCACAAAGCCATGAAGCGTTACGTTACCACGAGAAATTGGTTGTCTATTTTGCGAGATCTGCCTAGCCCAGAAGGCGATTTCCTCACCGTGGCATCCCTAGCAAAACTGACGGGGTTGAAGGACTCCGCAGTCCGTCAGGTCTGCTGGCGCAACCAGCAGGTCGGGTTGTTGCGCCGTGTCGGCCCCAGTCTCTATGCCAATCTTCTGAAAAGTCCCAAAGGAGAGCAGTTGGCCGTAATTTTATTTCCTCCTGCCTATTTGTCTCTCGATTGGGCACTCAGTTATCACGGACTGACTCAGCAGGTTACTCCCACCCTGACCTGCGTAACGATAGGACGCCCACGCCGAGTGGAAACTTTCCTCGGCGAGATCTCCTACATCCATTTTGCTGAACAACGGTTCTTCGGCTTCGAGCAGGTGAGAACCACAAGTGGAGCTGAAACCATCTTAGCCTATCCGGAGAAGGCGCTGCTCGATTGGATCTATTACCGGCGCTTGAAAGGAAAAGAAATCCCGTGGGACGAGATCGATCTTTCCACGCTCAACCTTCAGCGATTGTGGCAATTCGCAGATTATTTTCCGCCCGGCGTACGCAGTACTTTGGAAGCTGTGCTGGATGTGACTACCTCTACAGTTGCTCGCTTGCAATGCGACAAGGGCATGAAAAAAGGAAGGATTTTTCGTGGGATTTCTCCAAGAAACCCTCGAGAAAATCAACAGCGCACTAATCACACCTCGTGAATCCTTTTGCAATGGGCGGACACCTTTCACAGAAGCAAGCAGCCGAATGTTTCTCGCCTGCTGGATGCGGTAAACAAGCTCCTTCGCTACGAGACCACCTTGGATCGGCATCTGTATCGACCAATGAGTCCGCTAGAGTGATTGCAGAGACAGAGGAAAGGAGAGGTGTTTCCTCTACCTATCAGAGTTGACTTCTCAAGCTAAAAGTAATTTTGCGAAACAAAGCCACCGTATCCCCTCTCCCATCCTGATTCTTGGTTATGTCCTGTGATGAAAGAGGTTCCTCCAGAATGACGACAGCAAAATCGCTCGACCTAGAGCCTCCCGATCAAACGCGGAAGCTTACCGAACCATGAGCGACTTGTTGGAGCAGCTGCTAAAGGCGGAGGTGAGGAAGGGCCGTCCCACCCCTATCAGTTTTGCGGTTCCGAGCGAAACCGGTTTTTTGCGAAACAAAGCCACCGCGTCCTTGCTCTTAGCGGTGAACGGAAGCGGATCGGATGAGGTAACTGCTCAGAGGGAGAAAGTCTATGAGGTGTAAAATGTCTTGATTTCCTGGACTACGAGAGATTGTTGCTCCTCGGCGATCTCCTGATAAATGGGGATGGAGAGCACTTCCTGGGCAGCGCGTTCACTTTCCGTACAGCTTCCCGGCTGGCCTCCCAGATAGCAAAGCGCCTGTTGCAGATGGGTACAGGCCTCCCGGCCTGTACTAGCAAGCGACAGGCAAGAATGCCTGCCCTTACGCGCTAACGCCGATCACGCGGCGGCCTTCCACGCGCAGGCAGCCGGAGAGCACCCGGCAGATGGCTTCCGAGTAGACGCGGTGCTCCTCCTCCAGGATTCTGGCCGAAAGACTTTCCACCGTATCGGCCTCGAGCACCGGCACAGCCTTCTGAAGGACAACCGGTCCGGCGTCCAGGTTCTCATCGACAAAATGCACCGTACACCCCGTAATCTGAACGCCGTGCTCCCAGGCCTGGCGTTGCGCCTCCAAACCCGGAAAGGCAGGCAGCAATGAGGGGTGTATATTGAGAATGCGGCTGGGAAACTGTGAGACAAAGTAGGGACTGAGCAAGCGCATGAAGCCGGCCAGACAAACCAGATCCACCTGTCTCTCCCGCAGCACCTCGACCACCTGGCGGTCGTATTGCTCCCGTTCCAAACCGCGCGAAGGAATCATGCGGGCGTCCAGGCCGCGCCGCTCGGCCTCCATCAGGCCGGGCGCGTCGGGACGATTGCTGATCACTACGGCTATTACAGCGGGAATCTTGCCGGCGGCCACGTTGTCGGCAATCGCGATGAAATTGGAGCCGCGTCCGGACAACAAAACTCCGAGGCGCTGGGTGAGTGGAGGAGAAGGTTCCATAGCTTTACCTCTGCACCGGTGCCCAAGCAATTTGCATTTGGATTTCCATGCCTCGCGATGGGGGTCTTTCTCTCAGCCGATTCCCGGAAACATTCTGCAGGGCGCAAAAGGACCGCGCCGGGAAGGTTTATCCTCGTCGCTTCCTTGTCGTCGCTTCCTCATTGCTGCTTCACCGGCGGTTGCTGGTCTCCACCTGGATCGTTGCAAGCTTTGTGGGGTAATTGCCCGTATAGCAAGCCGTGCAAAACTCACCCTCGGAATCACCGACCGACTGGCGCAGCCCATCCAGAGAGAGGTAGGCCAGGCTGTCGGCGCCGATATATTGCCGGATATCTTCCACCGAATGATTCCAGCCGATCAGCTCCTTCTGTGTGGGGGTGTCAATCCCGTAAAAACAGGACGCAATCGTTGGAGGGCAACTGATGCGGACGTGCACCTCGCGAGCCCCTCCTTCCCGCATAATGCGGACAATTTTGCGGCTGGTGGTGCCCCGCACAATCGAATCGTCCACCAGAACCACCCGCTGCCCTTCCAAAAGGCTGCGCACCGGGTTCAGTTTCAGCTTGACTCCGAAGTCGCGGATGTTCTGCTCCGGCTCAATGAACGTCCGGCCCACATAGTGGTTGCGGATGAGAGCAAACTTGAAGGGCAGTCCGGATTCAGCCGAATAGCCGATGGCGGCGGCCACGCCGGAATCCGGAACCGGAACGACGAGGTCCGCATCGGCGGGAGCCTCCCGCGCCAGCCGTCTTCCCAGGCCCTCTCGCGAACGGTGAACAGAACGTCCAAAAACCTGGCTGTCGGGCCGGGAAAAGTAGACGTGCTCGAAAATGCAGAACGCGTGCGGAGTCTCGGCGGCAAAACGAGACGTGTGGATGCCTTTCGAGTCTACACGCACAATTTCGCCGGGATTCACCTCTCCCCAGTAACGTGCGCCGATCAGGTCAAAAGCACACGTCTCCGAGGCAAAAACATAGGCTTCTCCGTTGCTGGAATGCGAGCCGGACGGAGCGTTCTCCGGACGAGGCAGAAGACCGATCGCCAAAGGGCGAAAACCGCGCGGGTCGCGCACCACGTAGAGTTGGTCGCCGTGCAACAGCACCAGCGAGTAGGCTCCCTCAACTTGCAAAAGGGCTTCCTCCAAAGCCTCCTGGAAATTCTTTTTCGCGGAACGGGCCAGGAGGTGGACGATGACCTCGGTATCGCTGGTGGTTTGAAAAATGGAGCCGGTTTCTTCCAAATGCTTGCGCAGTTGCCGGGCGTTGGTAAGGTTTCCGTTGTGGGCGACCGAGATTAATCCCTTGTTGCAGCCCACCGTGAGCGGTTGCGCATTCAGCAGCACCGTGTCGCCGGCAGTGGAGTAGCGCGTATGACCGATCGCCAGCCATCCGCGAAGCCCCTTCAGGACCCCCTCTGTAAAGACCTCGCTGACATGCCCCATGCCTTTATGGGTGTATATCTTTCTGCCGTTGCCGGAGACGATCCCTGCGCTCTCCTGTCCCCGATGCTGCTGGGCGTACAGACCCAGGTAGGCAAGCTTGGCGGCTTCCGGGTGGCCGTAAATGGCGAAGACTCCACATTCGTCGTGAAACTTATCGTCGAATTGATCGTCCATGACCCTGTCCTTCCCTGAATCGGCGCCGCCCGTTCCCGCCGGCATTCTCTGATACGGAACAGCAGGCTAAGCGGAGACCTTCTCCAAGGCTTGTTCGAGCGCCGTCTCGAAAGGATGGCGCATGAGAGAAAGGGAAGCTTCCCAGAGAACTTTTCCCTGTTCGAAAACTTTCAGTGTCGATCCACCGGTCGTTCCGATTGCTCCCGCGCTTACATCATATTCTGAGGCAATTCGGCTGACCTCCGCAAGCGAATTCACCGGAACGGAAACCACAATGCGCGAGGGGTCCTCCGCAAAAAGCAATTCCAGAGGGCTGCCGCCCGGTGGGAGGTTTACCGTGGCGCCGATGTTTCCCGCCAGGCAACACTCCGCCATCGCCACTGCCAAGCCGCCCTCGCTGATATCATGGGCCGATTCCACCAATCCTGCAGCGATCAACCGGCGGCAACAGGCTTGCACCCGCCGCTCATAATCCAGGTCCACGGCCGGAGGCAGACCCCACAAAGCGCCTAAGATCATCTGGGCGTAGAGCGAGGAGCCAAAGACCGTTGCGAACTCGTCCTGGGCGCCATCGGCGACTTGAACACCTTGCGCATTGCCGAGCATCCAGATTTCCCGGTCGGCGTTCTTAAAAGACAAGGTGGCATGGCGTTCTACATTTTGCAGAACGCCCACCACGCCCAGCACCGGAGTGGGGTAGATGGACCGGCCTTCCGTCTCGTTATAAAAGCTCACGTTGCCCCCCGTGATGGGGATGGAGAGAGCCTCGCAAGCTTCGCTAATTCCTTCCACAACCTCCCGAAACTGCCACAAGATTGCCGGCTTTTCCGGATTGCCAAAGTTCAAACAATTCGTAGCCGCAAGCGGTTGCGCGCCCGTGACGCTGACGTTGCGCGCGCTCTCGGCCACTGCCAGGCGGGCGCCGCGCCGAGGGTCCAGGAAACAATAGCGGCCATTGCCGTCGAGCGACATACTCAAGCCCTGGGAGGTCTCCTTGACCCGTATCAGGGCGGCATCGGCCCCCGGTCCGATCACCGTATTGGTGCGGACCATGCTGTCGTATTGCTCCGTGATCCATCGCTTGGAAGCGGTGGCAGGTGATCCCAACAGCTTCAACAGGGCTTCCTTGAGTTCCTCTCCATTCCGGGAAGGCAACGGAACAGGCGGCTCCATGGGAACGCTGCGCTTCGGTTCGGCCCAGGGGCGATGATAAACGGGTGCATCGTCGGTCAACGGCCGGTTGGGAATCTCGGCAACGACCTCTCCATGCTGTTTCACCCGCAAAGTGGGCTGCTCGGTCACGGCGCCGATCTCAATCGCATCCAGGCCCCATTTCTGAAACACCTGAACCACTTCCTGCTCCCGCCCCCGCTGAGCCACCAGCAACATGCGCTCCTGCGATTCGCTGAGCAGAATCTCGTACGGCGACATGCCGGGTTCGCGTTGGGGAACCTTGTCCAGCTCAATTTCCATGCCGGTGCCAGCCCGGCTTCCCGTTTCACAGGTGGAGCAGGTCAACCCGGCCGCACCCATGTCCTGAATTCCCACGATGGCCCCGGTCTGCATCACCTCCAAACAAGCTTCCAGCAGCAGCTTTTCCATGAAGGGGTCGCCGACCTGCACGTTCGGACGTTTCTGCTGGCCGTCGATTCCGGAAAACTCAGCGGACGCCAGCAAGGAGGCCCCGTGAATGCCGTCTCTGCCGGTTTTGGCCCCCACATAAAGGACAGGGTTTCCCGGCCCGCTGGCGCGTCCGTAAAAAATTTGGTCCTTTTTAGCCAGCCCCAGCGCAAAGACGTTGACCAGGGGATTGTTCTGGTAGCAAGGCTCAAAAACAGCTTCGCCGCCCACCGTCGGCACGCCGAAACAATTCCCGTAATGGGCGATGCCGCTGACCACCCCGCGCAGAATGCGGCGATTCTGGTCCAAATCAATGCTTGCCGTGCCATCGGGAGAAAACTCCGGCGCCTCAGCCACCGGTCCAAAACGAAGAGAATCCATTACGGCGACAGGCCGGGCTCCCATGGTAAAGATGTCCCGCAGAATTCCGCCCACGCCAGTGGCCGCACCCTGGAAGGGTTCAACGAAACTGGGGTGATTATGCGACTCGATCTTAAACACGCAGACCCACTCATCGCCGATCTCCACCACCCCGGCGTTTTCGCCCGGACCTTGCAAAACGCCCGGCCCTTGGGTGGGAAATCGTTTCAGGTGTGGCCGCGAGCTCTTGTAGCTGCAATGCTCGCTCCACATCACGCTGAAGATTCCCAGTTCGGTTATCGTGGGTTCCCGGCCCAGGATCTCCAAAATTTTCTCGTACTCTTCCCGAGTCAGTTGATGTTGTTCGATGAGTTGGGAGGTGATTTCAGGCAAGGAACCTAATCCTGAAGCATCAACGGGGTTGCGTTGCCGCCATTGCCGGCCCGGAGACGATCTGCCCTGCTTCCGGCCCGCGACGGAGGGATTGAACCAAAGACTGGAAAAGCAAACGGCCATCGGCGGAGCCCAGTAAAAGCTCGCTGGCCCGCTCCGGGTGAGGCATGATCCCCAAAACGTTTCCGCCCCGGTTGATGATTCCCGCAATGTGATGAATGGACCCGTTGGGATTCGCGTCATCGGAAACCTCTCCGTCCGGCTGGCAGTAGCGAAACACCACCTGTCCGGCAGCTTCCAAAGCTTCCAGGGTCGCTGGATCGGCGTAGTAATTCCCGTCCATGTGAGCGATAGGCATCTTCAAAACCTGCCCGGGACGGCAGGCATGGGTAAAAACCGTTTCCGCATCCTCCACCCGAAGGTAAACCGGGCGGCAAATAAACTTCAGCCCGCGGTTGCGGAGCATCGCGCCGGGCAGCAGGCCCGCTTCCATCAAAGTCTGGAAACCATTGCAGATGCCCAGCACGAGACCGCCCCGGCCGGCAAACTTCTTCACGGCGCGGATGATGGGAGCAAAACGAGCTATGGCCCCTGTCCGCAGGTAATCGCCGTAGGAAAATCCGCCAGGAAGAATGACAACGTCACAGCCGTCGAGTTCTTCCGACTCATGCCACAGGAAGGCGGCCTGCTCTCCGAGGACGCTCTCTACGGCGTAAAAGGCATCGTGGTCACAGTTGCTGCCGGGAAAGACCACCACTCCGAATTTCATATGCACTCGATGGATTGTGTTGTATTGAACAGTTAACAGTATAGCATGGCCGCAGCAGGCACAGAACTGCGCGAGCGGTTCGCCGGGTTTGGGAAAAACCGGGCGCTCTGCAAGCAATGGGCAGAAGCTTATTTTGATGTGTCAATTTTCAGAACGAGGTAAATTTCCTGGCGGCTGTCAAACAAACTGACGCTGCGCGTGGGGCTCGATCCTCCGTTGAATTCCGCATGCACCTCGTAGTCCACGTTCGGGTTCAGACCGCGGAAGCGGAAATCGCCCCGGTCATTGCTGATGTGCGTCGTGACCTCCTGACTCCTTTTGTTCTTGAGGTGAACGACGGCCCGGGCCAAGCCTTCCCCCTCCGTGTTGACCACTTGCCCCAAAACGATTTTCTGCCCGTTCCCGTCCTCTTCTCTTTCGGCCTTGGGGGAACGCGCCTGGAGCCGGACAGCCAGCAGGGCTCCCTGCCCCGCAAAGTCCTGGCCGGTTTGTGCAGCCAGTCCCAGGCTAAATAGGATAGGTAGAAGCGCTGTCAGGACCGGGATAGACGGGCGGTTTGTGCTCAACGCAACCGGCGGCGGCTCTTGCTGTAATTTCCCGGGAAACCCCTGGGAAGCCGAAGAGAATGGACCGTGACTATTCCTCCTCATCGTCCTCTTCCTCCTCATCGTCCGCTTCCTCTTCATCCAACTCCTCTTCTTCTTCCACCAACTCCACCTCCAGCGGGTTGGTGCTAATGATCTCCAGATCCACTCCGCACTCCGGGCAGCCTAGTATCTGACCCTCTTCCACTTCATCTTGTTCAATATCCACCGTTGCATCACATTCGGGGCAGTGCGGCATAGTACCTCCTTTTGTCAGGCTGAACCAGTTCTCCGAAAAATGTGCTCAACCCACCCAAACGATTAAACCTCTATAAGGAAAACTATATTATCCCGGCTCATTTTGGCAAGACAGAAATATTGGCCGCGGCAGGAGCCGGCGATGCAGGCAACTCGCCGCAAGGATGATTCCCCCGACATTGCACGCCGATACTCCCTTTGCTTCCCCGATTCCGAGCGCAAGTTTTGATAGTATGGAATCGTCCGCAGAAGCGGCAGGCAGAAAATCCCCGCCTCAGAGAAACAGCCCGGGGTGAATGCAGCGGCTAGCTGGAGGCATTGCGAAGTGGCAACCCGTGAGTATCCCGAACGGCCCATTGTCGGCGTCGGAGCCATCATCCTGGATCATAGCCCGGATCATAGAAAAGTGCTTTTAGTGCGACGCGGCACAGAACCCAACCGGGGAGAATGGTCCCTTCCCGGCGGAGCGGTTCAGGCCGGTGAAAAACTGCAGGAGGCCGTTCGCCGGGAGATCCTGGAGGAGACCGGTCTGGCGGTTCGGGTGGAAGAAGTCGTGGAAGTGTTGGACCGCATCGTACGCGACGAGCAGGGCCGGGTTCGCTTCCATTATGTCCTGGTGGATTTTCTCTGCCGGTCCGAGGGTGGGCGGCTGGAAGCCGCAACCGACGTCACCGAAACGCGCTGGGTAAGCCGTCCGGAGCTCCCTCAGTACGGCCTGCGCCCGGAGACACTGCGAGTGATCGAAAAAGCGTTTCTTGTTTTGCAATCCCCGCCCGCTCCAGCCGCAGGATGAATCCCGCGCCCCATGGAACTATCCAATGTCCGGGCAATTTTTTTGCTCCTGAAAAAGAAAACGGGGAGCCCAGTCCGGCTCCCCGTTTTCGGCATGCTGTTGAGATTTGCCTGAGGCGGTCAACTCATAAGAGCAACACCTGCAGGTGGCGACATCGCAACACGAGCTGGGTTCCCCCCACGTTCCGGGAACACCCTGTTAGCTCAAGAGCCGAGCGCCTAAGCCTCAGCCACCTCACTAGGTCTCGAATCATCTGTCAATTTGGACCACCTCCTTTCCAGTGATAAGAGCATCGTAAAGGGGCTGCCGATGGGTTGTCAAGAATAAGTTCCCTGCCCGTGGAGTTTCCTCGATGAAACGCCTTTGCAGGCGCCGTCTGCTCACCGGCTTGTCCGCCTTCAAAAAATCTTGAATTGGATGGTAAGAAATTTTTTGGGGTTGCGCTGGAAATCGGCTATCAGAGTCCGGACCTCCTCGCTGGTGGAATTCAGGTTGCTGTAGAGGCTGGGGTCGTGCAGCAGGCGGCCAAGCGTCCCTTCGCCGTTCCGCATCCCGGTGAGGAGGGCATCCAATCCTGCAACGGCGCTGTTCATCCGTTGATAGAGTTCCTCTTCCTTCACCAGCTTGCCCAAGGTTCCCTCCCCCTGGTTAATGTTTCCCATCAGCAAGGAAGCGCGCGCGACCAACTGGTCCGCATTCTGATAGAGCGATGGATCGTGGATCAGTTTTGAGAGAGTGCCCTCGCCGCTTTCGATCTTCGTGAGCACGTCCTCCAACTTGACCACAGCCGCATTGGCGCGATCATAAAGCTCCTCGGAACTGAGCAGGCGTCCCAGCGTCCCCTGGCCGCTCGTCACGTTGGTAAAAAGCCTCTCCCCACTCCTTGCGATGGCGTCCAGGCGTCTATAGAAGCTGTCATCGTAGATCAGCTTTCCAATCGACCCTTCTCCCGATTCGACCGCTTCGATAATTGCGTTCAATTTGGCCGTCAGCACATTCAGGTTATCCAGCAAATCCCGGCTGCCCCCCACCAACTCACTGAACTCAGCAGTCTCGCGAAACGGAATGATTCCGTCCGGCCCCACCGGGGGACTTTCGGGTCTGCCCGGGGAGATGTTGATATAACGCTGTCCCAGCAGTCCCTCAGCCGCCAAGGAAGCTTCCGAATCGCCGCGGAGGTTGGCCTCGTACCTTCGATTGATCTCCATGACGATCTCGATCGATCGGGACAATTCGGGGCTGCCGGTAAAGTTGACCTGGGTGACGTTTCCCACATCCACGCCAGCCAGCCGGACCGGAGCTCCGCTCTTTAACCCGGCGGCATCCCGCAGATAGGTCCGGATCAACATCGTGCTCGCAAAGAATCCCGTTTGTCCAGAAATCAAGAAAATGGCGGCCGCGAGCACCGCCAAGCTCGCCAGGGTCAAGATTCCCACCTTCAATTGGGACCAGCGAATTTCCTTTTGTTGCGGCATGCTACCTCCGACAGTTTGAATTCTTTTTCCGTCCCTTGTGGCAGCGGCAGAGCCACGATTTACATATGCGGCAGAAATTTGTGCAGGTAGGGATCTCGCTTCGCGCCCAGTTCTTGCAGGCTGCCGTGAAAGATCACATCCCCGTCCCGCAAAAACAGAAAGCGAGTGTGTGTGTCCCGGCCCGCACCGTTACCGCCTGCCGGCAATACCCTCTCCTGCTGATGATCGTAATAGAAACGCGCCATCCGAAAAGCATCTTGCATTCGATGCGTGACCAGCAACGAGCTGATCTCGCTCACGTCCCTCTGCTTGAGCACAAGGGTCATAATGCGCTGGGCCGTGATGGGATCCAACCCCGCCGTGGGCGAATCGTAAAGCATGATCTCCGGTTGCCCCACGATGGCCCGTGCAATGGCTACTCGCCGCCGCATTCCCCCGGAGAGCTGGGAGGGAAACAGTTCCCATGTATGTTCCAGCTCCACGAAGCACAGCGCTTCGCGGACCCGGCGGTCCACTTCCTCCGGCGATACTTCCGGAAGCCGCTGGAAGACATAGCCCACGTTTTCCCCCACCGTCAGCGAATCGAACAGAGCGCCCTCCTGGAAAACCATCCCAATCTGCCGGCGGATTTGAAACAGCTCCGGCTCGCTGCGGTTCGTAATCTCCTCACCTAATACGAAAATACGGCCTGAGTCCGGTTGCAACAACCCCATCGTCATTTTCAGCAAGACGGACTTCCCCGTTCCCGTCACCCCCAGCAACACCTTGGTTTCACCCCGCTCCAGGCAAAAAGAGACTTCGCGCAACACGATGTGCTCCTCAAAGCGAAGCGCTACGCGATCAAACTCCACCACGGCTTCCCGATTTTCCCGTTCACCCATCGGTTTACCCTAATTTCCCATGGTGAGCAGCATCTTGGTCAGGAAGAAATCAAAGGCCAGGATCAGAATGGACGCTGCGACCACCGCCTGCGTCGTCGACCGCCCCACGCCCTGCGTTCCCCCGCGGGTGCTGAGCCCATAATAACAGCCCACCAGAGCCACGATGAAGGCGAACACAAACGGCTTGAGGAGCCCTTGAAACAGATCCGCAAACTCCAGGGCGCGGTAGGCGCTGGTCCAATATAGCGCCGGGTTCAGTTGAATCATATAAAAAGAGGTCGCAAAGCCTCCCCACAAGCCCATGAAGTCCATCAGGATCGTCAGCAGGGGCAGCATAATGACCGTGGCGATCAAGCGGGGCGTCACCAGTTTTTTGATGGGGTCGGTGCCGAGGGCCCGCATCGCCTCGATCTGTTCGCTCACCACCATGGAGCCCAACTCGGAGGCGATGCCGGAACTGTTCCGGCCTGCGACCATCAAAGCAGTCAGAACGGGCCCCAGTTCCCGCACCAGAGAAACCGCCACCAACTGTCCCGTCAGGGATGTTTCCCCAAAAGTGGTGAGTGTATTGGCCATCTGGAGAGCGAGCACAGCGCCGGTAAAGAAACCGGTCAGTATCACAATCGGAAGGGAGCCGAAGCCGATAAAATCCATCTGCTGGACAATATCGGCGAAATAATGCGGCGGCCGGAAAATATTCCGGAATGCCCGGCCAGCCAGCAAGGTAAACTCCTGGACCGCCAAAACTCGCTGCTTGGCAAAACCATCCAGCGCACCCAACTGGTTGTCGCCTCCCTTCGCCCCGCGCTCCCGGCTTCCCTCTCTTCACAGAATCCCGGTTCCGTCGGCACTTTTTATCCGAACTCAGGCCGGGCTCTCGCCCGCATCACCGAAACGATGCCGCAGAAAAGCTGCGCATCTCTCAAATGTAAAGGGAACACGTCCGGGCGCGGGCGGAAGGAAGCTGCCATTTCCGGCGGCAATTGGAAGCTGTCAATCCGCCAGGAGCCGCTTTCCCGGACCAGTAATCCCAGCCGTGCCGAGGCATCCAGAAGGCTCCCTCGTTGCACGGGATGCCCTTCCCTACTGGTTCTTCCACACCGGCTTCCTCTTTTCCACAATGGCGCGCAACCCTTCCTGGGAATCGTCGAGATCCATCAACTGATTCAAATAAATATCGGAAGATTTCTTGATGGCGTCCTGCAGGGGAATGCCGATGGTATCGTAGATCACCTTCTTGGCCATCTCCAAAACCGGCGCGCTCTGTTCAGTGATCTTGGCCAGGATTTTCTCGACTTCCTGCTGCAGCAGATTCTCCGGCACCACGCGGTTTACCAGCCCCAACCGGAGTGCTTCCTCCGCACTCAGGGGATCCCCGGTGAGGATCATTTCCAGCGCGCGCTTCGGTCCGATCACATGAGGCAAAATAATCGACGCCAAAGGCGGGAAGACGCCGAGTTTGATCTCCGGCTGCGCGAAGCGGGCCTTCGGGGTTGCAATAATCAGATCGCCCAAGGCAGCCAATTCGCAGCCGCCTCCAATTGCCGGGCCGTTCACCACCGTAACGACAGGTTTGGAGATCTCCAGCATATTGCGGAATACCGACTGGAAAGCCTCCAGCATCTGGAAGACGCGGTCTGACCGTGACTCCTCCACCGCGACACCGGCCGAGAAAGCCGTGCAGTCGTCTGCGGCCTGGATCAAGATGGCTCGAACCTGCCGCTGGTCATGCAGCCCTTCAATCGCATTGGCCAGCTCTTCCATCATGTCAACGGTAAGGACATTGTGGGGAGGGCGGTTCAGCGTCACGCGGGCTACGTTCGTGCTGATGTCCAGTTGGATATATTTGTAAGTGAGTCCTTCGCCAGTGGTGCTCATCGACCTCCTCAGCCGGAAACAGCTTCCAGGGCCAGGGCCATTCCGAGCCCCCCGCTCACGCACAAGGTTGCCAATCCTCGCTTCACGGCGCGCTTCCGCATGGCGTGCAAAAGCGTTACCACAATGCGCGTACCGCTGCATCCGATAGGATGACCCAGCGCGATGGCTCCTCCGTTGACGTTCAGTTTTTCCCGGTCAAAGTGCAACTCACGGTCGCAAGCCAGGACCTGAGCCGCGAATGCTTCATTCAACTCCACCAGATCGAATTGTTCCAGTTTCCAGTCGAGCTTTTTTAACAGTTTCCGCACGGCGGGAACCGGAGCAATACCCATAATCGAGGGATCGACCCCCGCCGAAGAGTAATCCAGAATCTTCGCCAGCGGCTTCAGCCCCCATTCTTTCACCTTATCCCCGGAAACCAGCAGGGTTGCGGCGGCGCCGTCGGTGATCCCGGAAGAATTCCCTGCCGTCACCGTGCCGGTCTTGGAAAAGACCGTGGACAGCTTGGCCAGCCCCGCCAGCGTTGATCCAAACCGGATATGCTCATCGGCATCCAGCATCCGCGTTCCCTTTTTCTCCTTCACCTCTACGGGCACAATCTCGTCTCGAAAGTTTCCCTGAGTGGTGGCAGTCTCGGCGCGATGCTGGGTGGTCAATGCATAACAATCTTGCTCCTCCCGACCGATCCCGTGCAACCCGGCCAGCTTTTCCGCCGTTTCGCCCATTAACATCTCCGAGAGCGGGTCCATAAAGCCGTCCCGGTACATGGCATCCACCAGCGTTTGATGCCCCATGCGGTATCCCCACCGTGCATTATCAATTAGGTAGGGTAGGCGGCTCATCGATTCCGTCCCGCCGGCCAGAACACAGTGGGCATTCCCCAGCAGGATTTCTTGATACGCCAGCACGATGGACTTGATCCCGCTGGCGCAAGCCTTATTCACCGTGTATGCCGGGGAAGAGTCCGGCACGCCCGCCCGATGGCTGATCTGCCGGGCCACGTTGGGGCCTCCGCCCGCTTGTCTCGCATTGCCGAAGATTGCTTCCTCCACCTGCTCCGGTGATACGGAAGCCCGCTCCAATGCAGCCTTCGCCGCGATCGTGCCCATGTCGGCCGAGGTCAAACCCGCCAGCGATCCGCCAAATTTCCCGATGGGCGTTCGCACAGCCGACACGATGTAAACTGGCTGCAACTTTGCTCTCTCCTCCAAAGAATTCATACTAGCACACCGCCTCCAGGGTGGGTAGGGCGGCTTTTGCAACGGGAATCAAAAGCGATCCGGCTTGTCTTCCGCCGGAAACAACCATGGCCCTCCACGGACGAGACAATGCCAGATGCGGTTTGTTCCTGGTTTCCCAGGGCAATTGGATGGGATTTTATTGCGGCGGCTGCGCCGGGGTTTGCTCCATCGAAGGGCGCCCCTCCGGCAGGGAATCGCCGGCATTGGGGAAACTGCCGGAGGGCGGATGCGAAGACCGCTCTTGGCTCGGGCTCCCGCTCTCCACCTTCCATTGATTGCCTTCGTTGCGAAGTTGATAACGAAAAGCCATCATCGCAGCCTGATCGGTTCGGCTGCGAAAAACCACCTCGGCTACGGCGGTATCGCCCTGAATTTGGACATCCTTGACTTCCAGCAATAAATTGTCGTTCGCCAAACCAGGACGATTGGCAAGATGCTCTTCAATGGCCCGCTGAATGGCCGCGTTGGAATTGCCTCCCGACAGGCCTCCACAACCTGCCAGAAAACACACTAGGATGGAAATCGACAACGTACGCAGATTCGCCTTCATTAGGTTACGCTCCGCGATTACACTCCGTAGTTATGCTCCGTCTCCCGCCACCGACAGCCTATCGGAGTTCCTGCGATTAAGCAAACTGGAGGGAGCCAGCGAAACGTACCGTCCCGGTTCCAGCAGCCCGATTCCAGCAGCCAAGTCCCAGCAGCTTGCGATCCTCCCGGAACCGTGCGTATTGACCGCAACCCCGCCAAACCCTATAATTCATTTATCCAAAGGGTAGCTACTTTCTGGTGAGCGTAGCTCAGTTGGTAGAGCGCCGGACTGTGGCTCCGGTGGTCGAGGGTTCGAGCCCCTCCGCTCACCCCATTTTTCGTTCCTATCCACCCATAGGGCTGGAAATGCTCCAACAGGTCCCTTCCTATTTCTCAGAATCCAACTTCTCTGGCCAGGTTATCGCATGGAAATGCTAGCAGATAGGCGATTTCCCGCAGTGGTGCGGAATTTTACGCAGTTCTGGGCTACCTTTGGTATAACCGCTTCCGAGAGGGGAACGTTTGGCTCTTTGACGTGGCCTTCCTGGAGCGCCGAGATTGGCTATTCCCTGCCGCCAGTCGGCCGGGTCGTCTTCGGCTGGCAACGGTCCTACTATTATGAAGACCTCTTTCGCGTAACCGGCTACAGCGCAAACGGCTTTACGGTGCGGTTCGAACGCTCCTTCTGATGACCTGCTAGCCGTCGCCGCGCGCCCCGGCCGGACACCGGAAAAACCTTCCTGCACACCTTCCCCCACCCGCCGTCCGTCGTCCATCGTCCGGCAAAGTTTTCATGGTAAGCTTCTCTGATGGGGCAGGATTACGTTGCGGGATCGCTGTTTCGTCCTTACCAGAAACTGGTGGAGATCACGATTCGGGGAAAGCGATTCTCCGTTCCCGAAAACAACATGCTGCTCCGCGCCTTCCAATATCTTTGCTCTGAAACCATATCTTACGGGCGATATTGCTGGAACGAAGAATGCCAGTACTGCCGGGTGAGCGTCACGCGAGCGGGCGGCCAAAAGGTGCAGCAAGCCCTTTCCTGCAAGCTGATGGTGGAAGAGGGAATGGAGATCAACGAGCTTTCGGCTGAATTGGCCTATAATCTGCTCCGGCTGTTTCGCCCTGACCCGTCTGACTCTTCTGAACCCGCCGGCGCAGATGAAGCGCCACCCGCCGACGGTTCCTGAGTATTCCCTTGATGATTCCAAGGCTGCGAGCGGTCCTGCCCGGAAGCGTCCCAGACGAAGGCCTGAAAATCTCTGAGGGTGGAAAACTGCATCTTCTCGTAGAGGCGGAGGGCGCTGCTGTTGGCGGCCGTCACGGTCAGCGTAACCGTATGGAACCGGCGCTGCTGCAATTTTTGCAGGCTCTCGCAGATCAGGTTGAAGCCGAGACCCGTGCCCTGCGCTTCGGGATCGACACAGACCTGAGTGATGTGGCCGACGCGGTCTCTCACCACGGAGGTGAGCACCATCCCGCACAACCGGGACGTATCCTTCCGAAACGCCAGAAACGAGCAGCCAGCGTCAAAGCGGCCGCATCCGGGATAGTGAAGGATGTTATCCAGAAAACGCATTGCCCCGGCGTGCGAGCGGTACTGGTCGTTGATGGCGCTATCGATGTGCCCGTGGTAGGCGCGCGTGATCAGATGAGCCGCCTCGGAAGTCCAGCGCGGGTCCCAGGGAGCCAGCGCAATATCCCGGTTGTGGCTGAGAGAGGAGAGAGGGCAACCTGCAAGCTCCCGAAATAAAAATTTTCTTCCGAAACTTTGGAAGTTTTGCGAATGGAAGCATTGGGAAATAGGCCGGTCGCCGAAGTTCATCAACTGGGTTTCAATCCGGCGAATACCCGGTGTCCCTTGCATGGTCTCGATCACGTTCCGGAGCAGTTCGGACTCGGTGGCGCCGTCGGTGAATGCGCCGCTGACGAACACGTCCCCGATTAATCCTTTGTAGTCCTCATAGACATAAAAGCTGTAGCCGACGGTCCGGCCTCCATCGACCGCGGCATATCCCGGCAGGGCGTGGGCATCGACAAAGCGCTTGATCAACGCCGCCGACGCCGTGTAGTCCCATTGGAGATGCCTTTGCCAGAGCTGTTTTTCCTCCTCCAGCAAATGCTCCAGGTCCTGGGAGCGCATGTGCCGCAAATCCAGTATTTCCATAAGACACGGAGAGAAAAGCCGATTATAACACCGCTGCGTTTCCTTCCCTTTCAGTCATTGCTGTGGAACGTTTGTTTCGCCATCGGCATACCGGGAAGGATAAAGGATAAAAGATGAAAAGGATAGTTAAGGATAAAAAGACAAAGCAGCTTGCCGCCTTGATGATAGTTGCTTTTCGGGAAGGTCGTTTTTCGGGAAGGCCGCTTTTGGAAAGCACGGCTCGCCGTGTGGAGGAATTTAACCGGGAGGATGCAGTTTTAGTTTGCCCGTGTAGATGGCCATTCCCACCGCCGCGTCGATCTCCATCTTGGCCAGGGCCTCGACCTCCGCTTGGGTTGTGATCCCGCCCGCCGCCGTGATGGGAAGCTTGGTCGCCTGACGCAGCCGGCGAAACCAGCGCAGGCTGGTCCCTTGCATCATTCCTTCTTTGTCCACGTAGGTGCACAGGAAACCGGAACAGTACGGCTCCAGCGCCGGGATCACTTCCTCGGCCCGAAGCCCGGTGCGCCCGCGCCATCCTCGCACGACGATTCGCCCGCGACTGCTGTCGAGAGCAATCACCATGAATTTTTTTCCCACCGCCTTTCGAGCAGCCGCCAGGAAACTGCGGTTGACGCCGCCTTCGCGGAATGCTGCGGTTCCTATAATGACCTGCCGCGCTCCCAACTCGGCCAGCTCCCGGACCCGCTCTGTCGTGCGAACCCCTCCTCCCACCCGGCAGGAAGCACGGCGGCAGAGCTGGGCGACCATCTTGCGATTGTCCCCGCGGCCCATGGCGGCATCGAGGTCGATGACCTGGATGACGGGAAATCCCCGGAATTTTTTGAGCATGTCCAGAGGATTCTCGACTTCGAGAGCCTTCTTCCTGCCGCGAATCAGTTGCACGGCTTTGCCATCCATCAAGTCGATGCAAGGGATAATCATGGGCATTCAGCCAGAATCAGTTCAAGATCAGTTAGAAATTTATTTTTCGACTGTGAAGCCAGCGCTTTGAGTTTCCACAGCACCAAGGGAAGCCGGAAGGTTGGCGCATCACATCCGAACGGGAATTCCTTGCGCCTTCAGATGCTCCTTCAAATCCCGGATCCTCACCTTGCCATAATGGAAAATCGAGGCGGCCAGCGCCGCGTCAGCCTCCCCTTCGGTGAGCACCTGGGCAAAGTGCTCGGGCGATCCTGCGCCCCCGGAGGCAATGACCGGTATCTTCACGGCGCGGGAGACGGCCCGCGTCAGCTCGCAATCGAATCCCTTTTCCGTGCCGTCGCAATCCATCGAGGTCAGCAAGATCTCCCCCGCCCCGAACGCCTCGCCTTCGATGGCCCACTCGACCACCGACAGGTTCACCGGCTTGCGCCCGCCATAGGTAAAGACGCGCCAGCCATCTCCCTCCCGGCGGGCGTCAATGGCGAGCACCACGGCCTGGGAGCCGAACTCTTCCGACAGCTCGGTGATCAACTCCGGCTTCTCCACCGCCGCCGTGTTCACGGAAATCTTGTCGGCCCCGGAGGTGAGAATCCTTCTGGCGTCGCCGACCGCCCGGATGCCTCCCCCGACCGCGAGCGGAATAAACACCTGCCGGGCCGTGCGCACCACCGTTTCCACAATCAGCCCGCGTTTCTCAGTAGAAGCCGTGATGTCCAGGAAGATGACCTCGTCCACGCCCTCGCCGTTGTAGGCCGCCGCCAACTCCGCAGGGTCTCCGGCATCCCGCAACTGGACGAATTGGGTTCCTTTGACCACCCTGCCTTCCTTCACGTCCAGACAGGCGATGATTCGCTTAGCCAACACGGCTGCCGCCTCGCGATGGGGATTGGAGCTTGGCCTGGTCCTGGCTGAGCACGGCAAAATTGCGCAGTATCCGCAACCCGATCTCTCCGGATTTCTCCGGATGGAACTGTGTGCCGAAGATGTTGTCCCTCTCGACGGCCGCCACAAAATTCGATCCGTAGTCGGCGAGCGCGGCCACCGGCGGGGACTCCCGGTCCCGGGAAGCTTCATCCTCATCCACAGGCAAGTAATAGGCGTGGGCAAAATACACGAACGGCCCGTCCTCCACACCCTGGAAGAGCCGTGTGCCGGGCGTTACCTGCAATTGATTCCATCCCATCTGCGGCACTTTCAATCCTTCGGGAAAGCGCCGGATGCCGCCCTGCAAAACTCCCAGCCCCGGAAGGGCGGGAGCTTCTTCGCTTCCCTCATACAAAGCGTGCATGCCGAGACAGATTCCCAGGTAGGGCACATCTTTGCCAATGGCCTCGCGCAGCAGCGGAATCAATCCCAAGCTTTCGAGCGAACGCATCATGTGGCCGAAATGGCCGACGCCCGGCAATATAATCGCCGACGCCCGGCTCACCTCGCCGGCCTGGGAAGTGGTGGCAAAGGGGACCTGCAAATACCGCAACGCGTTTTCAACCGAACGCAGATTGCCCGCGCCGTAATCGACCACCGAGATCATAGTAATCCCTTCGTGCTGGGCAGCTCCTTTTTCAGCCGTGCATCAAACGAAACGGCCATCTTCAGGGCGCGGGCGAAGGTCTTGAACATCGCCTCCACACCGTGGTGTGTGGACCGCCCGTAGAGGAGCTTCAAGTGCAGGTTCGCCCCCGCGTGAGTCACAAAGCCCTGGAAAAAGTCCTCGATCAACTCCGTTTGCAGATCGCCCACCCGCGGCTGGGGAAAACGAGCGCGGCAAACCAGATAAGGTCTTCCGGATAGATCCACCGCCGCCACCGCCAGGCTTTCATCCAAAGGCATCAGAAAGTACCCGGCGCGGTTGATTCCGCGACGGTCGCCCAGAGCCTGGCGAAAACATTGCCCCAGGACGATCCCCACATCTTCCACCGTGTGATGCTGGTCCACGTCCAGATCGCCCTTGGCGCGCAACTCCAGATCAAAGCCGCCGTGCTTGGCGAACAGCTCCAGCATGTGATCCAGAAACCGGATGCCGGTTTGAACCTTGTATTTCCCCTTCCCCTCCAGGGTCAGCCGGGCGCGGATTTTGGTCTCCGTGGTGTTGCGCTCCACCCGCGCAGTGCGGGGACGCACCGGTTTTTTTTTCATGGCAATACCCGCTCCAATTCGTTGACGTCGGAGATCACCGCCTTGGCTCCCTCCCGCCGGAAAAGCCGCTCCAGCTCCGCTCCCAAGGGATTTTCCGGTCCGACCACTCCAATGAAGGGCACATGGGCGGCGCGCGCGGCGCGGCAATCATCCGTCGTGTCGCCTACGTAGAATACTTCTTTGGGTTTTATTTTCTCCACAATCTTCAGCAGACCCTCCGGATCGGGCTTTTCCCGCTCGACGTCCTCCATCCCCACAACAGGATCGAAGACGACATCCGGCGCAAATTTGGACAGCGTGAACAATGCCTCGCCGTGCTCCCTTCCGGTAAACAGCGCCAGCCGGAAACGGCGGGACAACCGCTCGAGCAATTGGCCGCGGGGCAGCCATTGCTCCCTGGCGATCAGGCCGTCATGGTTGTTGCCGAGGTATATCTGCTGGAAGATTCGGACCACCTCCTGGCGGGTTGGAGAACCGCCCCGCTCGCGCACCAACTCCAGCGTCAGGTCCCAGTCGTTGTTGGCCCCTCCGCGGTTCTTGGCAACCTGGATATCCTGGTTGCTTATCTCTGTGTTGCTTATCTCTGTGCCGGTGAAGTCCTTCACGGTGCCGGTGAAATGCTTCACAACTTCAATAATCGTCTGGCGATAGGAGTTTGTGACGTCCACCAAAACTCCGTCCATGTCAAAAACCAGCAAGCTCTGAATTCGCAACTCTCCCTAAAGAAATATTTCACCCAATACGCCGTTTCATACGGCTGCGGCCACCGGCCTTGGCCCTGCTCGCGGAGCTCCCGCCCGTTTGCCAGATACGGCGCAGATTTTCAACAAGCTTGCGGGTCTGCGGAACGGTGCCGACCGTGATGCGCACGCATCCGGAGATTTCGTAGCTGCGGTCGCGGACCAGGATTCCCTGCTCCCGCAACCGCCGGGATACGCTGGCGGCGGCTGGGCCGAAACGGACCAGCACAAAATTGGCGTCGCTCGGGAAGTGCCGCAACCCCATGGCATCGAGTTCTTCGCAGAGTATCCGGCGGGCGCGCAGGACTTCTGCGACATAGCGCTTCACAAAGGAGGCGTCCCGAATCGCTTCCAGCGCCGAGGCGACCGCAACGGAATTGACGCTGTAGGGAGACTGTCCCTTCCGAATCGCCCGCATGTTGTCCGCTCCGGAAAACAAGCAGCCCAACCGCAGCGCCGCCAGACCGTACGCTTTGGAAAAAGTGCGCGAGACAAACAGATTCCGGTAGCGCGAAATCCAGGGAACAACCGTCTGGCCAAAAAATTCAAAATAAGCCTCATCGACCAAAACCGCAGCCCGCGGCGCCGCTTGCAACAACGATCTGAGTTGCGCCGGAGAAGCCGAGGTCCCCGTCGGGTTGTTGGGGTTGGCCAGGAAAACCGCCCGCGCGCCGGCGCGGACCGACTTCAGGAGCTTCTGTTCCGGAAAGCTCATGTCGGGAAGGTATTTTACTTCTTCGATGCGGGCGCCTGCCACCTGCGCGTAAAAGCGATACATGGCATAGCTGGGCCGCAGCACCACGACGCGATCCCCGGCATTGACGAACGTGTTGACAACCAATTGGATGGCCTCATCGGTGCCATTGGTTAACGTGAGCTGGCCGGCGCTCACCCCGAAATGCCGCGCGAATTTCGGCAAAGCCTTTTCATACTCGGGGTAGACCGCAAACCCGGCGGCAGGAATTTTCCTGAGCAGCCGCAGCACGCGCGCCGAGCAGCCCACGGTATTCTCGTTGAAATCCAGGCGAACCTTCCCGTCCCGCCCGCTGCTCGGAGGACGGTAGGGGTCCATACGCACAATGGAAGGGCGCGGTTTGAGCCGGTATCCGCTTTTCGTCATCCAGGTCTCAGTGTCTCAATGTTTCAATGTCGCAATCGAATTTCCACCGACCGGGCATGGGCTTCCAGGCCCTCGCCGCGAGCCAGGCTTGTAATCGTGGGAGCCAGCCTCCGCAAGCCGGCCGGTTGCAGTTGCTGCACCGATATGATCTTCACAAAGTCCTGCACGGAGAGTCCTCCGCGCAGGCGGGCGATGCCGCCGGTGGGCAGAACATGATTCGGTCCGGCGGCATAATCCCCGGCCGCTTCCGGACTGAACGGCCCCACAAAAATCCCTCCGGCGTTGTCAATCCGTCCCAAAGGAAAGCCCGCAGGCACCCAGAGATGCTCGGGCGCAAAACGATTGGCCAGCGAAATGGCCTCATCCAGATCGCGAACGACCACAATCGCTCCGTTGCGCCGCAGTGCGCTGGCGGCGGGACTCCCCGTGGGCAAGGATTTCAACTGCTGTCCAGCGGCCCGCGCAACGGCCTGCGCGAGCTTTGCCGACGGCGTCAGCAGAACCGCTGTGGCGTCCCGGTCATGCTCGGCCTGAGCCAGCAGGTCGGCCGCCAGCCATGCCGGGTTGCCATCCTCGGCGATGAGCAGCACCTCGGTCGGCCCGGCCACGAAGTCGATCGCCGTGTCGCGCGCCACCAGCCGCTTGGCTGCCGCCACGTACGCATTCCCCGGCCCGACAATCTTCGAGACGGCAGCGACTGTCTTTGTGCCATAAGCCAGGGCGGCAATCGCCGGAGCCCCTCCCACGGTATAGATTTCCTGAATACCGAGCACGTCCGCCGCAACTAAAATTTCCGGGGCGGGACGCGGAGTAGTGACCACCACCCGCTTCACACCGGCCACCTGCGCCGGAATCGCCGTCATGAGCAGCGTCGAGGGGAGCGGATACCGCCCGCCAGGGATGTAACATCCCACGCTCTCCAGCGGCCGGATCAATTGCCCCACCCGGACGCCGGAGTTCATGTTGCGCTGCCACTGACGCGGCATCTGCCAGCGGCAGTAGCGCCGGATGTTTTGTGCCGCCTTCCGCACCGCCACGGAAAATCCCGCCGGCACGGCCCGTTTGGCTTCTGCAATCCGGCGGCGAGAGACGGCCAGTTCAGCCGGTTTTCCCTCAAAGCCGTCCCACCTGCGGGCGTAGCGGACCAGGGCGCGGTCGCCTTCTTTGACCACGGCCCGAATCAGAGGAGCCACCGCCCGCTCGGCCTCCTCCAAACGCTGGGCGCGACGGGAGAAAATCCTCTGCAGATGCCCCCGGTTTCGGGTGGAAAGAATCGGAATGGGATATTGGGTTATTGGCATGGTCATGCTGCCTGTTGGTGGCAAAGCCCACGGTAAACGGAGGAATTGCCTACATGACGATTTTATTCAGCGGATATTCCACAAGATTTTCCGCGCCGGCCTTTTTGAGTTTCGGAATAATCACCCGAACGAGCTTTTCCTCCAGAACCGTATTGATCGCCACCCAGCCAGACTCGCTCAAATCCGAGATGGTGGGACGCTTCAGCGCCGGCAACACCGCCAGGACATCGGCGAGCTTCTCCTTGGGTATGTTCAGCATCAGGCCGACTTTGCCGTGGGCCAGCATGGCTCCTTCCAGCAGCATCTTGATATTGCCCAATTTCTCTTTGATCCATCCGTCCTTCCAGGAGGAGCAATTGGCGATGAGGACGGTGTTTGATTCCATCACGGTATCGACAATCTTCAGCTTGTTCGCTCGCAGCGAGGAGCCGGTCTCGGTGACTTCCACGATGGCGTCGGCCAGCTCGGGCGGCTTCATCTCCGTTGCGCCCCAGGAAAACTCCACCTTGGCGCGGACGCCGTGACCTGCCAGGTACTTTTCGGTCACCTTCACCAGCTCCGTGGCAACCACCTTTCCGTTGAGGTCCTGGGGGCCTCGGATGGGAGAGGACTCCGGGACGGCCAGCACCCAGCGGACCTTGCTAAAACTTTGCTTTGCATACACGAGGTCGGCCACCTCGACCACCTCCGCATTGTTTTCGAGCACCCAATCCCGGCCCGTCAGCCCGGCGTCCAGAACACCGTCTTCCACGTAGCGGGCCATCTCCTGGGCTCGAATCAGCACGCACTCCATCTCCTCGTCGTCCACCGAGGGAAAATAAGAGCGGGAACTTACCTGAATGTAGTATCCGGCACGCCGCAACAAATCGAAGGTTGCTTCCTGGAGGCTGCCTTTGGGAATACCCAGCCGAAGTTTAGGCATCGCGATCACTCCTTGCGGTTGGATTTTGCCGGTCTTCCTGCCGGGGAAGGGCTGGCGGAGGAACTTCCGTAAACCTGGCGAGGATCAAATGCCGGGCGCTCGGTTTCCACCAGCGCTCCGTCCTGAATCCGGCGATAAAAACAAGAGCGGTATCCCCTGTGGCAAGTTCCGGGGCCGAGCTGTTCCGCCAGCACCACCAGCGCATCCTGATCGCAATCCACCTGGACCTCCCGGACCTTCAAGACGTGGCCCGAGCTTTCTCCCTTGACCCAAAGTTTGTTGCGGGAACGGCTGAAAAATGTGACGTGGCCGGATTCGAGCGTCTTTTGCAACGCTTCCGAGTTCATGTAGCCCAGCATCAAAACTCTTCCCGTTCCGGATTCCTGGATCACGGCGGGGAGCAGACCGTCCCCTTTGCCGAAATCGATTTGCAACGCAGCTTCTGCTGTCACGTTTTCTTCCTCTCTTTACGGAAAATAAAAAACCCACTGGGCGCGTGCCAGCGGGTCGGCCGATTCCAAACTAGAAAATAAATTCAGAAGGCACGGTTCGGCTGGCACGCATCGCAGCGATGGTGGTGTCGGTGGAGGTGCAGCATAAGAACCATGATTTTCCAAAGCTACCGCATGGTCCCCGTTTTGTCAATTAAAAACGGGCTTGCGGCACTCACGCAGGCCTGCACTAGCGTTGTTCCCTCCGCTCGAACCCAATGTGTGCCCCCCGGTAACGAAAGGCCCGAACCCTCTCCAGTCGCGCCTCCTGCAGGAATTGCTCCAATTCTTCCAGCGTATAAGCCGCTCGCACGCTGTTCTGAAACAATTCCCTCATCAGCCCCCGGTAGCGCCTGCCATGCCGCCACAGATGCCAGCGCAACAACGGGCGCGAGGGGCGCCGGAGGTCTCGCAAGAGCACCGCAGCGCCGGGCGCGGCAACCCGCGCCATCTCCCGCAACAACTGCACGGGCCGGCGGGCATGGTGCAACATGGAATTGCACAGCACGATGGAAAACATACCCTCCGGGAACGGCAGCGAGTGGCCGTCGCCTACAGAAAGAGCCAGCCGGTCCGCCACGCCCGCCCGTTCCGCATTCCGGCGGGCGCGGGCCAGCATGTTCTGCGAACGGTCCAGGCCGATTATTTTGAGGCCCGGAACCTTGGCCAGCACCTTGATGGGGATCTGTGCCGGCCCCGTGCCTACATCCAATCCCCACGCGAGGACGCCGGGCGCTGTTTCCTGTGTTACGAACAGGCGGAGCAGATGCTCGACAAACGTATTGTCAATCGCGTCCAGATGCCGGGCAGTGGCCGCAGAGCTGTAGCTCTCCACCTGCTCTGCCTCATCCATTTCCTCCGGCTCCGGAACGCGGCTGAGATTCCAAAAGCTCATACCGAACCTCATCCAAAAATCCTTTGAGAGGTGCCGGAAACCAGGCATAGTGTCAACCCGTACGGAAAAGGATAGCCGGACACCATTTGGCATGGAACAAAAGAAGGGTCAAGCATATCCTCAACCTTGACAATTCGCTGGAACCCTGTCAATTCGCTGGCCGCCACCGCCAGAAAACCCTTGTCTCAATCGATCTCTCATCCCATAATATGCCCCGGCAGATGGCGGATGCTCTCTGCGGCCGGTTGAATCACACTCCACCCGCATAGAAGTAAGGAGGCCCAATGGCGTCGAAGAAGAAAGCGGAAGCATCCCCCAGAACACGAGAGGCCTTTGCTTCCTCCGTCGCCAGTTTTTCTTCCTTTTGCCAATACATAAGGCTTGCATAGAAATAGAATATGACAAATGTTAAAGCAGGGGAAAAAAGGAGGTTGTAATTATGGCTACCCGTTCAAAGGTTGAACGAGGAACCAAGGTTAAGGTTAGCGAGGCACAAATTGCCGTCCACTGGAAGGAAGAGGAGTATGTGCGTCCCGATGCAAAGTTCATCGGGCAGGCGAATCTCGTGGACCCCAACATCGTGGAACGGTTCAAGGAAGAAAATTTCCCGGAATGCTTCAGAGAATATGCTGACATGCTGACCTGGGATCGGTACTGGTCCACCACGCTGGATACCAGCAACCCGCCTTTTTGGAAATGGTTTGTGGGCGGAAAGCTCAATGCCTGTTACAACTGCGTGGATCGGCACGTAGCGAAGTACAAGAATAAGGCCGCGCTCATTTTTGTCCCTGAACCGGAGGACGAGCCGGTTTACGCCCTCACATATCAGGAACTGTATGTTCGGGTGAACGAAGTGGCAGCGGTGTTGCGCGACTTCTGTGGGCTCAAGGCGGGCGACCGCGTCACGCTTCACATGCCCATGATTCTGGAGTTGCCGATCACGATGTTGGCCTGCGCACGGCTGGGCATCATCCACTCCGTGGTATTCGGAGGATTCAGCGGCGAATCCGCCGGCCTTCGCGCGGCCGACTCCGGAAGCCGCGTCATGATTTACGCCGATGGCTACTATCGGAACGGGAAGGTTGTAGATCACAAATCGAGCGCCGACATCGCCGCGGAAACCGCTAAGAAGGAAGGGCAGAAAATTGACAAAGTCCTCGTTTGGCGGCGCCGCCGAGGCGAGTATATGTCGGCGAAGCCCATGGTGAAAGGCCGCGATTATTTCATGGATGAGGTCCTGAAGGATTTCAAGAACAAGAAAGTCGAGCCGGTTTCGATGGATGCGGAAGATCCCCTTTTCCTGATGTACACGAGCGGGACAACCGGCAAGCCCAAGGGTTGTCAGCACCGGACCGGCGGCTACATGGCCTATGTCACAGGAACCTCCAAGTATTACCTAGACATTCATCCCGAGGACGTCTACTGGTGCATGGCGGATATCGGTTGGATCACGGGTCATTCTTACATCGTTTATGGCCCGCTGGCCTTGGCCGCCACCAGCGTCATCTATGAAGGTGTTCCCACCTATCCGGATGCGGGGCGGGCTTGGCGAATCGCCGAACAGCTGGATGTCAATATCTTCCATACCTCGCCGACGGCGATCCGCATGCTAAGGAAGGTCGGCCCGGATGAGCCCAAAAAGTACCAATACCATTTCAAGCACATGACCACGGTCGGCGAGCCGATCGAGCCCGAGACCTGGCGGTGGTATTACGATGTCGTCGGCAAGGGGGAAGCCGCCATTGTGGACACTTGGTGGCAGACGGAGACCGGCGGTTTCCTCTGTTCCACGAAACCCGCCCTCGATCCGATGAAGCCCGGCAGCACGGGACCGCCCGCTCTCGGTATCTATCCGATCATTTATGACGAGCACGGCCACGAGGTCCCAGCCGGTTCCAGCGCGGCGGGCAATATCTCCATCCGGAATCCCTGGCCCGGGATCATGCAGACCATTTGGAAGGACAACGACCGCTTTACGCAACAGTACTATGCGAAATACTGCAAAAACCGGGAGAGCAAGGACTGGCGCGACTGGCCCTATTTTGCCTCGGACGCGTGCCTGCTCGCTCCGGACGGCTACTATCGCATCTTGGGCCGGGTCGACGATGTAATCAACGTGGCCGGCCACCGCCTGGGCACCAAAGAGCTCGAGTCGGCTTGTCTCACAGTCCCGGAAGTGGCGGAGGCGGCAGTTGTCCCGATCGTCGACGAGATCCGAGGCCGGATGCCTGTGGTCTACGTTTCTCTGAAGCCGGGCACCACGGACGAAAAGCGGGTCGCGGGGAAGATTGTCACCACCCTGGAATCTATGATTGGAAAGTTCGCTCGACCGAAGCAGGTTCATATCGTGCCGGACCTGCCGAAGACCCGATCGGGAAAGATCATGCGTCGCGTGCTCGCCGCCATCTCAAACACCATGGACACGGGAGACGTCACGACCCTGGCGAACCCGGATGTCGTAGAAATAATTCGGAAGGAGGTTCAAGGAGAGGC